>NZ_JAMTDV010000086.1:83743-115676 GCF_023806565.1 Accumulibacter sp. | reverse complement strand
CTGCCGCGCTCTTTTCCCCAGAGCAGCTTGTGGAGCTGCAACTGAAAGCGAACCGGCAGACGATCGGCGAGGATCCACTCCGCCAGCGTCGCCGCTGCCAGCTCACTGTCTACCGGCGAGAAAAGCAATGGACAAAGTTCCGCCAATCGACGATCGATGATCAGTTGCCGCGCCCATTCGTAGTCGGCGCGGTCCTTGAGAACGAATTTGAGTTCGTCGCTGCAGGTCAGCAGCGCGAGGTTCGGCCAGTGATTTCGCTCGACCTCGCCGGAACCAGGCGCCTTGACGTCGACGATTCGCGAAACCCGGGTATCGACGCCGCTGATGTCGCACGCGCCCGAGGTTTCCAGCGACACTGCGTGACCGGCGTCGCACATGGCGCGCAGGAGCAGCAGGGACGCCGGCTGCGCCAGCGGTTCGCCACCAGTCACGCAGACACGGCGCACGTCGTGAGAAGCAACTTCTTCCAGGATTTCCGGCAGCGACATCGTACGGCCACCACTGAACGCGTAGGCGGTATCACACCACACGCAGCGCAAGGGACAGCCGGTCAGACGAACAAATACTGTCGGCAACCCGACCCGCGAGCTTTCTCCCTGCAGGGACAGAAAGATCTCGCTGATCTTCAGCGATGGCGGTCGCACCGTGACCTGCACCAGGCTATTTCTTGAGGCGTTGTCTGGCCGTCGCGGCGGCAGTGCTGTCCGGATACTTGGCGACCAGCGTTTCGAGCGTCGTCTTCGCGCCTTTGGCGTCGGCAAGCTCCTGCTGACAGGTGGCGACGTTGAGCAGCGCATCCGGTGCCTTGGGGTGGGCTGGCCACTTGCTGGCAAGCAGCCGCTGCGCGTCGATTGCCTTCTTGCAGTCACGCAACGAATACTGGGCATTGCCGAGCCAGTAGTAGGCGCTTGGCGCCAGCGCGCTGTCCGGATGCGCCTTGGCAAATGTCTCGAAAGCGCTTGCCGCCTCCTTCAACTTGTTCGCCCGGAACAGATTCAGTGCCGCTTCATACTCGCGCGTCTCGGCTGCAGGGTCGCTGGCGACCTTCCTCGGAGCGTCGGCCTGCGGCCGACCCTCGTCCGCCGGTCTCGCCTCAGTGCTCGACGCGGGCTGTGGTTCGAGCTTGCGCAGCCGACCATCGAGATCGACGTAAAAATCCTGCTGTCGCTTCCTGGCCGCTTCCAGTTCGTAGGTCAGGGTCTCCACCTGGCCGCGCAGACGGGAGTTCTCTTCGCGCAGCGCCTGGATCTGATTGGCCAGCTCGATCTGCCCCTTGGCGATGATGTCGAGGCGATCGTTGGTCTTGATCGACAGTTCCTTGATCTGGTGGCGTGCTTCGTCATCGTCGAAAAGCCCGGCATGCGCGTACCGCGAGCCGAACGCCGCGACCATCAGGACCATCGCCAGAAGATGCAGGCTGCCCGGCCGACGAGCAGCCGACCGACTCTCCATGCTAGAACTCACCGTTATACAGCATGTCTCCACGACGATTCTCGGCCCAGGCAGCTTCGTTATGGCCGTCATTCTTCGGCTTTTCCTTGCCGAGACTGACCGACTCGAGCTGATCATCGCGCACTCCGAGCAGGCTCAGCATTTTCTTGATCGCGTCGGCACGTTTCTGGCCAAGCGCCAGATTGTATTCGCGGCTGCCTCGCTCGTCCGTGTTGCCCTGGATCAGCATCTTGAACTGACGGTTCTCGGTGAGGAACTTGGCGTGCGCAGTCACCAGTTCCTTGTATTCCGCCTTCACCTCGTAATTGTCATAATCGAAGTACACGCTGCGTTTCGAAAGAATACTTTTCGGATCGGTGAGAACGGCCGGCAGTCCGCGGCTATCCACCCCGCCCGTCGTGACAGTCGTTACTCCGGCACCTCCTCCCCTGCTCTCGACAGGAGCCCCCCCGGTCTCGTCGCCACTCTTCGGAGTCGAGCTACAGGCGGCGACCATAAGGACCAGAGCGGCCGGGAAGACGAATTGTTTCATGCGCGTTCTCCTGCGGAAGATGCTGAATTGAAATGTCTTGTTCATCGGCTCAGTGGACCCCACGCGGGTTCACGGACGTCACCCGCCGTAATCGAGAGCCTTTGCTTGATACGGCCGTCGAGTGAAACGGCAGAGAGTACGCCGCGGCCGCCCATCTCGGTGGCAATCAGGACCATTCGTCCGTTCGGAGAGAAAGTCGGGGACTCGTCCTTGTGCGAGTCCGTCAACACCTGTACCTGCCTGCTGTCCAGGTCCATCACGGAGAGGCGGAAGCTGCCATCACGCCGGCTGATGAACGCCATCGACTTGCCGTCGGGAGAAATTCGCGGCGTCACATTGTAGCTGCCCTCGAAGCTCACCCGCTGTGCATCGCCACCGCTGACCGCCATCCGGTAGATTTGCGGACTGCCGCCTCGATCCGATGTGAAGTAAATGAATTGCCCGTCAGGCGAGAAGGTGGGCTCGGTATTGATCGCGCTGTCCGTGGTCAGTCGTTGCGCACCCGAGCCATCGGCGTTGACGAGGAAGATCTGCGAGCCGCCATCCTTGCTAAGCACGACAGCCAGCTTGCGGCCGTCTGGCGACCACGCTGGAGCCGAATTCGAGCCCTTGAAATTGGCAATCACAATCCTCTTGCCTGACGCCAGTGAGTGCACGTAGACGACCGGTTTCTTGTTCTCAAAAGAAACGTACGCCAGCCGTGTGCCGTCGGGCGACCAGGAAGGCGAGATGATGGGCTCTTTCGAGATCAGTGCAACCTGGGCGTTCTGGCCGTCCGCATCGGAAATGTGCAGCTCGTAGCGGGTGGCGCTGGCCCGCACCACGTAAGCGACCCGTGTCGAGAAAATGCCCGGTTCGCCGGTCAACTTTTCGTAGATCAGGTCGGCAATACGATGGCCGGCGGCACGCAGCATCGGTTTCGACGTGACGAAAGCGGAACCGCCCAGCGCGATCTGCTTGTTGACGTCGTACAGGCGGAAGCGCGCCTCCTGCCGGCCGTCGTCACTTCCACCGATACTGCCGGCGGCCACTGCATCGGCGCCGCGGTTTTTCCAGTCCGCGTAGGCCGGAGACGACGCTTCGGTCATGGTTACCCCGCCGGTGTCGACCATCCTGAAAAGGCCGCTACGTTCGAGGTCACCACGAACCACCGAGGTGACAACCCGTGAGGAGCTGGCGTCACCGCCGAAATCGGCGATCGCCACCGGGATGCGGTTGGCGCCGGCGCCGGTGATCTCGATCGTCAGTTGCGCATGCGCCGGCGCCTGCAGCAGGGCGATCACACTGGTCGCGAGCAGCCCGAGATGACGCAGTTTCAGTCGAATTCCAAACATGAAGCAGTCCAGTACAGAATGTTCGATTATATCTTCTCTGAATGCCTCTGATTGGTAACGAAATGTGATCTGTTGACCTGCCCGCAGCGCAGGCCGTCCTTCCCCGAGACCGCCATCCGCACCTGATCCTGTCGCTCTCGGTCCGTGGCGCCGTACGCCATCAACGACCGCCAGGAAGCCCGCGCCGTTGTTTCGGTCGCTTGCCCTCAGTCATCATGCGGCTTATAGGGAATGCGGAGGATTCGCTCGAAAAGCTCTGCCTGCGCCGGTTTGGGCAATGGCGAAGACTTGCGGATCGCACGCTCGACGGCGGCGTCGAGGGTCGGATTGCCGCTCGACCGCCGTAGCTTCACATCCAGCACCTCACCGCTTGGCAACTGCGTGACCTCGAACTCGGCCTGCGGGTTCCCCTGAATGCCCGGCGGCAGAACGATATTGCCACGGATTTTGCCACGCACACGCTCGATGTATTCTGCCTGCGCGCGCTTGAGGTCCGCTGCCTGTTTGCCTTGTTGCTGCCGAAGTTGGCGCGCTTCCGCTTCGGCCTCGGCGGCGCGGGCACGCCGTTCCTCGACGGCTCGCTGTTGCTGCAACTGTTTCTGCTCCCGCTTCAGTTCGTCGTCGAAACTGGGGCGGTGCTCCGGCTCTGGCCTGCGCGGCTCTTCCTTGTGCGGCGGCGTCGGTTTGGGCTCCTTCACTGGCTCCCGTGGCTTGACTTCTTCCTTGCGCGGAGGCTCTTTCGGCCTCGGTTCTTCCTTCTTCGCAAGCTCTTTCGGCTTCGTTTCTTCCTTTCTGGGCGGTTCCTTGAGCTTTTTTTCTTCCTTCAGCGGAATGTCCGGCTTGATTGGCGGCTTTGGCTCGGGCTTCGGCTCGGGCTTCGCCACTGCCTTGGCAGCAGGCTTTGGCTCAGCCTTGGGCTCGGGCTTGGCTTCGGGCTTCTGCTCGGGCCGCGGCAAAGGTTTGGCCAGCGGTTTGGGTTCTGGTCGCGGTTCCGGCTTCGGCTCTGGCCTCGGCTCTTCGCGCGGTTCCGGCGAGCTGGCTGCCGGCGGAGCCGGCGGCGCTCGCCAGACTTCGACCTCGACTGCCGCCGGCGGCTTGCTCTTCCACTGCACGCCGAGAAACAACGCCCCGATCAGGAGCAGATGAACGGCTGCGGAGAGGGCCAGCGACGGCCACTTTGCCGGATCCTCCTGTGGCGGCCGTGGTAGCGGCTCGACGGCTTCCACGGATCAGGAACTCACTTGCCGGTAGGTTGCACGAGAAGGCCGATGCGTTGGACCTGCTGCTTCTGCAACTCGCTCATCACGTCCATCACCGCCTCATAGCGCACGTTCCTGTCACCGGCAATGACTACCGCCTGTTCGGGATTCTTCTGCTGCGCGGCGACGATTGCCTCGGCGAGTTCGGCTCGGGTCAACGAGCGCTCGGTCTTGCCGGGCAGGAGAACGGCCAGCGTTCGATCGGCGCGAACGATCACCTGCAGCGCTTCGGCCGGCGGCTGTGCCGCCTTGCCCACCGAAGGTACGTCGATGGAAGCGGTGGTCATCATTGGCGCGGTCACCATGAAGATGACCAGCAGCACCAGCATGACGTCGATATAGGGAACGACGTTGATTTCGTTTTTCAGCCGACGCGGACGCATGCCCTTACCTCATCTGGCGTTGCAGGATGTTCGAAAACTCTTCCATGAACGACTCGAAGCGCGAGGAAAGCCGGTCGATCTCGTGAGCGAAACGATTGTAGGCAACCACGGCCGGGATTGCGGCGAAAAGGCCAATGGCCGTTGCCACCAGCGCTTCGGCAATGCCTGGTGCGACCGCGGCGAGCGTCGCCTGGCCGACATTCGAGAGTCCGCGAAATGAATGCATGATCCCCCAGACGGTCCCGAACAGGCCAACGTAGGGACTGACCGAGCCTACCGACGCAAGGAAGGCGAGGTGCGAATCGATGCTGTCCATCTCGCGCTGATAGGTGGCGCGCATTGCACGGCGCGAACCGTCGATCACGTCCTTGGGGTCGAGATTTTTCTGGCTGCGCAATTTGGTGAATTCACGAAAACCCGCTTCGAAGATGCGCTCCATGCTGCCAGTGCCATGGCGATCATTGACCGCACTCTGGTACAGGCTGTTGAGCTCGCCGCCGCTCCAGAAGTCGCGCTCGAACTGCTCGGTCTGCGCGCGCGCCGCCTTGACCGTAAACCACTTGCGAAAGATGTAGTACCATGACATGAACGAGACGCCGGCGAGCAAGACCATCACCGCCTGCACCACTGCGCTGGCATTGAGAATCAGATGCAGGATCGAAAGGTCTTGCGAGACATTCATTGCAGGGCTTCCAGTTTGGTACGCAGGATTGCGGGAATAGCAGTCGCTTTCATGTGCGCCGAATTCACACAGGCGATGTGGATGGCTGCGCAGACCAGTTCCTGCCAGCCGCCTTCAACCGCGTCGTCGGCGCGCCGGATGTGCTGGCGAAAGAAGATCTGAGCGCGGCTGATCTTCTCCACTTCGAGACCGACGACGACTTGGTCGTCGAGGCGCGCCGGTCGCAAGTACTCGATGCTGACATTGCGAACGACGAAAGCGATCCCCGGATCGCGCAGCAGATCCGCCTGATGATGACCGATCGCACGCAACCACTCGCTGCGACAACGCTCGAAGTACTTCAGGTAATTCGCGTAGTACACCACTCCACCGGCGTCCGTGTCTTCGTAATAGATGCGCACGGGAATGGTGAACGCGTTCGCTTTCTGCTGCTGTTTCATGACCGGCGCCGATTCTAAGTTAGCATCCTGATGGCAAATGTAAGGATTTGTGACCAGATGGCGGCCACTCACGGCGCCCGCCAGAGCTCACCCTGGGCTTCGTCAGACAACGCATCAATGCCCAGGTGGCGATACACCGCCGCCGTCGCCACCCGACCACGTGGCGTGCGCTGCAGAAAACCCTGCTGAATCAGGTACGGTTCGAGTACGTCTTCGATCGTGTCGCGCGCCTCGCCGATTGCCGCCGCGAGGTTGTCGAGGCCGACCGGACCGCCGCCGAACTTGTCGATCACTGCCGACAGCAGCTTGCGGTCCATTACGTCGAGCCCGCCATGATCGACATCGAGCATCCGCAGCGCCAGGTCGGCCACTTCCTGCGTGATCCGACCGCTCGCCCTGACCTCGGCAAAATCGCGCACGCGCCGCAACAGCCGGTTGGCAATTCGCGGGGTGCCGCGCGAACGGCGAGCAATCTCCAGCGCCCCGCCAGCGTCGGCAGGTACCTTCAGCAGTTGTGACGAGCGCGTGACGATCTGCGTGAGTTCCTCCGGCGTGTAGAACTCGAGCCGCGAGACGATGCCGAAGCGGTCGCGCAGCGGATTGGTCAGCATGCCCGCGCGGGTGGTCGCTCCGACCAGCGTAAACGGCGGCAAGTCGAGCTTGACCGATCGCGCCGCCGGACCCTCGCCGATCATGATGTCGATCTGAAAATCCTCCAGCGCCGGATAGAGAATCTCTTCGACGACGGGCGACAAGCGGTGAATCTCGTCGATGAACAGCACGTCGCGCGGTTCGAGATTGGTCAGGATCGCCGCCAGGTCACCGGCGCGTTCGAGCACCGGGCCCGAGGTCGACCGCAGGTTGACGCGCATTTCTGCGGCGATGATATGCGCCAGGGTCGTTTTCCCGAGTCCCGGCGGACCGAACAGAAGAACGTGATCGAGCGTTTCCCGACGCTTTCTCGCAGCTTCAATGAAAATCGTCAGTTGTTCGCGAATCTTCGCCTGTCCGACGTAATCGGCAAGACGTTGCGGCCGCAGGGCGCGCTCGATCGCTTCTTCCTGCGTCGATTTCGCGTCGCGCGAAAGCAGGCGGTCGCCCGGCAGATCGCGGAGATCGTCGATTTCGATCATCTCGGCGATTCGTCGCGCGCGGCCAGCGCGTCAGGACCGGCATGTGCCAGCCACTCTCGCACGAGTGCCTGCCCCAGGGCGAGCAAGGTCGGCCCAAGGAAAAGACCGATGAAACCGAAAACCAGTACACCACCGAATACGCCAACAATGATCAGCAGCAGTGGCAGGCTGGCACTGCGCGAAATCAGGATCGGCTTGAGAAAATTATCGACACTGCTGATCCCGAACATTCCCCAGAGGATCATGAACACGGCCCAGCCAGTCTGCCCTTCGTTGTACAACCAGATCGCGGCACCCACCCAGATCAGGGTTGCTCCGACCACCGGCACGAGCGAGAAGAAAAAGGTCGCCACCGTAAGAATCAGGATTCCGGGAACGCCGGCGATGATGAATCCGATCATCGCCACCACCGCCTGTGCCGCCGCCGTCCCGACGATTCCGGCCATGACGCCTGTGACCGTCCCTTCGACGAGAGCGAGCATGCGCTCGCCGAGGTCGCCGGCCAGCATCCGGCTGCCGGTGTGCAGGGCGTCGGCGTAGATGTGCGCATCGCGAAAAATGAAGAAGACGAAGAAGATTACCAGTACCAGCTGCAGCAGACCCTGTGCAAAAAGCGCACCGGCCGCGAGTGCCAATCGGCGGGTCGGATCGAGAACCTGACGCAGGAGGTTGTTCATTTCCTCGCGGCTCTCGACGAGTTCCTGCCAATAGTCGGCAATCCCCGGTCCGGCAATCGGAATTCTCGACAGCCAGCGCGGAGGCTCCGCCGGCAGGCCGTTCTCCATCAAGGGCTTGAAATAACGAATTGCAAGTTCGACACCATCGGCGAGCGAGCCCGAGAGCAGCGCCATCGGTGCGACGAGGAGCAGCAGGAGGAGCATTGAAACCAGCAGGGCCGCCAGATTGCTGCGCCCTCGACAGACAGTGAGCAGGCGGTTGCGAATCGGCAGGCTGATGATGCAGATGACCACAGCAAACAGCAGGGTACCGGTAAACGGCAACAGCACGGCGACGCAGCCAATCAGCAGCAGCACGACCAAGGCAATCTGGATGAGTTGTTTATAGCCGAGCGTCATTGTCGGGTCAGACTCTTGAAAGCAGCCTGAGCGCTTGCCGGATACCGTCGGAAGTGCTGATCTCGGCAGGCAGTTGCTGCAAGGCAGCGGCCGCTTCGCGGTCATTGTAACCCAGTGCCAACAGCGCGCTGAGGATGTCATGATGGGCGCCGGCGGCAGGCACAGCGCTTGCTGGCAACGCTTCGGCGAGTTTCCCTTTGAGTTCGAGCAGCAAGCGTTCGGCGGTCTTGGTGCCAATACCCGGTATCTTGGTCAGGCGTCCTGCCTCCTGGCGAGCCACTGCCTGCGCGAGATCGCCGACCGAAAGCCCGGACAACACGGAGAGCGCCAGGCGCGCACCGACACCGGAAACCTTGAGCAACAGGCGGAACGCGAAACGTTCGCCCTCGCTCGCGAAGCCATAAAGGAAATGCCCGTCCTCGCGCACCACGAAGTGGGTCAGCAGACTGACCTTCTCGCCGTTCGCTGGCAAATTGCAGAATGTGCTCATCGGCACGTCGAGCTCGTAGCCAACACCATGCACGTCAACCACCACCTGGGGCGGGTTCTTCTCCAGGAGGACTCCCGCAAGACGTCCGATCATCGCAGGCTCACCTTGCCTGGAAGCAGACGACCGCTGCGTACGCGCAAGCCACTGCTGGTCAGCCGTCCGAGTCCCTGGCCACCGTGCGCGTGCGCGATCGCGCAGGCGAGAGCATCAGCGGCGTCGGGTCCAGGGTCGGCCGCCAGGGATAGCAGGCGTCGCACCATGTGCTGTACTTGCGCCTTGTCTGCGTGTCCATTTCCGACCACCGCCAGCTTGACCTGCAACGCGGTGTACTCGGCGACCTCGATCCCGCTCGCGACCAGCGCCGTGATCGCTGCCCCGCGCGCCTGACCGAGCAGCAGGGTCGATTGTGGATTGACGTTGACAAAGATGATCTCCACGGCGGCCTGGTCGGGCCGGTGCTCTGCCAGCAAGTCGCGCAGTCCAGCATGAATCGTCCCCAGCCGGCTGGGCAGCGAATCGCCGGCGGCAGTGCGGATACACCCGCTGGCAAGGTAGGCCAAGCGGCCCCCGGCCTTTTCGATAAGCCCGAAACCGGTGACTCGCAGGCCCGGATCGACACCGAGAATGCGCAGCGCAGAATTGCCTCGATTGTTCATCGGACGCGCGTCCGCGCCAGATACACGCCGCCCACTGCCAACACCATACCGGCCAACGCCAGTCCGCCAAGCGTTTCACCGAAAACCAGCCAGGCGATCACGGCGGTGCTCGGGGGCGTCAGGTAGAAAAGGCTGGCGACATTGACCGCACTGCCGCTGCGGATCAACATGTTCAGCAGACTGATGGCGCCAAACGATAGGACCAGCACCAGCCATGCCAGGGCAAAGACGAACTGTGGCGTCCACTCGATCGACATGCGTTCGCTGGCCCAGGCGGCGAGCGCCGTGACTACCGCGCTCGGCAGGAATTGAATGACCGAACCGGTGCGCAGATCGAAGTGCGGGCAAAAGCGCTTCTGGTAAAGAGTGCCGAAAGTGATTCCGAGCAGGGCGACGACTGCCGGCAACAACATCGCGATCAAGGGCAGGTCACCGAGTTTGTTGGCAACCACCAGCGCGACTCCGACAAATCCGAGCACCAGACCCAGCCATTGCCGTGCCGAGACGCGTTCGCCAAGCAGAAAACCCGCACCGAAGGCCGTCAGCAGCGGCTGCATGCCGACCACCAGCGCGGTCACACCGGCCGGCAAACCATGTTTGATGGCCATGAAGACTCCGCCCAGATAGATCCCGTGTACCAGCAGACCGGAGACGCCGATGTGGAAGTACTGGTGCCCGTCGGCAGGCCACGGCGCACGCGTTGCCAGCGCGAAGATGGTCATCAGAAGGAGTACGAGGAGATAGCGCGCAAGCAGGAAGGTCAACGGCTCGGCGTACGGCAGCCCAAACTTGGCGCCGATGAAACCGGTGCTCCACAGAAAGACAAACAGAAAAGGCAATAGTGTTGGCGGCGGGCGCATGGGCTCGACTCATGGACGCAGGCCGAGAGTGTACCAAGCATCGCGGCGACGATGGCGGACGCGTACGCCGATCATCGCCGGGCAGTGCTCGAGTGCAAGTGTCAATCAGACTAGCATCCCTACGCCGGGTGCTGGCTGCCGACAAGAAGACACGGCAGTCAACCCAGAACTATTTCTCCCCATTTGCCACGGCGCTTGTCCTGCCAGCGCACGATGGGAAAAGGACACGACTTTCCCCTGTGGGGCAAATTGGAAGCGTCATGTCCGTTTGGGCAACGGTCGCCGGGGATTATTTCTTCGCGGCAGAAGTGTCGCCTGTCGCCGGATCGTCCTTCTTGGCCGAGGCGGTGGTCGTCTTCTTGTTGTCTGTCGGGCTCGTCGTCAGCTTGGCAGGGGTGCTGACGGGAGTACCAGCGGCTGACGGCGCCGGGTTTGCCACCGGTTTCGCAGCGGCAGGCGGAGCGCTCGCCGACGGAGAACCCGCAGCCGCTTTGGCTGCCGGCGGTGGAGCGTTCGCCGCAGGCGCTTTCGCAGCGGTCGCCGTGGCACTTCCAGCTGCGGCTTTGGCGGGCTCACCCTTGACCGTCGCCGGGGCCGCAGGCGCTGGGCCGCCCTTGCTGGCTGCGTCTGCGGCGGCCGTGGTGGCACCGGTCAGCGTCACGTCGTTCTTCATCTTGCCAAGGACGGCCGGGCCAATGCCGGGGACCTTGGTGAGCTCATCCACGGACTTGAAGGAACCGTTCTTGGTCCTGTAATCAATGATTGCCTGAGCCTTGGCGGGACCGATACCGGTCAGCATCTGAAGTTCGTCCTTGTTGGCGGTGTTCACATTGACCACGGCAAAGGCGTTCGCTGCAGTGATGAGCAAGGCGACCAACAGGGTAAGTAGCTTGTGCATGGCGTTCCTCCTGGTGAGATTGGCTTGGCAAGGCACCCGACATCACGCGGCCAGCCACCTTGCAATGATCATAACGCTCACCAGGGGCTGTGCGATGACAGAGGCGTCAACTTCCCACACTTGCCGGACTTTGCCGGCTCCCGGGATTGCCGCGCATCGGCATTCGCTGCCTGACCATCCAAGGCCAGACGACGGGCAGGTGCCGGGGGCCAAGTTCACGTCTCCCGCTCGAAAGTCGATCGCCCTCTCAGCCAGTCCGGCAGTTCCCGGTCACCGGCGTTTTCGATGATGTATTGACGAATCAACTTCCGTACCACCTGCGAAGGCGTCAGATCATGGGCAGCGCAGATTTCTTCGAAGATCTGCTTCTTGCGGGGATCGATGAGGATGGTGAGGCGTGAGGTACGATTTTCCATGGAGTGACACGGAATTATAATTGAATTATACTTGCAACAGCATAGAAAACAAATATACTTACCCTCGGATGAAAACAGCAGCCGGGAACCTGCCGACCCGGCTAGTCTCACAGCCGGCCGAACACTTCTCAAGTACCGTGCCCATTGAATTCGGGCAGGCTTTTCCTGGAGATCGGAGCGTCATGATCTTCTCCACCAGTGGTGTCCGGCATGCTGCGCAGAGGATGGGGATCGGCAGCGAGCGACGGTCGCGCCGCCGCAGCCACCGGCCGTGACGGCTATTTGGCCACAAGCTGCGGCAAAGCTGGTGCACCTCGACTGGATTTTGCTGATCGTTGCCGCGTGGTTGCTGCTCGGCGTGGTCGGCGTTTTCGCTCTGCGCCGGCTGACGCTGGTGGCGAAAGTGCTGTTTCCCGTCGGCGGCGCTTTCGGCCTGGCGTTGTTCGGACTCGCCGCGAGTTCTTTCCGGTTTTCGCACGAGATCGCGGTGCTGCCGGTCGGGCTGCCGGGTTTGCCTTTTCACTTCCGCCTCGACAGCCTTTCAGCCTTTTTTCTGATGGTTATCGGCTGCGTGTCCGCGGGCGTCTCGGCGTTCGCCGCCGGCTATTTTCGCAAGGGAGAAGGCACGCCGCCGGGACTGCTCGCCTTCGAGTACCACCTCTTTCTCGCCAGCATGACGCTCGTCGTCCTCGCCGACGATGCCTACGTCTTCATGGTGGTGTGGGAAACCATGGCCCTGTCCTCGTTTTTTCTGGTCACGGCCAACCATCGCATCGTCGAGATCCAGCGTGCCGGCTACCTGTATCTGCTGATCGCACATGTCGGCGCCATCGGCATCCTGCTCTGCTTCGGCGTGCTGCAGGCGAATAGCGGCGACTACACATTCGCCAACATGCGGGCGCAAGATCTGGCGCCTTTCTGGGCGGCCATGGCCTTTCTGCTCGCGCTCTTCGGTTTCGGTGCCAAGGCCGGCATCGTACCGCTGCATGTCTGGCTTCCCGAGGCCCATCCGGCGGCGCCGTCGCCCGTTTCGGCGCTGATGAGCGGGGTAATGCTGAAGACCGCCATCTACGGCGTACTGCGGGTCTGTTTCGACCTCCTGCACCTGCAAGTGTGGTGGTGGGGATTGTTGCTGCTGGTGGTCGGACTGGCAACGGCGCTATTCGGTGTCGTATTCGCCGCCGCTCAGGTGGATATGAAGCGCTTGCTCGCCTACTCGTCGATCGAAAACATCGGCCTGATGTTTGCCGGCATCGGCCTGACGGTGCTGTTTTCGACCTACGGTATGCGGCCGATGGCTGCGCTGGCGCTGACCGCGGTGCTTTACCACGTCGCCAGCCATGCCTTTTTCAAGAGCCTGCTGTTCGTTGGTACCGGTGCCGTCCTGCATGCCACCGGCGAGCGCAATCTCGGCAAGCTGGGAGGCCTGATCCGTTACATGCCGTGGGTGGCGTGGATCACCCTGATCGGGGTGCTGGCCAGCGCCGGCTTGCCACCACTCGCAGGCTTCGTCTCGGAGTGGCTGCTGCTGCAAAGCTTCCTCTTTTCTCCGGGTCTGCCGAGTCCCTTCCTCGACATGCTGATCCCGGTGGTGGCCGCCTTGATCGCGTTGATCGCAGCGCTCGCCGGCTATACCATGGTCAAGTTCTTCGGGATCATCTTCCTCGGCCAACCACGCGAAGCGAAGCTCGCACAAGCGCACGACGCCAGCGGCTGGGAACGCATCGGCATGCTTTGGCTGGTCGGCGGCTGCATCGCACTCGGGCTGCTGCCCGTCGACTTCATCGCGCTGATCGACCCAGTGACGCGCTCCCTCGTCGGTGCGGGACTTCGTGACGCGGTCGGCGCCCACGGCTGGCTTCTGGTGCCGGTGGCCATCGAGCGCGCGAGCTACGGCCCGGCGATCTTCCTGCTGGGCGTTGGGGCAAGCTTCGCGCTCGCCTTCCTGCTGGTGCGCCTCTTTTACCACGGCCGCCTGCGCCGCGCGGCGCCGTGGGACTGCGGCCACCCTTGGCAGAACGCCCGCATGCAGGACACCGCCGAGGGCTTCGGGCAACCCATCCGGCAGATCTTCGAACCGTTCTTTCGCATGGAGCGCGAATTGCCTACGCCCTTCGATGCGGCTCCCCGCTATCACGTCAGCCTCGGCGACCACTTCTGGCACTGGCTGTACCTGCCTCTGGCCGCCAGCGTCGAGCGGCTGGCACGCCTGATCGGGCTGTTGCAGCAGGGGCGGATCGCCGTGTACCTGCTCTACAGCTTCCTCACCCTGATCGCGCTGCTGATGGTGGTGAAACAATGACCGAACTCGGCGTGCTCTCCCAACTGCTGGAGATCGCCCTGGCTCTGCTGCTGGCGCCCTTGCTCAGCGCCTGGGTCAATCAATGGCGTGCCTGGCTGCAGAACAAGTCGGCCCCCGGTCTGCTGCAGCAGTACCGGACGCTGCACAAGCTGTTCCACAAGGAATCGGTGATCGCCGAGCACGCGTCACGACTGTTCCGTTCCGCACCCTACATCATTTTCGGTTGCATGGCGCTGGCCAGCGCAATCGTTCCGACGCTGTCGACCGATCTGCCCTTGTCGCCGGCCGCTGACGCGATCGCTCTGGTAGGCCTGTTTGCCGTGGCCAGGGTGTTCATTTCACTGGCAGCGATGGATGTCGGCACCTCGTTCGGCACGCTCGCGGCACGGCGCGAAATGCTGGTCGGCTTTCTTGCGGAGCCGGCCCTGCTGATGGTGCTGTTCTCGGCGTCGCTGATTTCGAAGTCGACCTCACTGACCACGATCGTCGAAACGCTGGCGCAACGCGATCTGGCGATCTACCCGAGTCTCGCCTTGGCAGGAGTGGCCTTCAGCATGGTGTCGCTGGCCGAAAATGCCCGCGTACCGGTAGACAACCCGACGACCCATCTCGAGCTGACGATGATCCACGAAGCGCTGATCCTCGAGTATTCGGGCCGGCATCTGGCATTGCTGGAGTGGGCCGCGAGTCTGAAGCTTTTTGCCTACTCGTGTATCGGTCTGGCGCTGTTTTTCCCTTGGGGGGTGGCCGAGGCAGATGCACCGCTGGCGCTGCTGCTCGCCGTGCCGGTGCTGATTCTGAAACTGGCGATCGGCGGCGCGCTGCTCGCACTGCTCGAGACACTGAGCGCCAAGATGCGCATCTTTCGCGTTCCGGAATTTCTTGCCACCGCCTTTCTGCTGGCAGTGATCGGCATGCTGGTCAACATCCTGGTAGGAGGATGAGATGACCACGATCACTGGTCAACTGATCAACCTGCTGGCGGCGATTTTGTTGATGCTGGCGTTCGCGATGATTTCGCAGAGGCGGATTCTGTCGCTGATTCACCTGTTCACCGCGCAGGGGGCGATCCTGTCGGCGGCGACGGTGCTCGTCGGCTACGCCACGCAGCAGCCACATCTGTACCTTTCGGCGGGCATCACCGTGGTTCTGAAGGTGATCCTGATTCCGTTGCTGCTGCATCGGGTGATCAACCGCCTCGAAGTGCGCTGGGACGTCGAGACGCTGATTAACATTCCGACGACGATGATCATCGGCATCGCTCTCGTCATCTTCGCTTTCGACCTGGCGCTGCCAATTTCGAAGCTATCGGCCAGTATCGCCCGCGGCACGCTGGGCATCGCACTTGCCTGCGTGCTGCTCTCGTTCATGATGATGATCACCCGTTCGAAAGCGGTGCCACAGGTCATCGGCTTCCTGTCGATGGAAAACGGCCTGTTCTTCGCCGCCACCTCAGCCACCTACGGCATGCCGATGATCGTCGAACTCGGAATCGCCCTCGATGTGCTGGTCGGCATTCTGATTCTCGGCGTGTTCCTGTTCAACATCCGCGAACAGTTCGACAGCCTCGACATCAGCCACCTCGAAAAGCTCAAGGAAGACTGAATTGGCGACGCTGTATTTCGTCCTCGGCATCCCGCTGCTCGGGAGCATGCTTCTGGCCTCCACCGGGCACCGTGACAGCGCGCGCGAGATCAACGTTGCCGTCAGCCTGGGCACCTTCGTAGCCACCTGCGTGCTGACCGTCGAGGTGATTTCGGGCGGGCCGCTTTTCGCCTGGCATCGCGAGTTCTTCATCGACCCGCTGAACGCCTTCCTGGTCACGCTGACCGCCTTTGTTGGTCTCACCACTGCCATCTTCTCGCGGCCCTACATGCGCGTCGAAAGCGACCACGGCAAGATGACGCCGAATCGCATGCGCCGATACCACAGCATGTATCAACTGTTCAACTGCACCATGTTGACGGCGCTGACGACCAACAACCTGGGCATCCTCTGGGTTGCCATGGAAGCGGCGACGCTGACCACGGTGCTGCTGGTCAGCGTCTATCGAACACCTGCCAGCCTCGAGGCGGCGTGGAAGTACTTCATCCTTTGTGGCGTCGGTATTGCCCAGGCGCTGTTCGGAACCGTACTGCTGTACATGGCAGCGGAAAAGGTCATCGGAACCGAGGAGGGTGCGCTGTTATGGACCAATCTCGAAGCGGTCAAGGCGCATCTCGATCCGAGCATCATCACTCTGGCTTTCGCCTTCCTGTTCATCGGGTACGGCACCAAGGTCGGCCTGGTACCGATGCACAACTGGCTGCCGGATGCGCACGCCGAAGGACCGACCCCGGTTTCTGCGGTCCTTTCGGGTCTGCTGCTGAACGTCGCGGTGTATGCGCTCCTGCGTTGCAAGGTGCTCACCGACGGTGCGCTTCACAGCCACCTCGCCGGCCAGTCGATGATGGGCTTCGGCCTGCTGTCGGTGCTGGTCGCGGCGTCTTTCCTGTCGCGGCAGAAGGATATCAAGCGCATGTTCGCTTATTCGTCGATCGAGCACATGGGGGTGATCACTTTCGCTTTCGGCATGGGTAGCCCGATCGCCAACTACGCCGGCCTGCTGCACATGACGACGCATTCGCTGATCAAGTCGGGAATCTTCTTCACCGTCGGCCACGCTGCGCAGAAGGCCGGAACGCAGATCATGGAAGACATCCGCGGTCTGATCAAGGTCAGCCCGACCGTTGGCTGGGGAATGATGCTCGGTTCGCTGGCCATCCTCGGCATGCCGCCCTTCGGCGTCTTCGCCAGCGAGTTCCTGATTCTCACTACCGCCATGCGCGAACAACCCTGGGCCACGCCTTTTCTGCTGTTGTCGCTCGGCGTAGCCTTTGCCTCGATCTTTAGCCGCGTGCAGCCGATGGTTTTCGGCGAGACCTCGCTGAAGCCGCTGCGTCACCCGCCGGCACTGCTGCCGGTATTCGTTCACCTCGGGCTGGGCCTGTTGCTGGGCCTGTATATCCCCCCGTATCTGGACGAATGGTATCGCCAGGCGGCGCGGATGATCGGTGGGTGAAGCGATGCTGATTTCACGCTTTGTCGAAAGTATCGAGCCCTTGCCGGCACCTCTGCCGATACGCAACCTGACCGTCCGCTCGGATACCTGGCGGGCGATCGCCAAGGCAGTATCCGCAGCCGGTGGCCGACTGCTTGCACTGTGGGGTTCCGATCGCACGCGGGGAGCGTCGGGCGTGCTGGTGGTGTCGGCCGCCTATGCGCTACGCGAGGGCCTGCTCTGGCTGGACTTGCCGCTCGGCGGGCGGAGTGTGAACCCTCCGGGCTACCCTGATCTGGTGCCGTTCTTTCCCTGTGCGGCGCGCATGCAACGGGCAGCGGCCGATCTGCTGGGGATTATTGCCGAAGGCGCGGCTGACCAGAGACCATGGCTCAACCACGGTGCCTGGCCGGCGGACGGTCACCCGCTGCGCCGCGATCCGCGGGAAAGGAGCCACGGCCCGGTTGGCGAGGCAATCGACTATGCCTTCGTCCGCGTGCAGGGAGATGGCGTCCATGAGATTCCGGTTGGCCCGGTACACGCCGGAATCATCGAACCGGGTCACTTCCGCTTTTCAGTGGTCGGCGAGAAAGTTCTGCGCCTGGAGCAACGGCTGGGCTACAAACACAAGGGAATCGAAGCACGCTTCACCGAACTGCCGCCGCTCGTGGCGCATCGCCTGGCCGGGCGAATTTCGGGCGACTCGACGGTGGCTTATGCCTGGGCCTACTGCATGGCGCTGGAGTCGGTAGCGGCATGCACGATTCCCGCGCGCGCTGCCTGGCTGCGCGCCCTGCTGCTAGAGCGCGAGCGGGTCGCCAACCACCTCGGCGACCTCGGGGCGCTCGCCAACGACGCAGCGTTCGGTTTCGGGCTCGCCCAGTTCTCGCGGCTCCGTGAAGACTGGCTGCGTCGCTCGCAGGACGCCTTCGGCCACCGCCTGATGATGGACTGTATCGTCCCTGGTGGCGTGGCGTCGGATATCGACTCGGTGACCGCCGAAACGCTTTTCCGCCAGTGTGATGCGATCGAGCGCGAGGTGGTGGAACTGCGCAAGGTGTATGACGAGCATTCCGGCCTGCAGGATCGCTTCATGACCACCGGCCGGGTGTCTCCGGAACTTGCCGCCCGGCTCGGACTCGGCGGTCTCGCCGGGCGGGCCAGCGGCCAGGCCGTCGATCTGCGCTGCGATCAGCCTCACCCGCCGTATCACCAACTGGCGGTGAACATCGCGACACGTCGCGATGGCGACGTCGCCGCACGGGTGGCGGTACGTTTCGACGAGATCTTTGAATCGCTGCGCTTGCTGCGGGTGATTCTTGCCGGGCCTGACGGCGGTGAAACGCGTACGCCGCTGCAACTGCCGGCAAAGCCGGCGCTCGGAGCCGGCTGGGTCGAGGGCTGGCGCGGCGACGTTTTCGTTGCGCTCGAACTGGCCGGTGAGCCTGGCGCCAACACCATTCGTCGCTGTCACGTCCACGATCCGTCGTGGCAGAACTGGCCCGTACTCGAGCATGCGGTGATCGGCAACATCGTTCCGGATTTTCCACTGATCAACAAGTCCTTCAACCTCAGCTACTCGGGACATGACCTCTGATGTGGCGCATCCTCCGACAGATCGCACGCAACGGAATCCGCACGGAAACAGCACCCGCCTGCGGCGATGCCCTGCGCGTGCAGGGACCGCTGCTTCATCAGGAGGTGCTCGCCATTCTCGGCCGGGCGCTAACCATTCGTCAGGTCGATGCCGGTTCGTGCAACGGCTGCGAGCTTGAAATCAACGCGCTCAACAATCCCTACTACAACCTCGAAGGCCTGGGCATCAAGTTCGTCGCCAGTCCACGCCATGCCGACATGCTGCTGGTCACCGGACCCGTCTCGCGCAACATGGAGATGGCCTTGCGGCGTACCTATGACGCCACGCCAGCCCCCAAGCTGGTGGTCGCGGTCGGCGACTGTGGCTGCGATGGCGGCATTTTCGGCGACGGTTACGCGACCTGCGGACGTGTGGCCAACGTGATTCCCGTAGATGTCACGGTGCCCGGTTGCCCCCCGCCACCGATCGACATCCTGCGCGGCATCCTGACGGCGGTGCGACGGGGTACGCCCGCGGCCGTCGCTGGCGAAACTCACTTGCGCGGTGAGATGCGATAGCCCAGCGCCTGCGATATGGCAGTGGCCGTCGCCCGGATCGGTTTCACCCAGTCGGGATTGTGGCGGTCACTGGGGGCGGATACCGAGAGACCGGCGACCACCTCCCCTTGATCGTCCCGGATCGGCGCGGCAATGCAGCGCAAGCCGATCTCGGCTTCTTCATTGTCATAGGCAACTTCGTGCCGGCGAACCTTGTCGAGTTCCTTTTCGAGTGCGTCGAGACGGGTCAGGGAATGCGGAGTCTTGCCCGGCAGGCCGGTACGCCGGGCGTAGGTGCGGACCTCGGCGAGCCCGGCGGCGGCGAGAAACAGCTTGCCGACTGAAGTCAGGTGGAGCGGCGCACGGCCGCCCACAAGATACACCACGCGCAGCAACGAACGGCCGCTCGAAGTCCGTTCGACGTAGATGATCTCGTCCTCGTGACGTATGCCGAGATTCACCGCTTCACCAATCAGTTCGTGCAACTGCTGCATGTAAGGCAGTGCCACCTGCCGGATGTTGATCCGCGATTTGACGAGGTTACCGAGCTCCAGCAATTTGATGCCTAGCGCATAGGTGCCAGCCTCATGGCGCTCCACGAGCGCGCTGCTGCTCATGACCGCCAGGATGCGATGCGCGGTAGACGGGTGCAAACCCGTGCTCTGCGCCAGCACTTTGAGGCTCACCGGCTCCGGCGTGTCGGCCAGCACTTCGAGCAAGGACATCATTCGCTCGATGACCTGGATCGACCCCTTTTCTGCCTGTTGTTCGGCCATCGCCTTCCCGTCGAACCTTCCCCGTTTCGCCACCAGACAATCCGTTGGCCGAACCGGCGACTACCGGCCGCGGCTTGTGCGGTGCAATATCTTACCATCATGCGCGCCGACTGTTAGGCATCAGCGACTTCGACCAGGCAGTCGTAGAATGTCGCGCCGCCGCCCATGTCGGTGAGCGCCTGACTGGTGACCTCGTTGCAATTGCGTCCGTCGGGCGAAAGCTTGCGCCACCAGATCGACGTCGACATCGCGACGCCCGGACGCACCCGGTCGGTAACCACGGCGCGCGCATGGAACTCGCCGCGACGATTGAAGACGCGTACCCGGCGCTCGTCGACGATGCCGCGCGCGGCAGCATCGGCCGGATGCAGGTACAATGCAGGCGAACGTTCCTGCGCGAGGAATCGTGCCGAATTGGCAAAGCTGGTGTTCAGAAAATTGCGCGCCGGCGGCGTGATCAGCGCCAACGGAAACTCTGTAGCAAGTTCGCTCTCTCGCCACTCGTGCGGCGCAATGAAATTCGGCAGCGGATCGAGCCCGGCTTGCGCCAGCAGCGAGCTGTGGAACTCGCACTTGCCCGAAGGCGTCGGGAACCCGCCCTCGGCGAAAGGCGCCGCGCCGCGCGGCAAATTCAGGCGCGCGTGGCCATCGGCCCGCAGCCGTTCCCAGGAGAGCCCGGCGAGGCGAGGATCGCTCCAGTCGAAAGCCTGGCGGCAGAGATCCTCGTCGCTATCCGAGAAACAGGCTTCGCTGAAACCCATCTGCCGGGCGAGACGGCGAAACAGTTCGGTGTTGGGCAGCGCTTCACCGAGCGGCGCGATCGCCGGCTGGTTTACCTGCAGATAGAGGTGCCCGTACGACTTGTGAACGTCGAGCTGTTCCATGTGGCTGGTCGCCGGCAACAGGATGTCGGCGTAGTCCGCGGTGTCGGTCTGGAACAGATCATGGACGACGGTAAACAGGTCTTCGCGAGCGAATCCTTCGACCACCTCGGCGGAATGCGGCGCGACGGCGACGGGATTGCTGTTGTACACGAACAGGGCCTTGATCGCTGGTCGCGCGCGCAGCAGGTCGTTGCCGATGCGGCTCATGTTGACGATCCGCGGCATCGGCTCGGGCATCAATTCCGGTTGCTCCAGGGCGGCGGTGGCGACCGGATAGTTGCCCGAGGTGGACAGCAGCACGCCTCCCGCCGGATCTCTCCAGGCGCCGACGAGCGCCGGCAGGCAGGCCACGCTGCGCACTGCCATGCCGCCGCCAGCGGTGCGGTTGATGCCATAGTTGACGCGAATCGCCACCGGCCTGGTGTCGCCGTAGGCATGCGCAAGCCCTTCCACCTCGACCTCGTCGATGCCGCAGATTGCCGCAACGCGTGCCGGCGGATAGGCCAGGACACGTTCCCGCAACGCGGCAAACCCGAGTGTATGGCGGGCAATGTAATCGTGATCGATTAGGCCGTCGCGGATCAGGACGTGCATCAGTCCGAGCGCCAGCGCAGCATCCGTACCCGGCAGCAAGGCGATGTGCTGATCGCACTTGTCGGCAGTGACCGTGCGGCAAGGGTCGATGGCGATCAGGCGGGCACCGCGCCGCTTGGCTTCCTGCACCAGGCGCCAGAAGTGCAGATTGGACACCACACTGTTGCTGCCCCAAAGGATGATCAGTCGGGCATCGACGACATTCTCCGGGTCGAGCCCGACGCTGGCGCCGATCGTCGCCTGATAGCCCAGCGCACCGGCACTGGCGCAGATCGTGCGGTCGAGTCGCGAGGCACCGAGACGGTGAAAGAAGCGGCGATCCATCGAACCGTAGCCGAGCAGCCCCGAATTTCCGGCGTAGCTGTAAGGCACGATTGCCTCGGCGCCATCGCTGGCGACGATGCGCTGGAAACGCCTGGCAATCGTCGCCAGCGCCTCGTCCCAGGAAATTCGCTCGAATCGGGCACCGGGACCCTTCGCACCAACGCGGCGCGCCGGGTAGAGCAGGCGGTCGGCATGATGAATGCGCTCCGGATAGTACGCGACCTTGGTGCACAGCACCCCGGCGGTCGGCGGATGATCGGCAGCGCCACTGACCTTGACGACGCGGTCGTCGCCGACGGTCACCTCGAGCGCGCAGGTATCCGGGCAATCATGCGGGCACGCGGCACGCACCGTGTGCGTGGCAACAGGGTTGGACATGGCTTCATCCCAGGCTGTACGGACGACGAAAAGATAGCAGCTTTCGCACTCTTCCGGCAGCCTGCGGTAGTCCCTGCCGTATCGCCAGCCGTCACGCAGGCGTTCGCGGTGCCGGCCGACAACCGCCGCCTGCGCTAGAATGCGAACGATGCTGGTCCTCGGAATCGAATCCTCCTGCGACGAAACGGGCATGGCGCTGTACCGGGCGGACGCTGGCGGCGTGCTGCTTGCGCACGCCCTGCACTCGCAGGTCTGCATGCACGCGGATTACGGCGGCGTGGTGCCGGAACTCGCTTCGCGCGATCACATCCGACGCCTTGTGCCATTGCTCCGGCAGGTGCTGAGCGACAGCGACTGTTCGTTGACGATGCTGGATGCCGTCGCCTACACACAAGGACCGGGCCTGGCCGGCGCGCTGCTGGTCGGAGCGGCGTTTGCGGAAGCTCTGGCGACAGCGCTCGGCGTGCCAACCGTGCCGGTACACCACCTCGAAGGGCATCTGCTTTCGCCCTTGCTGTCGAAGCGCCGGCCGCAATTCCCCTTCGTCGCATTGCTCGTTTCCGGAGGGCACAGCCAGTTGATGCGCGTCGCCGGCGTCGGCGAGTACGAATTGTTGGGGGAAACGCTCGACGACGCGGCCGGAGAGGCCTTCGACAAGACCGCCAAACTGCTTGGTCTTGGTTACCCGGGCGGCGCGGCTCTCGCCTTGTTGGCCGAACGCGGGCGTCCCGGACTGGTCCGCCTGCCTCGGCCCATGTTGCAATCCGGCGATCTCGACTTCAGCTTCAGCGGTCTGAAAACGGCCGTGCTGACCAGGGTGAATGAGTTGGGGAAGATCAGCGATCAGCAGCGGGCGGACATCGCGCACGGCTTTCAGGAAGCGATCGTCGAAGTGCTGGTCAGCAAGGCGCTACGCGCCGTCGAGCTCAGCGGTCTGCGACAGTTGGTGGTGGCTGGCGGTGTCGGGGCCAACCGCGAACTCAGGCGTCAGCTCGATGCGCACGCCGCCCGGACGAGGATCGCGGTTTTCTACCCGGAGCTCGAATTCTGTACCGACAACGGCGCCATGATCGCACTGGCCGGCGCCCTGCGTCTTCAGGCCGGGGATTCGGGCAAGCCACCAGGTGCTTTCGCGGTGCGGCCGCGATGGCCATTGACCGGAGCCTAGTCTACAAGACCGTCGCCACGACGACGTACCGGTACGTCCGGCGATCGCGGGTACTTATTTGCCGGCGCCGATTCTGGGCTCGCTGCCGGTCATCAGGCGTTGCAGATTTGGCCAGTGCTTGCCGATCAGCAGGATCGCAATGACGGCGACCGCCAGCACCAGCGGGTCGCGTCCCCACAGGAGCAGAGCATAAACCGGCGCGCTCACTGCCGCGACCAGCGCCGCCAGCGACGAGTAACGCAAGGTGAAGGCAACGAGCAGCCAGGTGACCAGCGTTGCCAGCCCGAGCCGGAAGTCGATGGCGAGCAGGACGCCAGCGGCCGTGGCGACCCCCTTGCCGCCCTTGAACCCGAGGAAGACCGGGTAAAGGTGACCGCAAAAAACCGCCAGCGCAACGAGTCCGACCGTGTTCTCGCCGAGGACAGCCGAATGGCGGGTGGCGAGGAAGACCGCCAGCCAGCCCTTGGCAATGTCGCCGACCAGCGTGAGGATGGCGGCGCCCTTGTGGCCACTACGCAGGACATTGGTGGCTCCGGGGTTCTTCGACCCGTAGCTGCGCGGATCTGCCAGACCGAAAAGGCGGCTGGCGAGCACCGCAAACGGGACGGAACCCAGCAGATAGGCGGCAAGGACCGAAAGAACGGTGATCAGGAACGGAGACATCACGGGGGTAATCGGGTAGGGTACTCTGGGTTAGAATGCGCGCACTTCGGTCGCGCCGCGGATTGCACGCCCGACGGGGAATTGTACACCGAGCGAAGGCATCGCCAAATGGACATCATTTTCATCGACGGCCTGCGCGCGTCGACGCTGATCGGCATCTATCCGCGTGAAAAGGCAATGGCGCAGACGCTGGAAATATCCCTGCAGATCGGCACCTCGACCGCCAGCGCCGGAGCCACTGACGACATCGGCGATACCATCGACTACGCACTGGTGGTCGACCGGCTGCGCGCCGAACTCGCCGCGCGCCACTTCAACCTCCTCGAAAGGCTGGCCGAGTTCGTCGCCACCCTCCTGCTTGAAGATTTCGGCGCGACCTGGGTGCGTGTCTCGGTTGCCAAACTGGGCATGATGCGCAACGTGCAGCGCGTTGGCGTGGTCATCGAACGTGGCGCAGCCGCCTGACCAATTTTTCTCTGCGGCCGTGACGATTAGCTGAACTTGGAACCGGATACGATGCCCAAGAGACGCTGACACAAGTGGTCGATCGCTCGGCCTTTTTCCACATCATCCAATTCGTACTCGCTGGGGAATCAAGATGACAAGCACAGTAACTCTCGGTGGCAATCCGTTGCAGGTAGATGGCAGCTTTCCTCAGCCAGGAGAGACGGCGCCCGCCTTCACACTGGTTGGCAAGGATCTGGCGGACGTTCCGCTGAGCAGCTTTGCCGGCCGACGCAAGATCCTGAACGTCTTTCCGAGCATCGACACGCCCACCTGTGCCACTTCGGTGCGGAAATTCAACGAGCGGGCGAGCGGACTCGACAATACGGTCGTGCTCTGCATTTCTGCCGACCTGCCTTTCGCGCAGAGCCGCTTTTGTGGCGCCGAGGGTCTGGACCGGGTGATGACCTTATCGACCCTGCGCGGTCGCCGCTTTCTCGAGGACTACGGCGTGGCGCTCAGCAACGGTCCGCTGGCCGGACTGGCAGCGCGCGCGGTCCTGGTGCTCGACACCGACGACCGTGTGCTGCACAGCCAACTGGTTCCAGAGATCAAGAACGAACCCGACTACGAAGCGGCGCTGCGGGCGCTGGGCTGACCCCGGACCGCCCAGACGCCCCTTTTCGGCGGACCGATGTCCGAGACCAGCGTTCCCGTACCGGCCAAACCCCGGCAGGGCATCCAGTCGATCGAGGTCGGCACGCGGCTGTTGCGGGCGCTGGCAGCCAACGGCCGGTCGATGATGCTGCGCGATGTCGCGCGCAACGCCGGCATGGCGGCGACCAAGGCGCACCGCTATCTGGTGAGTTTCATGCGCATGGGACTCGTCGAACAGGATGCGAACACCGGTCGCTACGATCTCGGCGAGTTCGCCCTCGAACTCGGTTTGGCAAGCCTGGCACGGATCGAGCCGGTGCGGCTGGCGGGGCCGGTGCTCGACGACCTGTGCGAGCGCAGCGGCGAGACCGTGGCCCTGGCGATGTGGGGTAATCAGGGCGCAACGTGCGTACGCTGGGTCGAGGCGGGTGGTCCGGTGACGCTCACCCTGCGCACCGGCGTCGTCCTGCCACTGACCAGCTCGGCGACGGGCCTCGCCTTCGCCGCTTTTTACCGCTCGCGCCACGTAAAGAAGATGCTCGACGCCGAGGTGCTGGCCAGCGCCGCCGCCAGCAACACCGCGGTCGAGGCAGTCCTCACCGCACTGAACGTCCAGCTGGAAGAGATTCGCCGGCACGGCATCGCCCGCGCCTCGGGCAGCCTGACCCCGGGAATCAACGGCTTCAGCGCCCCGGTCTTCGACTTCAGCGGCCATATGGTCGCTGCGATCACCTCGCTGGGGATCGTCGGCAACTTCGACATGGACTGGGACAGTCCGATGGCGGAGGGTACGCGGGAAGCAGCCGCGACCCTCTCTCGTCGACTCGGTCATGGCAGCTTTGCCGTCGATGGCTGAATGTCGGCCTGGCTGCGCCGCCTGCTGCATCGCACCGTCAATCACCACCCCCCTGCCCCGTCACCCGCGTGGCAAACCGGCGGGTGAGCCCTGTGCCCACCTGACCGACGAGTTGCGCTGCAGCCTCTGGCACCGCCCCGAACGACCAGCGTGTTGCGCCGGACTGCAACCTTCGGTAGAAATGTGTCGTGACGATCGGCAACAGGCGATCGCCTGGCTGACGGCGCTGGAGCGGGCAACACAACCGTGAGTGCTAGAATGGAACTTTTTGTGAGAGCCTGGCGTGCGCTCCTTAGCTCTGCGGAAGGTACCAATTCGTGGTCGGGTCACGGGCGCCGATGGACTCGCGTCGGTGTCAGCGTGCCGCCGACGACCCGCCGCGGTTACGCTGCCCGCTTTCGACCTTGAGAGCGGCAGGCTGCGCAGTCGAGACTGCGGGCGCCGCGACGAGAGCCTGCAATGATGGGCGCGCGAATTCTCTACCTGCATGGCTTCTGCTCGTCGCCCGCATCGTGGAAAGCTAGGCTGCTCGGCCGGCATTTGGCCGACGCCGGTCTCGCCGACCATTTCCTGTGTCCCCAGTTGTCGCCCGTTCCTCGCCTGGCAATCGCTACCGCCGAGGAACTGCTGACTCGCGGCGATGGACCGACAGCCCTGGTCGGCAGCTCGCTCGGCGGCTATTACGCTTCGTGGCTGGCCGAAAAGCACGATTTGCGCGCCGTTCTGATCAACCCGGCGGTGATGGCGCCGAACTTGCTCGACGGGCTCGTCGGCACCCAGACCAACTTCCACACGGGGGAAACCTTCGAGTTCACTGCTGCGCACGTCGAGCAACTGCGTGCGTTGGCAACGCCGCAAATCACGCCGACACGCTATCTGCTGCTGGTCGAGACCGGCGACGAAGTGCTCGACTACCGCCAGGCAGTCGCCCATTATTCCGGCAGCCGCCAGATCGTCCTCCCCGGAGGCGATCACAGCTTTACCCGCTTCCCCGATTTCGTGCCGCAAATCATTGAATTCTCTGGGTTATAATCACCCCGATGCATGTTCTGTACGAAGAGGATGGTGCCTTCAAGGCGGCCACCATTGTGAGCGACAACGACACCTCGCTGCAGGTCGAGACCGCTTCCGGAAAGCGCAGCAAGATCAAGGCGGCAAGCGTGCTGTTGCGCTACGGCGACCCGGCGCCAAACGCCTTGCTCGACCGGGCCGAGGTTCTGGCTGCGGGAATCGAGCCGGATTTCCTGTGGGAATGTGTCGGGGAGGGCGAGTTTTCATTTGCCGATTTTGCCGACGAGTACTTCGGTCACGTCGCCACCGCGGTCGAGGCAACTGCGTTGCTGCTGGCGCTGCATTCGGCGCCGATCTACTTCCACCGCAAAGGCAAGGGTCGCTTTCGCAAGGCACCGCCTGAAATTCTCCAGGCCGCGCTCGCCGGTCTTGAAAGGAAGCGCCAACAGGCCCTGACCATCGAGCGCATGGTCAGAGAACTCAAGGCTTTCTCGCTGCCGCCCGAGTTTTCGCCCATGCTCGGTCAGTTGCTCTACAAACCCGACCGCAACCGCAGCGAAACCAAGGCGCTCGAAGCCGCCTGCGCCGAATCCGGCCTTTCGGCAGCGCATCTGCTGCAAAGATGCGGCGCCATCCGCTCGGCGCACGACTATCATCTGCAACGTTTCCTGCTCGAACAATTCCCGCGCGGAACAGCATTTCCTGCCACGGTGGCGATGGCGCAGCCAGGATCTCTGCCACGTGCCGATGTGCGTGCCTTCTCGATCGACGACGCGACGACCACCGAAATCGACGACGCCTTTTCGCTGCAGCCGCTGCCCGGTGTGGGCTGGCGGGTCGGCATCCACATTGCCGCGCCGTCACTCGGCATCGCCCCGGGGTCGCCACTCGACGCCATCGCGCGCGAAAGGCTGTCGACGGTCTACCTGCCGGGCAGCAAGATCACCATGCTGCCGGACAGCTTGCTCGACCAGTTCACCCTTGCCGGCGGTCGCGACTGTCCGGCGGTTTCGCTGTACCTCACCGTCAGCCAGGAATTCGAGATCACTGCGCACGAATCGCGCGTCGAAATCGTCCCGGTGGTCGCCAACCTGCGCCACCACGACATCGAGCCGCTGTTCAACGAACGGACGATCGCGGATGGACTCCTCGATTTTGCCTGGCGCGATGAGCTGATCACACTCTGGCAATTCGCCAACGCCTGCGAAGGCCGACGCGGAAAACCATCGGCAATGCAGGGTAACTTCGACTACAACTTCCGGATCGACGGCGACATCGGCAACGCCGAGGGCTGCCGGGTCGAGATCTCGTTACGTAAACGTGGCAGCCCGCTGGACAAACTGGTCGCCGAGCTGATGATCGTCGCCAACAGCACCTGGGGAGGCTTGCTGGCCGAGCAGGGAATTGCCGCGATCTATCGCGTGCAGACCGGCGGCAAGGTGCGCATGAGCACCTCACCGCAGGCGCACGAAGGCTTGGGAGTGAAGCAATACGCGTGGTCGTCCTCGCCTCTGCGCCGCTACGTCGATTTGATCAACCAGTGGCAACTGGTCGCCTGCCTGCGAGGCGAGACTCCGCCCTTCGCCGCCCGCTCGGAGGCGCTGTTCGCCGCGTTGCGCGATTTTGAGCTGACCTACGGTGCCTATATCGAATTCCAGCGCAGCATGGAACGCTACTGGTGCCTGCGCTGGCTGCGTCAGCAGGGAATCGAGACGATCGATGCCACAGTCGGCCGCGACAACCTGGCTCGGCTGGATCAGTTACCGCTGGCACAGCGACTGCCGTCGGCACCGGAGCTCAAACCCGGCCAGCGGGTCCTACTGCGCATCGAGTCCATCGACTATCTGACGCTTTCGCTCGGCTGCCGTTACCTGGAAACGCTCGCGCCCGAAACGGCGAACGGCGGAGGAGACGACGAGATGCTGGAGGCGCTCGACTGAAGTGAACGGGGAAACGCGTCAACTGGTCGCGCGCTGGGTCTCGACACACGGTCTCGCGCTGGCGCTGGCGGTCTCGCTGCTTTTGCACGGACTCGTCCTGTCGCTGCGTTTCAAGTTTCCGGACGCCTCGCGTGCCTTCCAGGAGCGCGCTCTCGACATCATTCTGGTCAATCGCCGCTCGACCCACAAGCCGGCCGAAGCGCAGGTGAAAGCGCAGGCCAATCTCGACAACGGCGGCAATACCGATCTGGATCGGCACGCGAAGACGCCGCTGCCGCCTGCCCCCAGGCATCAGGAGGGCGACGACCTCGAGCATTCGCAGAAACGTATCCAGGCACTCGAAGCGCGCCAGCAACGACTCGCGACGCAGGCGCAGAGCAAGGCCGCGATCAGCCCGAAGACCGACCGGGAAGTGCAACCCGAACCGGCACCCAATCTCAGCGGCCGCGACCTGGCGCGAAGCGCTCTGGCAATGGCCCGCCTCGAGGGCGAGATCGCCAAGGATCTCGACGACTACAACAAGCGACCACGCCGGAAGTTCATCGGCACCAGCGCGGTGGAATTTCGGTTCGCGCAGTACTTCGAGGAATGGCGGCTCAAGGTCGAGCGCATCGGCACGCTGAATTACCCGGAGGCGGCCCGCGGCAAGCTGTACGGCAGCCTCGTCCTCACGGTAGCCATCAACAGTGACGGCACGGTCGCCGGAATCGAGATCAACCGTTCATCGGGATACAAGATCCTGGACGATGCGGCACGCCGCATCGTCGCCATGGCGGCGCCATTCGCCGCATTCCCGCCGGCCATCCGGCGCGACACGGACATCCTCGAAATCACCCGCACCTGGAATTTCACGCAACGCGACAGCCTGGAAACGGGCAAGGCGACAAAACGATGAGCGACCGCTACTGCGTCTTTGGCAATCCGGTCGGTCACAGCAAGTCGCCGGCAATCCACGCAGCCTTCGCCGTGCAGTGCCATCAGGATCTGCGCTACACGGCAATTCTTGCACCCCTCGACGGCTTTGCCACAAGCGTGCGGGAATTCGTCGCCAGCGGCGGCCGTGGCGCCAACGTCACCGTGCCTTTCAAGGAGGAAGCCTGGCGCCTGGCAACCCGGCGGACGGGGCGTGCCGAGCTTGCCGGTGCGGTCAATACGCTCGCCTTCGACGGCAGCGGGATACTCGGCGACAATACCGACGGCGCCGGCCTGCTTCGCGATCTCACGGTCAACCTGGGCTGCCATCTCGCCGGCAGCCGCGTGCTCGTGCTCGGCGCCGGTGGCGCGGCGCGTGGCGTCGTCGGACCCCTGCTCGACTCCCGACCAGCGAAACTGGTCATCGTCAATCGCAACGTCGACCGGGCACGCGATCTGGCGCAACGTTTCGCCGGCACCGCCGCACTGCACGTCTGCAGCTACCCGGAACTTGCCGAACGTTCTTTCGATCTGGTGATCAACGCCACCTCGGCGAGCCTCGGAGGCGAACTGCCTCCCTTGCCCGCAAGCGTTTTCGCAGCCGCCGGAACCGCCTACGACATGATGTATGGCGACGGCGACACGCCGTTTCTTGCCTTCGCCCGACGCCATGGCGCGGTGCGTCTGGCCGACGGTATCGGCATGCTGGTCGAACAGGCGGCCGAGGCTTTCCGCCTCTGGCGCGGCGTTCGTCCCGATACGGCGCCGGTGATCGCCACGCTGCGCGGCGCGAGCATCGCAAACGACCGATGATCGTCGCGCGCTGGTTGAAGCGGCTGCTGCTCGGCGGCCTCGTACTGCTCGTGCTCTATCAGATCTGGCTGTTCGGCTGGGTCCTCTGGTGGAACTGGGTAAACCCCGACACCACCCGGTTCATGAATATTCGCCTCGACGAATTGCGCATCAAGGAGCCGCAGGCGCAGTTGCAGAAACAGTGGCTGGCCTACGACCGCATCTCGGCGAATCTGAAGCGCGCGATCATCGCCGCCGAGGACGCCAGGTTCGTCGACCACGAAGGCTTCGACTGGGAAGGCATCCAGCATGCACTCGAAAAAAACCAGAGGAAGGGACGTGTCGTCGCCGGCGGCTCGACGATCTCGCAGCAGCTCGCCAAGAATCTCTTTCTGACGCCCGCCAAGACACCGTGGCGCAAGGCCGAGGAAGCGCTGATCACGCTCATGCTGGAAACCGTCTGGAGCAAGCAGCGAATCTTCGAGGTTTACCTGAACGTGATCGAGTGGGGCAATGGCGTGTTCGGCGCCGAAGCAGCCGCCCGTCACTATTACGGTGTTTCCGCCGCGCAGCTCTCACCGGAGCAGGCGGCACGGCTGGCGGGAATGGTTCCCAGTCCGCGCTTCTATGACCGCAACCGGAATGCGCCGGGGCTGGCGAGGAAAACGGCGATCATTGTCGCCCGCATGCCGTCCGCCGACGTGCCCTGATCAAGCGCCGATGCAGAGGGACTGCTGCCTGCGGTGGTTGGCCAAAGGTTGGCGAGGCTGAGATACTATCGCCTGTCCGGCAAGGCGCCGTCCACGCACCGATCGAGGAGTGATGATTCGATGAAGTTTCGCACCGTCCTGCTGCTACTCGTCCTTGGCACCCTCGCGGCATTTTCGGCACTCAACTGGAGCACTTTCACCACGCCGACGCCGCTTTCGCTCGGCCTCACCGAAGTGCAGGCGCCGCTCGGCGTGATCATGCTCGGAGTGGTCGTATTCCTTACCGCCTTCTTCCTGGTTTTCGTGGTCTATGTCCAGGCGTCGGCCCTGTTCGACTCGCGGCGTCACGCGCAGGAACTGCAGCTCAACCGGGAACTGGCCGACAAGGCCGAAGCGTCGCGCTTCACCGAACTGCGCAACTTTCTTGAGAGCGAACTGGAAAAGCTCGCCAAACGCGATGCCGGCGCACCGGCGAGTGTCGACGGCACGATCCTGGCCCGCCTTGATCGGCTCGAACAGGCATTGCTGACCGCACTCGAGCACTCCGAAAACAGTGTCGCGGCGTATGTCGGCGAACTCGAGGACCGCATCGAGCGCGGGGGAGCTTTACCGCGTCAGTAGAGCGCCCGCCAGCCGGTCGCGCGGGGAAATCGTTTCCGCAGGGCGTGCACGCGCGGCGCAACGGATACTGGCAACATGCCGGTGCGACGTGGGAAAATGACGCGATCGGCCGATTCG
>NZ_JAMTDV010000086.1:0-83643 GCF_023806565.1 Accumulibacter sp. | reverse complement strand
GGATACTGGCAACATGCCGGTGCGACGTGGGAAAATGACGCGATCGGCCGATTCGTCACGGCTGCACCGGAAGCAGGGGGCAACGGTGGCGAACGACAGGCTTTGCGATAGTCACTACTAGATCATCGGGAGTATCGACGTCATGCCCATCTACGAGTACACCTGCGCGAGCTGCGGCAGGGAGTTCGAAAAACTGGTACGCCAGTCCTCGCCCGCACCAGAGTGCCCGGATTGCCACAGCGCCGAAGTGGTGAAGAAGCTGTCGGCTTTTGCCACCTTTTCCACGATGAGTGGCGCCGGCAACAGCGACCTGCCCGCTCCTTGCGGAAGCTGCGGCCATCCGGACGGCCCTGGCGCCTGTCGTTTCAATTGACGACTGGGCGAAAGATCGTCGCGCAAAGGCCGAAAGGGCGGGCCGACCGCTCGCAGTGACCTTCTCAACTGCCCGCCGACAGCACACGCCGGATACGCTGCATGCCGATCACGACGGTTTCCGCCAATTTGACGGCTGCCGGATCCTGTGGGGAACTGCGGATCGTCCATTCGCAGAACGAGGCCATGCCAGCCGCCCTTTCGACCGAGAGCTTCGCCTGTGTCAGGCCGTTCTCGATGATCGGTATCAACGCGGCGGCGGCGCGCAAGCGGTTGATCTCCGGAGTTGCAGGTGGAATCTGTCGCGACATGTCGTGATTCTAACGAGCAGCCAATCGGCTTCGGGAGGACTTTCGTCACAATGCCTTGGCTGCCAGCGCGCAATTCGCCTGCGGCCATTCCAGCTCGCACAATTTGCCTCAGCGATTCGGCCGATTCCCTGTCAACCGCCCGCAGCAGGCGGATTCGCCTGCTCGGCTGCTTCGTTGGCGTGCGCGTCCAGTTCGCGGACCTTGGCAGGAGGAAGGATCTCCATCAGCGTCACCACCTTCTTGACGCCGCTGGTGGTTCGCGCCACCTGAATTGCCGCGTCCGCCTCGCGCTGACTGACCAGACCGAGCAGGTAAACGACACCGGCCTCGGTCACCACCTTGACATGCACCGGGTTGAACTTGCCGGCATCGACAAAACCGCCCTTGACTCTCGTCGTGATGTACGAGTCGTTGCTGCGCGTGGAGAACGAGCTGACCGGTGCGACGGCGAGTTCATTGTAGACCCCTTGCACCTGCGGCACTTCAGCGACGATGCGCTCGACCTGAACCCTGATCTCTTCCGAGGAAACCTCGCCGGAAATGAGCACCTTGCGGTTGTAGCTCGTGAAGTTGATGTGCGAGTTTTCGCCGTACTTCTCGCTGACGCGCGCGCTGGCCTTCCACTCGATGGTTTCATCGTCGGCCTGGGTGCCCAGAGATCGGCGATCGACCGCGGCCAACGCGCCGCCGCTGGCGCCGGCGGCGAGCAGCGGCAGACAGCCCTGCAGCATCGGCAGCAGGAGGACGGCGAAAAGCAGGCTGGTGGCGAGAGACTTCTTCATTCTTCGACTCCCATCAGCAGACAGTCAATGCCGTCACACAGGCAGTGCACGATCAGCAGATGCGTTTCCTGGATGCGCGCGGTACGCTGCGCCGGAACACAGATATGCACGTCGGTGTCGGCAAGCATCTCGGCGATCGCACCGCCACCGCGACCGGTCAATGCGACTACGCGAAGTCCGTTCTCGTGCGCTGCATTGATCGCCTCGATGACGTTGGCCGAGTTACCGGAAGTGGAAATGGCCACCAGAATGTCGCCGGGCTGACCGAGGGCTCGCACCTGCTTGGCGAAAACGAGCTTGTAACCATAGTCGTTGGCGACCGCCGAGAGAACCGAGCTGTCCGTCGTCAGGGCGATCGCGGCGAGCTCGTGACGTTCGAGTTCGAAGCGGCCAACCAGTTCGGCCGCCAAGTGCTGCGCATCGGCCGCCGAACCGCCGTTGCCGCAGGCAAGGATCTTGCCGTTGTTCACCAGGCTGCCGACCATCGCCTCGATCGCCTCGGCAATCGGCGCGGCCAGCAGCTCGCTGGCGGCCAGCTTGGTTTGCGCGCTGTCCGTGAAATGCTGACCGATACGGCTGAGCAGGTCCATTGACGATGGCCCGGATGCAGGGATGAGGTGGTGCCGATTCTAACATCAGAGAACCAGGAACACCTCGACCTCGACGCGCCGCCAGGGATTCGGGTCTTCACGCAGGCGGGATACTCTCGCCTCGAGCCTTTCGCCCTCGTCGAGGGCCTTGGCCACCGCCCGATTCTCGGCTCGTGGCAGGTAGCCAAGTGGGCGACCATTCCATTCGACGCGAATCGCCCGCTGATCGTGCCGGTTCTCGGGTTCGCGCACCAGCGTCAATCGGTCACCGCGCCTGATCTGCGGCGAGACTTCGGACAGCGCGTAATACTGGCTGCCAGCGAGCGGCGAGCTTTGCACGAGCACCTTCACCGTCTCGCCAGCGCCGACCGACGCCGACAGGGTGAGCCAAACGAGCGTACTAAGTCGCGGAAAATGCATCGCGAATCCATTCGATCGCGGTATCAGACAGCCCGTCGAGCAGGATGCAGTCGAAGCGGCAATCGGCTTCCCGCCCACCATGGGTACTCAGATAATGCTCTGCGGCGAGCGCGACGCGGCCTTGCTTGGACCTGGTGATGCTGGCAGCGGCGCCGCCGTAGTCGGCATTGCGACGCAAGCGCACTTCGACGAAAACGATTGCGTCCCGCTCCCGGCAGACGAGATCCACTTCGCCACCGGCACAGCGATGATTCCGCGCCAGGATGCGCAGGCCCTGCCTTTCGAGAAAGCGCGCTGCCAGCCCCTCGGCAATCGTGCCCGGGGCAAGCGAGCGTCCGCCTGTCCTGCTCGTGGTATCTTTGCCCCTCACCTGCCAGCCAATCCCCATGACGCAAGAATTCGCCGCATTATATGTAGTTCCGACCCCGCTCGGCCATCGGGGTGACATGAGTCAGCGGGCGATCGAAGTCCTGCGGCGAGTCTCGTGGGTAGCCGCCGAAGATACGCGCCACAGCGCGCCGCTGCTGCGTCAGTATGGCTGCGATGCGCGGCTGTTGCCGGCGCACCAGCACAACGAGGAAGACGCTGCGCAGCGGGTGATTGCGCGTCTCGCGGTTGGCGAGTCCGTGGCACTGGTGGTCGACGCCGGCACGCCCGGCGTTTCCGATCCGGGTGCACGGCTGGTGGCACGCGTGCGCGCTGCCGGGCATCGCGTCGTACCTTTGCCCGGCCCTTGTGCGGCAATCGTCGCCCTGTCGGCTGCCGGCCTCGGCGAGGCACACTTCCTGTTCTATGGCTTCCTGCCAACGAAAGCCGGGCAGCGCGCGGAGGCCTTGCGCCAGCTCGCACACCTCCCCTACGCACTCATTTTTTACGAGGCGCCGCACCGGATTGTCGAGAGCATCGCTGCGCTGGCGACCGTCTTTGAGCCAGACCGGACGGTGGTGCTCGCGCGCGAGCTGACGAAACTGTTCGAAAGCATTCACAGTTGCCGACTCGGCGACGCCGAGGCCTGGCTGCTCGCCGATGCCGACCGTCAGCGAGGAGAGTTCGTGCTGCTCGTCTCGGGAGCGCCGCCTGTTGCGGAATCCGGAGAAGCAGAACGCGTACTGCGGTTGCTGCTCGACGAAGGGTTGCCGCTCAGCCAGGCCACCAGGCTGGCGCATGCAATCAGTGGAGTCAGCCGGAAGGCTCTGTATCAGCTGGCGCTCGCCTGGCACCGCTAGAGCGCTCGTCGGGAAGCATGTAAATCATCTAGAATTCTGCTACTGCTCTTACTTGATCAAGGCATGCGGATCAACATCACGCGCCCCGACGACTGGCACCTGCATCTGCGTGACGACGCAGCGCTCGCCGCCGTCCTGCAACACAGCGCACGCCAGTTCGCCCGCGCGATCGTGATGCCCAATCTGCGTCCGCCGGTGACCACGGTCGTCGCTGCCGAGCAGTATCGGGCGCGCATCCTGGCCGCACTGCCATCAGGGATGTCGTTCGAGCCGCTGATGACGCTCTACCTGACCGACAACACCCCGCCCGACGAAATTCGGCGCGCGGCGCAGACCGATTGCGTACATGCGATCAAGCTTTATCCGGCGGGAGCGACGACCAATTCCGACGCGGGCGTGAGCGATCTCCACCGCTGCGATGCAGCGCTGGCAACGATGGCCGAGCTGGGCGTGCCGCTGCTGGTGCATGGCGAGGTGACCGATCCGGCAATCGACGTATTCGACCGCGAGAAGGCATTCATCGATCGCGTGCTGCATCCCTTGCTGCTACGCCACACACACCTCAAGGTGGTCTTCGAACACATCACGACTGCCGACGCTGTGGAGTTCGTCGTCAGTTGCGGCCCACGCGTGGCGGCAACGATTACCGCCCACCACCTGCTCTACGACCGCAATGCAATTTTTTCGGGAGGCATCCGCCCGCATTACTACTGTCTGCCGGTCCTCAAACGCGAAATCCATCGCCGGGCCCTTTTGCGTGCGGCGACTTCGGGAAGCCGCCAGTTCTTCCTCGGTACCGATTCGGCACCGCACGCGCGCAGCGCCAAGGAAGCAGCCTGTGGCTGCGCTGGCTGCTACACGGCACACGCCGCGCTCGAACTTTACGCGGAAGCCTTCGCGTCGGTGGGAGTGATCGACCGCCTGGAAGCTTTTGCCAGCTTCAATGGACCCGATTTTTATGGCCTGCCGCGCAATGGCGGACAGGTCACCCTGGAAAGGCAGGATTGGCGGGTGCCCGACGCCTACCCCTTTGCCGACGGCGAAGAGCTCATCCCGCTGCGGGCCGGTGAGCTGCTGCGATGGCGGATGCTCACCTGATGCAGCCCCGCTTCCGACTGCACATGAGGAGACTGTCCGTGTCACGCAAGCAACTGCTGGTGCTGCTGTTGCCACTACTGGTCGCCTGTTCGGACCAGCGAGCGGCATTCGAAATCGATTCGAGCCAGCACTCGCTGACGCTGATTCGCGTCCAGAACTTCTTCTGGGAAAAGTCCGCCCGCTATTCGGTGGTCGTTGCGCGGCTGCCCGATTGCCAGCGACGGCACGAGATCGGAGCGGGTGGTGCCGACAGCAAGGTCGAGGTTTTCGGACCGGGCAACGACGCGTGGATTCTCAGGCAGGGAAAGCGCATGTACGTCGTGGAGACACGGACCTGTGAGGGATTTGCGAGGCTGGAAGCTGAACCGGAGACCGGGATGGGGCCTCTGCAAGGGACATTTCAGACGCGTGGCGGGACCCTCGTCTTTGTCGCAGCAAGGGACGGGCAGTCCACGAGCAACGGTGCCGCCGCCGCCCAGTGACCAGGCTGGCTTCCCCTCACCGGGAGGGCTGTTTGCGCCGCTCGCACCGCTACTCGCGAGAATTCCCTTTTCCCCGGATCTCGCTGCGCTCAATCACCTGGCTTCCACGATCGACCTGCGCACCCACCGCGGCCTGCCGATTGCGTTCGTCAGGACGCCAGACGACGGTCTCGAGTACGAGGCGCGGATCTGGACGAATGGTCAGGTGGCGACACGCCCCGGTAACTGGCACGACTTCTTCAATGCGCTGGTCTGGTGCACTTATCCGCGAACCAAGGCGATGCTCAATCAGCGCCATGCCGACGAGCGTTCCACCCCAGCGGCCGGCCGGGGGCGCGCTCGCGACGCGCTGACCCATTTTGATGAATGCGGCGCCGTAGTGGCGGTCAGCGATCCGTCGCTGGTGCAGTTGCTGCGCGGCTTTCGCTGGCGAGAACTGTTCTGGGAACGTCGTGCCGATCTCGGGCGAGCGCTGCGCTGCTTCGTTTTTGGACACGCCACCTACGAGCAGCTGTTACGACCGTTTCGCGGCCTGACCGCCAAGGCCATCCTCTACGAAGTGACTGCCGACTGGCTCCGCCAACCCCTGTCGGCACAACTCGCCGATATCGACCGGCGCCTGAGCGGCGAACTCGCTGTCGGTCGGCATTGCGACGCACGCGCCTTGCAGCCGCTACCGTTGCTGGGCCTGCCGGGCGTCACTGCAGACAGCGAAGACCCCGCCTACTACGATGACCAATGGCAATTTCGCCCGGGCCGTGGCAGCCGACGGGTATAATCCAGACGGGAAGTCGGTCAGGCAGCCGCCGGGCATCGGGTGCAAACCCGATGCCGGGAGGAAAGTCCGGGCTCCACAGAGCAGGATGCCGGTTAACGACCGGGCGCCGCGAGGCGACGGAAAGTGCCACAGAAATCAAACCGCCGACGTGGCCGCTTCGGCGGCGGCAGGCAAGGGTGAAACGGCGAGGTAAGAGCTCACCGCGGGCGTGGCAACACGGCCGGCACGGCAAACCCCATCCGGAGCAAGGCCAAATAGGGAAGCATGGGCGTGGCTCGCGCTGCTTCCGGGTAGGCTGCTTGAGCGTGCTGGTAACAGCACGCCTAGAGGAATGGCTGCCCACGACAGAACCCGGCTTATCGATCGACTTCCCCCTGCCAAGTCTCGCCCGCCGTGGGTTCCGCCCACATTGCCGCAGTGGCGGCGCCTCCCTTTCGCTCCTACGACTGCCACCGCACCGGAACTGTGTCCACCCATTGCACGCAGATACTTGGCGATGAATTTTGACAAATTACTTTAAATAAACTGATCTTTTCGTTGTTTTATCAAGCGGAATGGTCGCTGCAGAGACATCGGAAGTTGCTCATAAGTCATTGTCGCCATTGAGAAAAGCCGCACATCACCCCTTGCCTTAGAGAAATATTTGCCGTAAAGTGGGAACAAGTGGTGAAAAGTGGGAAGATTTGCGGTTCCGACAGGTGGGAAGCAGGTTGGGTTCGATGTTCCAGGGTGCGGCTGCGTTGAGTCTCGATGCCAAAGGCAGGTTCGCCATTCCGGCGCGCCATCGGGACGCGCTCGCCTCGGCGGCAGAGGGCAGGCTGGTGCTCACTGCGCATCCGCATCGCTGTCTGCTGCTTTATCCCGAACCGGCCTGGGAACCGATCCGTGACAAGGTTCTGGCAGCTTCCAGCCTCAATCCGCAGGCGGCGGCAATCAAGCGGCTGCTGGTCGGTAACGCCCGAGAAGAGGAGATGGATGCTGCCGGCCGCCTGCTGATAGCACCCGAACTGCGCCAGTTTGCCCAGCTCGAAAAGCAGGTATGGCTGGTTGGTCAGGGAAGTCATTTCGAGATCTGGTCGGATGCCGGCTGGCAGAAGCAACTGGACGCGGTGTTCGCTCTCGGCGATCAGTTTCTGCCCCCCGGTCTTGAAGACCTGGCGCTGTGACGGCGGCACTGCTGCACCAGACGGTCCTTTTGCGGGAAGCGGTTGATGCACTGGCGATCAAGCCCGCGGGAACCTACGTCGACGGCACCTTCGGCCGCGGCGGACATACCCGCGCCATTCTTGAACGACTCGGTCCCGATGGACGCTTGCTGGCAATCGACCGCGACCCGCAGGCAGTCGTCCTCGGCCGCGAGATTCTTGATCGGCGCTTGCTGGTGATGCACCACCGTTTCGGTGATCTGGTCGACGCGCTGCGACGCACAGGTTGGGATACGGAAGAAGGCGTGGACGGGATCCTTCTCGATATCGGGGTTTCGTCGCCACAACTGGATGCGGGCGAGCGGGGCTTCAGCTTCCGCCACGACGCACCTCTCGACATGCGCATGGACACGACGCAGGGGGAAACAGCGGCGCAGTGGCTAATGCGGGCCAGCGTGCAGGAGATCGCGGAGGTCATTGGGAATTATGGTGAAGAACGGTTTGCTTTCCAGATTGCAAAGAAGATTGTGGCTGCTCGGGGAAACCGGCCGCTTGCAACCACGGGGGAACTTGCCGCGCTCGTACGCGCGAGCGTGTGGTCCCGCGAGCCCGGCCAGGATGCGGCGACGCGTACCTTTCAAGCTGTACGGATTCATATCAATCAAGAGCTCGAACAGCTCGCGCTAGTCTTGCCACAGGCAATGACAGTCTTGAGACAGGGAGGGCGCCTGGTCGTGATCAGTTTCCACTCGCTCGAAGACCGGATCGTCAAACACTTCCTGCGCGATCAGGCGGTTCCCGATCGCCTGCCGAAGAAACTGCCCTTGCGTGCCGCCGATCTGCCGCCGCCGACGCTCCGGCTGGTTGGCGCGGCATGCCGGGCGAGCGCCGACGAGATCGCCGCGAATCCGCGCGCGCGCAGCGCGATCATGCGCGTAGCAGAAAAGCTCGTCAGAAAGGTTGCCTGAGATGGTCCGTCTCAACGTGTTTCTCTTGCTGGCAGTGGTGCTCTGCAGTCTCGGCGTGGTGACCTCGCAACACAAGGCGCGCAAGGTCTTTCAGGCGCTTGAATCGGAGCAGGAACGGGCGCGGCAACTGGAAGTGGAGTTCGGGCAATTGCAGCTCGAGCTCTCGACCTGGGGAGCGGCACCGAGAATCGAGAAGATTGCGCGCGAGAAACTGCGCATGCGTACGCCGGAAGCCGACCGTGTGATCACCGCGACAGCAGGCGGAGGGTCTTCGCAATGATGCGTTTCAAGGCAAAAGTGGCACACAAGTTTGCGGAAAGCCCGCTGCTGCAAATGCGTCTGCCACCGTGGCGCTCGCGTCTGATGGCCTTGCTCATCCTCGGCTCGTTCGGCGTATTGATCGGCCGCGCTTTCTATCTGCAGACTCTGCACACCGACTTCCTGCAGGAAAAAGGGGAATCGCGTTACCGCAGGGACATCGAAATCTCCGCTTCGCGCGGGCGAATTGCCGATCGTCACGGTGACGTTCTCGCCATTTCAACACCGATGAAGTCGATCTGGGCAATCCCCCCGGCGGCCACGCTGACGCCGGTACAGACCCGGCAGCTTGCTGCGCTGCTGGAGACCGACGTCAAACAGTTGAACCACAAGCTCGACACCGACAAGACCTTTGTCTTTCTTCGCCGCCAGATTCCCCCGGCGGTGGCCGATCAGGTGGCAGCGCTCAAACTGCCAGGCATCGGCCAGGACAAGGAGTACCGCCGTTTTTATCCGACCGGCGAAATGACCGCCCACATGGTGGGTTTCACCGGCGTCGACGACAAGGGGCTCGAAGGCGTCGAACTTGCCTATCATTCCCAGTTGCTTGGCCAGCCGGGCAGTCGCAGCGTGATCAAGGACCGTCGTGGTCAGATCGTCGAGGATGTCGGTTCGACCAAGCCACCACAGGATGGCAAGGACATTCGTCTGGCGCTCGATTCGAAGATCCAGTACCTGGCGTACAGTCACCTGAAACAGGCGATCGCCGACAACAACGCGAAGGCGGGTGGCGTCGTCGTGCTCGACGTCAAGACCGGCGAGATCGTCGCGCTGGCCAACTGGCCGACGTACAACCCGAACAATCGCGAGGGTTTGTCCGGCAGCCAGTTGCGCAATCGCGCGGTGACCGACACCTTTGAACCGGGTTCGACGCTCAAACCATTCACGATCGGACTGGCGCTGGACAATGGCAAGGTTCGCTCGGACACGATCATCAACTGCGCGCCCGGACGCCTGACGATCGGCAGCGCGACGATTGCCGACGCTCATCCGCATGGCGCCCTCACTGTCGCCGAGGTCATTCAGAAATCGTCGAACGTCGGCGCCGCCAAGATCGCCGCCATGCTGCCGGCACAGAAGATGTGGCAGATGTTCGACGACGTCGGCTTCGGGCAGGTGCCACACCTGGGCTTCCCGGGCGAAGTGAGCGGCCGTGTGCGCCCGTGGAAGAACTGGCGGCCGATCGAGCAGGCGACGATGTCCTATGGCCACGGCATTTCCGTGTCGCTGATCCAGTTGGCGCGCGCCTATTCGGTTTTTGCGCGCGACGGCGATCTCATCCCGCTTTCGCTGACCCGGCTCGATTCGTCCGCCCCCGGCGGGGTGCCGGTGTTCAGCGCGAAAACGGCTCGGGAGGTGCGCTCGATGCTCGAAATGGCGGTCCAGCCCGGCGGAACGGCTCCCAAGGCTCAGATTCCCGGCTATCGCGTGGCCGGCAAGACGGGCACGGCGTACAAACTCGTGGGTGGCCACTACGCGAACAAGTACGTTGCGTCTTTCGTCGGCTTTGCGCCTGCCTCCGATCCCCGCCTGATCGTCGCCGTCATGATCGACGAACCCAGCGCCGGACAGCACTATGGGGGCGACGTCGCGGCCCCGGTCTTTGCCGCCGTGATGGCCAGTTCGCTGCGCACGCTCGGCATCGCGCCCGACGTTCCACTGGTCGTCGCGCAGACGCCAAAGACCCCGGTAGCCAAGGCCAAACTGTGACCGAGCAGGCAATCGTCGCCCAAAACGACGTCGCGAGCAGGACGCTGGCGCGGCTGGCATCGCTCGGCGTTGTCCCGAGCGGGGTGAGCGACGACAGTCGTCAGTTGCAGCCGGGCGATCTGTTCCTCGCTTATCCGGGCGATCTCAGCGACGGCCGTCGCCATATTCCTGAAGCGATCGCCAAAGGTGCGGTTGCCGTGGTCTGGGAGCAGAACAGCTCGCGAGAAACCGATTTCACCTGGAACCGCGACTGGCCACTGGTCAACCTCGCGCTGCCCCGCGTGCGCGAGCTCAGCGGCCCGCTGGCGCATGCCGTATACGGGCATCCCAGCGAGCGCCTGTCGCTGATTGCAGTCACCGGCACCAACGGCAAGACCAGCGTCACCCAGTGGATCGGCAGCGCCCATCCACGCCGTTGCGCGATTATCGGCACGCTCGGCGCCGGGCTGCCCGGAGAACTCGTCGAAACCGGTTTTACGACACCGGCCGCGACGACCCTGATGCGCTGCCTGGCCGGCTTTGCCGACGACCAAGTACAGGCTTGCGCGCTCGAAGCGAGTTCGATCGGTATTGCCGAAGGGCGTCTCGACGGTGCCCGCGTCGATGTCGCGATCTTCACCAATCTTAGTCGCGACCACCTCGATTACCATGGCACGATGGCGGATTACGCCCGCGCCAAGGCAAGGCTGTTCACCTGGCCGCGCCTGCGTCTCGCCGTCTGCAATCTCGACGACCCCTATGGGCGTGAGCTGGCAGCGCTGAGCACGGCCACCAAGGTGGTCGGGTATACGCAAGCGGCGCAGGCCGACGATCGGCAGGGCACGGTTCGCGCCGAGGAAGTCGAAGAAACCATCGATGGCATCCGTTTCCGGCTGTGTACTCCGAACGGCCGCTCGCTGGTCGAAACCGGCCTGTTCGGTCGTTACAACGTTTCCAATCTGCTGGCCGTGGCCGCTGTTCTGCTCGACGCCGGCCTGGGGCCGACGGCCATCGCCGAGCGGCTAGCGCTTCTGACTCCGCCGGCGGGTCGCCTGGAAAGGATTGGTGGGCACAACGAGCCGCTGGTCGTGGTCGATTACGCGCACACTCCAGATGCCCTGGCCAGCGCGCTGCACGCACTGCGTCCGATAGCCAGTGCGCGCGGTGCCGCTCTCGCCGTGGTCTTCGGTTGCGGTGGCGATCGTGATCGCGGCAAACGGCCGTTGATGGGGGAAGTCGCCACCCGTTACGCCGACCGCGTCGTGCTGACCAGCGACAATCCACGCAGCGAGGATCCGGAAGCCATTCTTGCCGACATTTGCGCCGCCGCCCCCGGCGCGGAAGTCATCACCGACCGTGCCGAGGCCATCCGTCGGACAATCGCTTCGGCGCATCCCGCCGAGGTGGTGTTGATCGCCGGCAAAGGACACGAGTCGTATCAGGAGACGGCCGGCGTGCGTCGTCCGTTTTCCGACGTCGCGCAGGCGAGCACCGCACTGGCAGCACGTCGGGAGGCGGCCCGATGAGCGTGCAAATGGATGTGCTCGCGGCCACGCGCGCCACTGCCGGCAAGCTGGTCGGCGACAATGCGATGTTTTGCGGGGTTTCGACCGACAGCCGCACGATCGCTCCTGGCGAGCTGTTCATCGCCCTGCGCGGCGAGCATTTCGACGGCCACGCCTACCTCGCGGCAGCCAAGGCACGTGGCGCGGTGGCGGCGATCGTTGCCGCAGACGCAGGCGAGTGCGTCTCCGTCGGCGATTTTCCGCTCGTCCAGGTAGCCGACACGCGCCTGTCGCTGGGAGCTCTGGCGGCCGACTGGCGCAGCCGCTTCACACTGTCGCTGATTGCCGTGACCGGCAGCAATGGCAAGACGACGACCAAGGAGATGATCGCCAGCATCCTGCGTGCAGCCTTCGGCGAAGCCGTGCTGGCCACACGAGGCAACTACAACAACGACATCGGTCTGCCGCTCACCCTGCTCCGTCTGAACGCGACGCATCGAGCAGCAATCGTCGAAATGGGGATGAATCATCCCGGGGAGATTGCGTATCTGGCGGGAATCGCCCGTCCGACGGTGGCCGTGATCACCAATGCGCAGCGCGCCCATCTGGCGGGCATGGGGTCGCTCGAAGCGATCGCCCGCGAGAAAGGTAGCATTTTCACCGGCCTCGACGAGCAGGGCATCGCAGTGATCAATGCCGACGACTCTTGGGCTGGCCTGTGGCAAACCCAGAGTCGTGGCCTCGAAGTCATGACCTTCGGCTGTGAGCAGCGGGCCGACGTAACCGGAAAGGTACACCGGCACGGCCTGGAGAGCCGTCTTGGCGTCAGCGCGCCGGGCGGTGAGTTCGAGGTCGTTCTCGCCCTGCCGGGTGAGCACAACGCGCGCAACGCCCTCGCCGCTGCCACCGCCTGCCTGGCGGCAGGCGTTCCGATCGCCGCTGTGCAGGCCGGGCTGACCCGCTTCCGCGGTCTCAAAGGACGCCTGCAGCAGCGCGCCGCGGTGCACGGCGCGGTGCTGCTCGACGACACGTACAACGCCAACCCGGACTCGGTGCGCGCCGGTATCGACGTTCTCGCGGCGACGATCGGCAAGAAGATCATCGTGCTCGGCGACATGGGTGAAATCGGCGACATGACCGCCCAGTTCCACGATGAAATCGGGGGTTACGCGAAGAGCCAGGGGATCGACCGCCTGTTCGCGCTCGGCGAAGCCAGCGCGCTGGCGGCTCGCAACTTCGGTGCCGGCGGCGAACACTATGCGCAGGTCGAGCGCTTGATCGACGCGCTCTGCGCCGAGTTGACCCCGGGAACAACCGTCCTGGTGAAGGGTTCGCGTTTCATGCGCATGGAGCGCGTGGCCGACGCCATCTGCGCTCCTGTTCCCGCGGAGGGCGACTGATGCTGCTGCTGCTCACGCAATGGCTCGCGCAGGACGTGCGCGCGTTCAACGTCTTCGGCTACATCACCCTGCGCACGGTGCTCGCAGCGATGACTGCGCTAATCATTTCGTTCCTCGCCGGACCGCATCTGATCCGCTGGCTCGCAGCGAAGAAGATCGGCCAGGCGGTGCGGCACGATGGCCCGGAATCGCACATGGTGAAGTCCGGAACACCGACCATGGGTGGCGCGCTGATCCTGATCGCCATCGTGGTCACCACGGTGCTCTGGGGCGACCTCGGCAATCGCTACGTCTGGGTCGTCCTGGTGGTCACGGTGGGCTTCGGCGGCATTGGCTGGTACGACGACTGGCAGAAGGTCGTGCATCGCAATCCGCGCGGTCTGTCCGCACGCTGGAAGTATTTCTGGCAATCGGCAATTGGTATCGCGGTGGCGCTCTACCTCGGTCTGACCGCCAGCGGTCCGGCGCAGCTGGAGTTGATCGTTCCCTTTTTCAAGACCGTTTCCTATCCCCTGGGGATTTTCGGTTTCATGGTGCTGAGCTATCTGGTCGTCGTCGGCACCAGCAACGCCGTCAACCTGACCGATGGGCTCGATGGCCTGGCAATCATGCCGACCGTAATGATCGCCAATGCGCTCGCCGTTTTCGCCTACGTCGCCGGTAATTCGGTCTATGCCAAGTATCTGTTCCTGCCGTACATTCCGGGCGCCGGCGAACTCGCGATCTTCCTCGGTGCGATGGCCGGCGCCGGGCTCGGCTTTCTCTGGTTCAACGCCTACCCCGCCGAGGTGTTCATGGGCGACGTCGGCGCCCTGGCACTGGGCGCAGCGCTCGGTACCGTGGCGATCATCGTTCGCCAGGAAATCGTACTGGCGATCATGGGCGGCATCTTCGTCGCCGAAACGCTCTCGGTCGCCGCGCAGGTCCTCTACTACAAATGGAGCGGTGGGCGCAGGATTTTCCGCATGGCACCGTTGCACCACCATTTCGAACTGGGCGGCTGGAAGGAGACGCAGGTTGTCGTCCGCTTCTGGATCATCACCATCATGCTGGTGCTGATCGGTCTCTCCACCCTCAAGTTGCGGTGACATGGATCTCCGGGGAAAGCTGACATTGGTGCTCGGGCTCGGCCAGAGTGGCCTGGCAATGGCAAGGTGGCTGGCACGGCAAGGAGCCCGCGTGCGGGTCGTCGACAGCCGCAGCGCTCCTCCGCAGGCCGCCGCGTTGCACACCGCAGTCCCCGCGGCAACGCTGTTTGCCGGACCATTTGCTGCCGAGGCCTTCGCTGAAGTGGACCTGATGGCCATCTCGCCCGGCGTGCCGCGGCAGGAAGCGTTGGTGCAGTCGACTTTGGCACGGGGCGTTCCGCTCGTCTCGGAAATCGAACTCTTCGTTTGGGCGATTCGCGAGCTGACCCCGCGGGCTCGCCTGATCGCGATAACGGGCAGCAACGGCAAGACCACCACCACCGCCCTGACGGGTGCGCTGTGTCTCGCCGCCGGCCGCAGCGCTGCCGTTGCCGGCAATATAGGCCCGGCCGCGCTCGACGCCTTGATGGATGCCCTCGCCGACGACTCGCTACCGGAGATCTGGGTGCTCGAACTGTCGAGTTTCCAGCTCGAAACGACGCACACCCTGGCCGCCGACGCCGCGGCGCTGCTCAACGTCTGCGCGGATCATCTCGACCGCTACGACAGCCTGGAGGATTACGCGGCCAGCAAGCTGCGCGTGTTCCAGGGCGACGGCGCCATGGTCGTCAATCGTGACGACGCGCGCAGCCTGGCTGCAGCGCGCGAAGATCGCCGTGTGATCACCTTTGGCTTGAATCCACCGCAGCGTGCCGACGATTACGGGATCGAGCATGGTTACCTGGTGCGTGGCCGCGACAAGCTGATCAGGCTCACCGATCTGAAGCTCGTCGGACGGCACAATGCGGCAAATGCGATGGCGGCGCTCGCCCTGTGCGAAGCGATCGGCATCACGCCGGCGTCGCTCCTGCCTGCGCTGGCGGCATTCCGCGGTCTCGCACACCGCGTCGAATGGGTCGCCGAAATCGAGGGGGTCAGTTATTTCGACGACTCGAAGGGAACCAATGTCGGCGCCACGCTGGCGGCGATCGAGGGCCTCGGACGACGCCTGGCGATCATCCTGGGCGGCGACGGCAAAGGCCAGGATTTCTCTCCCCTGCGCGCCGCCGTCGAGCGACATGCGCGCGCCGTCGCACTGATCGGGCGCGACGCGTCGGCGATCGCCGCGACACTGGAGGGTTGCTGCGTAGCGCAACGCCACTGCGCCGACATGTCGGAAGCGGTCCGCTGGTGCGCCAAGCAGACGCAAGCAGGAGATGCCGTGCTGCTCTCGCCGGCCTGCGCCAGCATGGACATGTACCGAGACTACGCGCAGCGGGCAGAAGCTTTCATCGCTGCCGTACGAACCATCGAAAGGGAAGCCGCCTGATGCTGGGAACATTGAACGCACCGCGCCGCCTGCCTTCGGAAATCGATCTGGCGCTGCTGTGGAGCACCTTGATGCTGCTGGTGATCGGCATGGTCATGGTCTATTCGGCGTCGATGGCGACCGCCGAGGCCGGACGCCTGACCGGCAATCAGCCGACCTATTTCCTGACCCGACATGCGGTTTTCCTGGCGATTGCGCTGGTCGCCAGCGGCGTCGCGTTCCAGATACCGCTGGCCACCTGGCAACGCTGGTCGCCGTGGCTTTTCGTCGCCGGCACGGTTCTGCTGGCGCTCGTCCTGATCCCCGGTATCGGGCGCGACGTCAACGGAGCGCGCCGTTGGCTTCCACTCGGCATCGCCAATCTGCAGCCCTCCGAATTGATGAAGCTGTTCGCCGTGCTCTACGCCGCCGACTACACGGCGCGCAAGATGCCCTACATGGACGACCTCAAGAAGGCCTTCCTGCCGCTGGCCAGCGCCATGGTGGCAGTGGGAATCCTGTTGCTCAAGGAGCCGGACTTTGGCGCTTTCGTGGTGATCATCTCGATCGCCATGGGAATCCTCTTTCTCGGAGGCATGCGCGCGCGCCTGTTCGTCGTCCTGATTCTTCTGCTGGCGGCGGCCTTCGCTGCCCTGATCATCTTTTCGCCATACCGACGCGATCGTATCTTTGGCTTCATGGACCCCTGGGCGGACGCCTTTGGTCGCGGCTACCAGCTTTCACACGCGCTGATCGCCTTCGGACGCGGCGAGCTGTTCGGCGTCGGCCTCGGTGCAAGTGTCGAGAAGCTGTTCTACCTGCCCGAGGCGCACACCGATTTCCTGCTCGCGGTGATCGCCGAGGAGCTCGGTTTTGTCGGCGTACTGGTAGTGATCGTCCTCTTTGCGCTGCTGATCCAACGCGCTTTTGCCATCGGCCGGCAGGCAGTGGCGCTGGAACGGCTCTACTCCGCGCTGGTCGCGCAGGGAATAGGCGTCTGGCTGGGAGTGCAGAGTTTCATCAACATGGGGGTGAACATGGGTCTGCTGCCGACCAAGGGACTGACCCTACCGTTGATGAGCTTCGGTGGCTCCGGAATTCTCGCCAACTGCGTGGCGCTCGCGGTGCTGTTGCGAATCGACTGGGAGAATCGGCAGTTGATGCGCGGGGCAAAGATATGAAAACCCTCTTGGTAATGGCCGGAGGTACCGGCGGGCACGTCTTTCCTGGTCTGGCTGTCGCCGACCTGCTCCGGGCCCGCGACTGGCGAGTCGTCTGGATGGGCGCGCCGGACAGCCTGGAAGCCAAACTGGTTCCGCCGCGGGGCTACGAAATGGCCTGGGTACGTATTGCCGCATTGCGTGGCAAGGGCCTGCTGCGCAAGCTGCTGCTGCCGTTTCATCTGCTCGCCGCCTGCTGGCAGGCGCGCCGCGAAATCCGCCGGACCAAACCCGACGTGGTTCTCGGAATGGGTGGCTACGTCAGCTTCCCCGGCGGTTTGATGGCGGTTCTGCTCGGCTGTCCGCTCATCATTCACGAGCAAAACTCGATCGCCGGCCTGACCAACCGCGTCCTTGCACGCTTCGCCGAGCGCGTCGCCTGTGGCTTCCCGGACGCGCTGCCGGCTGGCGACTGGGTCGGCAATCCGCTGCGTCCCGAGATCAGCGCGCTGCCCACACCCAATGAACGCCTCGCCGGCCACCGCTGCCCCGGGCATCTGTTGGTACTCGGTGGCAGTCAGGGTGCCGCGGCGCTCAACGACGTCGTTCCCCGGGGCCTGGCGCTGGTCGATTCCGCGGCTCGGCCGCTGGTCGTGCACCAGGCGGGCGAGAAGCATCTCGCGCAGCTCCGCCAGAACTATGAGCACGCCGGGGTACAGGCCCACTGTGTTGCCTTCATCGAAGACATGGCCGGCGCCTACGAGTGGGCCGATCTCGTCATCTGCCGCGCCGGCGCACTGACCGTGGCTGAATTGGCAGCGGCGGGGGTGGCGAGCCTGCTGGTTCCCTTTCCTCACGCCGTGGACGACCATCAGACGCGGAACGCGGGATTCCTCTCGCTGGTCGGTGCCGCGACCCTGCTTCCGCAGGAGGAGCTGACGCCAGAAGCGGTCAGCGAGTTTTGCCGAACGCCGCCGAGCGCGCTGCAGGAAATGGCCGCCAGAGCGCGCGCACTGGCGAGACCGCAAGCCACCGCGGAAGTGGCTCGGATGTGCGAGGAGTTGGCCGGGTGAAGCACAAGGTCAGGAACATTCACTTCGTCGGCATCGGCGGCTCGGGCATGAGCGGAATCGCCGAAGTCCTGGCCAACCTCGGTTTTTCGGTCAGTGGTTCGGACCTCGCCGAGAGTTCGACGACCAGACATTTGGCGGCGCTGGGCGTGCGCACCGTCGTTGGACACTCTGCCGAAAGCGTCGACTCGGCAGACGTGGTGGTGGTTTCTTCGGCGGTCCGCTCGGACAACCCGGAAATCATCGCCGCGCGCAGCCGCAAGGTGCCGGTGGTACCGCGTGCACAGATGCTGGCCGAGCTGATGCGACTGAAGCAGGGAATCGCCGTCGCCGGAACGCACGGCAAGACGACGACGACCAGCCTGGTCGCGTCGATCCTCGCCGAAGGAAGCATGGACCCGACTTTCGTCATCGGTGGCCGTCTCAACGCGGCCGGCGCCAACGCCCGACTGGGAACCGGCGACTTTCTGGTAGCCGAAGCCGACGAGTCCGATGCTTCGTTCCTGCTTCTCTCGCCGGTAATCTCGATCGTCACCAACATCGATGCCGATCACATGGAGACGTACGGCCACGATTTCAGCCGGCTCAAGCAGGCCTTCGTCGATTTCCTGCAGAGACTTCCCTTCTACGGTGTCGCCGTGCTCTGCGCCGACGACGTAAACGTGCGGGAAGTCATGCCGCTGGTAAGCAAGCAGATCGTCACCTACGGCTTCGATCCGTCGGCCAACTGCTACGCCGAGAATGTGCAGGCGGTGGCCGGCCAGATGCACTTCGACTGCGTGCGGGTCAACGGCAACGTTAGCCGGCTGGCCGTCACGCTCAATCTGCCGGGGCGGCACAACGTACTGAATGCGCTGGCTGCGATCGCCGTCGCCAGCGAGCTCGGCGTCGTCGACTCTGCAATTGTCAAGGCATTGCGTGAATTCCGCGGGGTCGGTCGCCGCTTTCAACGCTATGGCGACATCGCCTTGCCCGGCGGCGGCTCCTGCACCCTGATCGACGATTACGGCCATCACCCGGTCGAAATGCGCGCGACGCTCGCTGCTGCGCGCGGCGCCTTTCCCGGCCGCCGGCTGCTGCTGGCCTTCCAGCCGCACCGCTATACGCGCACGCGCGACTGCTTCGACGATTTCGTCAAGGTGCTCAGTGGGGTCGACGCACTGGTACTGGGCGAGGTTTACGCGGCCGGTGAACAGCCGATCGTGGCTGCCGACGGACGAGCGCTGGCGCGCGCCCTGCGGGTCGCCGGCAAGGTCGAGCCGATTTTCGTCGAGGCGGTGAACGACCTGCCGCAAGCCATCCTCGACGCCGCCCGCGATGGCGACGTGGTGATGACGATGGGCGCCGGCTCGATTGGCGCAGTTCCCGGCAGACTTGTTGCCGGCTCTTGCAGTGGAATCTGAGAACATGGACGCCAGGGATTTTGGCAAGGTTGCTGTACTCTTCGGGGGTCGTTCAGCCGAACGCGAGGTTTCGCTGAACAGCGGTTCACGCGTCCTCGGCGCACTGCAAAGGCAGGGAGTCGATGCCCATGCGTTCGATCCGGCGGCGCGCCGGCTCGACGAGCTGACCACATTCGACCGCGCCTTCATCGCCTTGCACGGGCGTTATGGCGAAGACGGAACGATTCAGGGGGCGCTCGAACTGATGGGCATTCCCTATACTGGCAGTGGCGTGATGGCCTCGGCGCTGGGCATGGACAAATGGCGCAGCAAGTTGCTCTGGCGTGCCGCGGGTGTATCGATCCCGGACTATCTGCTTCTGGATCGTGCCAGTGACTTTTCGGCAGTGGCTGCAGAATTGGGACTGCCGCTGTTCGTCAAGCCGGCCTGTGAGGGCTCGTCGATCGGCATCAGCAAGGTCACTCACGCGCGAGACCTCGCTGCAGCGTACGCGACGGCAGCCAGATACGATTCCCTGGTGATCGCCGAGCGCGCGATCCTCGGGGGCGAATACACCGTCGCCATTCTCGGCGAGCAGGCGCTACCGATCATCAAGATCGAGCCGGGCAACGATTTTTACGACTACGAGGCGAAGTACCTGCGCGACGACACCAGCTACCACTGCCCTTGCGACCTCCCGGAGAATCGTGAAAATGAACTTCGCGCGCAGGCAGTCGAGGCGTTTCGCGTCCTCGGCGGTCGCGGTTGGGGGCGGGTCGATTTCCTGATCGACGAAGCCGTACCACCGGACCGAGGTCGTGCCTACTTCCTGGAGGTGAACACTTCGCCCGGAATGACCGACCACTCGCTGGTACCGATGGCGGCGCGCGCCGCTGGCATCGGCTATGACGAACTGGTGCTGCGCGTGCTCGCGCTTGCGACCCTGGGCTGAAATGTGGCACAAACCGCACTTGTTGACGGCGATCTCCGACCTGCTTTTTCTGGCCGGCGCTGCCGCCCTGCTGGTGGCGGCGATCGTCTGGGGGACGCCGCGCCTGCGCCTGTTTCCGCTGAACGAAGTGCGCGTGGTGAACGAGTTGCGGGAGATACAGCGCAGCGAGCTCGAACAATCGTTGGCGGAGCTCTTGCGCGGCAACTTCATGACCGTCGACATCGAAGCGTTGCGCCAGGCGCTGCAGCAGTTGCCGTGGGTTCGGCGCGCCGAGGTCTGGCGGAAATGGCCGGGACGCATCGAGTTGCGGATCGAGGAGCATCAGGCAGCGGCCCATTGGGGCGACGAGTCCGGACAACTGGTCAACACCTACGGCGAGATCTTCGCGGCCTCACTGACCAGGGAGCAGTCGCTGCCGCGTCTGAACGGTCCGGCCGGCTCCTCCGGCGACGTTCTGCGGCGATATGCAGAGTTCGCGCACGTCTTGCGACCGAGCGGTCGTGCGCCGGCGCAGGTGTCATTGTCACAGCGCCTGGCCTGGCTGCTGAAGCTGGATGATGGAATGTTGATCGAACTGGGTCGCGAACAGGCTAAAGCGCCAATCCGCATGCGCCTGCAGCGTTTCGTAGACTATTACCCGACCCTGTCGGAAGGTCGCCGTGGGCGACCGATTGCGGTGGATATGCGCTATCCGAACGGCTTCGCATTGCGCTTTCCGGCCGCGGGGGGTCAAGAAGTCAAGGGAAAGAAATGAGCAGGGACAGCAAGGATCTGATCGTTGGACTCGACATTGGCACCTCGAAGATCGTCGCTCTGGTCGCCGAACTTACTCCGGAGGGGAGAGTAAACGTCATCGGCATGGGCTCGCAGGAGTCGAAGGGGCTCAAGAAGGGCGTCGTCGTCAATATCGAGGAGACTGTCGCCACCATTTCGCGCGTCCTGCAGGAAGTTGAACTGATGGCCGACTGCAAGGTTCGTGACGTCTATACGGGGATTGCCGGCAGCCACATCCGCAGCTTCAATTCGAATGGAATGGTTGCCATAAAGGACAAGGAAGTCACCACGATGGACGTCGAAAGGGTGATCGAGACGGCCCGCGCCATGCCGATCCCCGCGGACCAGGAGATCCTGCACATCCTGACGCAGGAATTCATCATCGACGACCAGGACGGGATTCGCGAGCCGATCGGCATGAGCGGCTTCCGCCTCGAGGTGAAGGTGCATATCGTCACCGGTGCGGTGTCCGCGGCCCAGAACATTGTCAAGTGCGTGCGCCGCTGCGGCCTCGAAGTGAACGATCTGGTGCTGCAGCCGCTGGCCTCGAGCTGTGCAGTCCTCTCCGAGGACGAAAAGGATCTGGGCATCTGCCTGATCGACATCGGCGGCGGCACCACCGATCTTGCGGTATGGACCCAGGGCGCCATCCGTCACACTTCGGTCATCCCGATCGCTGGCGATCAGATCACCAACGACATTGCCATGGCCTTGCGCACACCGACGCGCGAGGCCGAAGACATCAAGCGCAAGTATGGCTGCGCGCTGGCGCATCTGGCCGATCCGGAAGACGTGCTTGACGTCGCCGGCGTAGACGACCGGCCGTCACGCAAACTGTCACGGCGCGCGCTGGCGGACGTCATCCAGCCGCGCGTCGAGGAGCTCTACGAGCTGATCCAGGCGGAGCTCCGCCGCTCCGGTTTCGAGGACGTTCTCTCGTCGGGCATTGTGCTCACTGGCGGCGCTTCGGTGATGCCCGGAATGATCGAGCTCGGCGAAGAGATTTTCCATATGCCGGTCCGTCTGGGTGTGCCAAAGTATCAGGGGGCACTGGCTGACGTGGTGCAGAGTCCGCGCTTCGCGACCGCTTGCGGATTGCTGCTGGAAGCACAGACGCAAAGGAAGCGCGGCTTGAAGGTGCGCGAGACGCGCGACGTGAAACAGGTTTTCGGCCGGATGAAATCCTGGTTCGAAAAGAATTTCTAAACCGCTCGGGAACGGCGTTTTTTTTGGCAACATTCGGATTTTTTGCAGAGGAGGCGACAATGTTTGAAATCATCGACAAGGAAGAAAGCGACAGGGATACGGTGATCAAGGTGATCGGCATCGGCGGTGCCGGTGGCAACGCGGTCGATCACATGATCCGGGAGGGGGTGAATGGCGTGGATTTCATCACCGCCAATACCGATTCGCAGGCACTCGGCCGCAGTATCGCAATCCAGAAGCTGCAGCTTGGCAAGACCGGGCTCGGCGCCGGCGCGAAACCCGAAGCCGGGCGCAGCGCGGCGATCGAGGAACGCGACGCGATCGTCGAGTCGCTGCGCGGCGCACACATGGTTTTCATTACCGCCGGTATGGGTGGTGGCACCGGCACCGGCGCCGCGCCGATCGTTGCCGAGGTGGCACGCGAGCTGGGCGTTCTGACCGTCGCGGTGGTGACCAAGCCCTTCGGTTTCGAGGGCAAACGTCTGAAGGTGGCGGATGTCGGCATCGCCGAGCTGCAAAAGCACGTCGACTCGCTGATCGTCATCCTCAACGACAAGCTGATGGACGTGCTCGGCGACGATGTCTCGATGGACGACGCTTTCAAGGCCGCCGACAATGTCCTGCGCAATGCCGTTGGCGGGATCGCCGAGATCATCAACTTCCCGGGACTGGTCAACGTCGACTTCGAGGACGTGCGCACCGTGATGGGCGAGATGGGAATGGCGATGATGGGTTCCGCCAACGCTGCGGGTGTGGACCGGGCGCGCATTGCCGCCGAGCGCGCCGTTTCCTCGCCCCTCCTGGAAGGTGTCAATCTTTCGGGCGCCAAGGGCGTTCTGGTCAACATTACCGCCACCCGCTCGCTCAAGATGAAGGAAGTCAACGAAGTGATGAACACCGTTCGCGCCTTTGCCGCCGACGACGCACACATCATCTTTGGCGCGGTCTACGACGAAAACATGGGCGAGGAGATCCGGGTGACGGTGGTGGCCACTGGTCTCGGTCAGCCGCAGGCGAAGCGTCAGAACTTCGAGGTCATCAACAACGCGCACCACCAGGCAACGGGTACCGACGGCCGCTTCGCCAGCGGACCGAGCATCGACTACTCATCGCTCGACCAAGTACCCGCGATCGTCCGCAAGGGACGCAGCGCAACCGTCGAGGCGCTGGCCAACAGCGGTGTCGATCGCTACGACATTCCGGCATTCCTGCGCAAACAGGCCGACTGAGCCCGGCCGACAACCCTCCTCTGCAGGAATCGGCGGCTTCCGGGACAGCTTCGGCTGTGCTAGAATTCGCCGATTCCACAGCTATTTCAGACAGATGTTGAAGCAGCGAAGCCTCAAGTCGGTGGTCCGCGCCGCGGGCGTCGGCCTGCATTCCGGTGTCAAGGTACGGATGAGCCTGCGCCCCGCCGCGCCCGGAACCGGCATCGTCTTTCGGCGGATCGATCTCGACCCGGTGGTCGACCTGCCGGCGTCTGCCCTGCTCGTCGGCGATACCCGCATGTGCTCGTGCCTCGAGCGCGACGGGGTGAGAGTCGGCACCATCGAGCACCTGATGTCGGCGTTCGCCGGACTGGGAATAGACAACGCCTTCGTCGACCTCGACGCCGCCGAAGTGCCAATCCTCGACGGATCCGCATCGCCGTTCGTCTTTCTGGTCCAGTCGGCCGGAATCGAAGAGCAATCGGTCGCGAAGCGCTTCATCCGCGTCACGCAGCCGATCGAAGTGCGTGAGAGCGAACCCGCCGGCGAAAAGTGGGCGCGACTGGAACCCTACGACGGCTTTCGCCTGTCGTTTTCGATCGGCTTCAACCACCCGGCGATCGATCGCACCGGGCAGCGGGTGACGATCGACTTCGCGGAACATTCGTATGTCCGCGAGGTGGCGCGCGCGCGCACCTTCGGTTTCATGCAGGAAGTCGAGTGGCTGCACGAAAACGGTCTCGCGCAGGGCGGTGGTCTCGAAAACGCCGTCGTTCTCGACGAATACCGCGTGCTCAACGCCGATGGCCTGCGCTATGGCGACGAGTTCGTGAAACACAAGGTGCTCGACGCGATCGGTGACCTGTACCTGCTGGGCCATCCTCTGCTCGCTTCCTTCTCTGCCCACAAATCGGGGCATGCGCTGAACAACGCGCTCGCGCGCGCCCTCCTCGCCAGGCGCGAGGCCTGGGAATACGTCAGCTTTCAGGACCGCACGCTGGCACCACAGACTGTTTCCCGCTGGTTGACCCTGCCGGCTTTCTGACCCGATGTGGTTGCTGCGCCTGCTGGCTGTGCTGACGGTGATCGCCGTCGCCGGCGGCGTGCTCGCCTTTGTATTCACCAGGGACGCGCGCTATCTGCGGTTCGCGTGGCGTCTTTTCCGCTATGCGCTGATTGTCGCCCTTCTGGTCTTCGCCCTGCTGATCCTCGAACGGGTGGCAGTCATTCCCGCCTAGGCGAACACGCCAGCAGCTTTTCCAGCGCCGCACGCAAGGGCGATGCCGGCAAAGACTCGCTCAGCGCCATCAAATCGTGGCTGGCCCCGGCACTCAGCGGTTTTTGCGTGCCCCTTCCTGTGACTTTCCGCTCCTGCCGCGCGCAGACCTTGATCCGCACGGCACTACAATCGATTCCCCTTTTCTTCAATTCGCGGACCATCGTCGGCGCCATCTGGCCGAGTTTGGCCGCGATGGCAGCACTGTCGGCATGGATCACCGCAACACCCGACTTGTAATTGGCCATCCGGCTTGCCTGTCCCAGGTGCGCTGGCACGATCTCCTGGTAGCGCGTAGCCAGCGCCAGCAGCAGCCGCGCATGCGCCAGCACGCTGCCGGCGCCGCTAGGTCCTGCGAGAAAGTGGTCGAGCGAATCTGCCATCACGAATTCCGAATGCAAGCACGCAGCGCTAACATCGTTCGTATACCACGAAACTGAACTCCGGAACGGCGCGCCCCTCATCGCCGGCAGCTGATCGCCGATTGCCAATACGACGCCCGACTTCCCGCCACTCGGCCGGTCGAATTTCGGGGAAAAATCGGTCCCCGGTGGCATCTTCGGCGACTTCCGTCAGGTACAGGCGCCGGGCCAATGGCAAAGCCTGCCGGTAGAGTTCCTCGCCACCGATCACGAAGATCTCGCCGGCATCGCCGGCGAGGCGAATTGCCTCCTCGATCGATGTCGCTGCCGTTGCCCCACTGGGGCGGTAGGCAGGATTTCGACTGACGACGATGTTGTGGCGATTCGGCAGCGGGCGAAAAGCGGGCGGTAGCGACTCCCAGGTCTTTCTTCCCATGATCACCGTCCTGCCACGGGTCGTCTCGCGAAAATGTCGCATGTCTTCCGGCAAGTGCCAGAGCAATTGCTGATCTCGGCCAATCGCACGGTTTCTTGCCACGACAGCGATCAAGGAAATCGTCCCTCCTCCCGCCGACAGCAGTTCGCTGCGCATTCGTTCAGACCGCGACCGCCGCGGCGATATGCGGGTATGGATCGTAGCCGGTCAGCGCAAAATCCTCGAAACGGAAGCCGAACAGATCGCGCACCTCCGGGTTCAGGTGCATCGTTGGCAAGGCGCGCGGCGTGCGTGTCAATTGCTTACGTGCCTGGTCGAAGTGATTGCTGTAAAGGTGTGCGTCGCCGAAGGTATGCACAAAGTCACCGGGCCGATAGCCGCAAACTTGCGCCAGCATCAGAGTCAGCAAGGCGTACGAGGCGATGTTGAAAGGAACGCCGAGAAAGATGTCGGCGCTGCGCTGGTAGAGCTGGCAGGACAGTTTCGCGCGACGGTCGGAATCGGTTGGCGCGGCTGCGGCGACGTACAGCTGGAACAGCGCATGGCATGGGGGCAGCGCCATGCGCTCGACGTCGGCTGGATTCCAGGCGCTCACCAAATGCCGGCGCGAGTCGGGATTGTTGCGGAGGGCATCGACGAGTTGCGCCATCTGATCGATTTCGCATCCGTCAGGCGATCGCCAGTGGCGCCACTGGTGGCCGTAGATCGGACCGAGTTCCCCGCTGTCGTCAGCCCAATCGTCCCAGATGCGGACGCCATTCTCCTGCAGATACCGAACGTTGGTGTCGCCCCGCAAGAACCACAACAACTCGTGGATGATCGAGCGCAGATGCAGCTTCTTGGTAGTCAACAGGGGAAAACCGGCACCCAGATCGAAGCGCATCTGCCAGCCGAACACCGAGCGGGTGCCGGTGCCGGTGCGGTCCGCCTTCTGGTTGCCATGCTCGAGGACATGGCGCATCAGGTCCAGATACTGCTGCATGCCTTGTCTCCGTGGATCGGTCAGGTGACATTGTACGGGAAAGGGAGCAGCGCACCGGAATCGCGCATCTGTCCATATCGCACAATTTCGGCACTTGATCAGGAGGCACCGTCGGCCGCACGTGGTTTACAATCTCTCGTCTCGCCCCGGCCTGCGCGGGCCCGTGATAAGGGGGACTTCAGATGATCCTCAACCTGTTTCCAAGCCGTCCCGATCATCCGCTTGCCGACGCCAAGGAGTTCAAGCGGATTCTCGCCGAACTGCGTGTCGACAAGCCGGTGAACGCCGTCGATGAACTGACCGGCTGGTTCGAGTCCCTCAAGCACGCGCGCAACTTCCGGCTGGATCACTATTTCGACCTGCTGCGTCAGCTTGACGACGCCGGGCAGCAGCATCTGCGTCGTCTCGCACGCGAATACCTGACTTCGCCACAGCTCTCGCCGCTGGAGCGAAAACGCCTCTGGGAGCGGAGTTACAGTTATTGGAACACAGCCACGGCCGCCTATGCATCGTGCATCGAGCGCGCCAAACTGGAGGCCAAGGGCAGGGGAAGCGACGCCTTCCGCGCTTCGCTTCCCCTGGCGGACACGCGCCTGCAGGCGGCGCGTCGCCGCTGCATCAAGTGGCTGGCGTATTGCTACGAACCAGCGGGCAGCGATCTCTGGCGGGAGCTGGGGCAAAGCTACCTCGCGGCCGAAGCTGCCGGCCATGCACAGAAACTGGTGCAGCTTTACCCGGGCCGGATGGGCGTAACGAGCGTTGCGCAACAATACTTGCATTCGCTTCTGTTTTCCGCCTCGTCGATGGATGGCTTGAGTCCGCAGGAGATCGAGCTCGCCGATCGAGTCATCGCGCACTTTCTGTCGATTGTCAGCTGGTCATCCGAACGTCATTCGGACAGCGTGTACTGGGTCGATGCGGCGGCTGCCTCGCCACCGGCACGTCTGGCGATCCATCCCGGGGCAAGCACGCCGAGCCTGCGCTTCGTCTCGCCCGTACCCGCGTTGTCGGGACTCGACGAACTGATCCACATGGTCGAACGTGACGAAATTCCTGCCCGGCTCAATCTTGGCGGCGAATATTCGCAGAAGGCATTGCTGTCGGTGCTTCGTCATCTCCGCGCCTATTGGGCGGTACGGCCGCTGCAGCGGCGCCACCAACGCCATGCCGTGAGGACACGAATGGCCGTTCTTGCGGGTTTTGACCACGCCTACCAGGTTTTTTCCGGAGCGCTGGGCAGACACGGATCCGTGGCCGCAACACGCAGCTGGGTAGTCGAAAACGTCAGTCTCGGCGGCTTTCGTGTCTGTTTCGACGATCCAGCGGGCAACGGCATCAAGCTCGGAACCCTGCTCTGCATGCAGCCGGAGGGTGGCGAAAACTGGCTGCTCGGTACCGCACGGCGCTTCAACCGGCTGGGCGGAGTGCAGGCCAATCTGGGCGTGCAGCTCATCTCGAAACAGGCGCAGAGCATCGAGCTACGCCCGCGCCGCAGCGGCTTCGCTGCGGCTGTCGCTCTTCCCGGCATCTGGTTGCGCGATGCTGGCGAGTCCGGCACCGTACGTATCGTGCTGCCGCTTGGCAGCTTCAATGTCCGGGAGACGCTGGATTTCAGCCTCGATGGCCGCGCATACCTGCTGACCCCTGCCGAATTCGAGGAGAGTGGCTGCGACTATGACATCGCTCGCTTTCATGATCAGCTGGTCAGTTGAGACAAGCCGCAGCTGACGGAGGCACCCGCGCAGCGCGCCGTCGCTTTGCTAGAATGCGCATTTGTCTGCGCCAACGCCAATGACCCGCAAGATTCTCGTAACCTCAGCCCTTCCCTACGCCAACGGCGCAATCCACCTCGGCCATTTGGTCGAATACATCCAGACTGACATCTGGGTGCGTTTCCAGAAGATGCGAGGGCATCAGTGCTGGTACGTCTGCGCCGACGACACGCATGGCACGCCGGTCATGTTGCGCGCCGAAAAGGAGGGGATCACACCGGAGGAGTTGATCGCCCGCGTCCATGACGAGCACACCCGAGACTTTGCGGGTTTTCATGTTGGTTTCGACAATTACTACACTACCCATTCCGAAGAAACACGTGCCTGCGCGAACGAGATCTATGCTCGCCTGTGTGCGGCCGGTTTGATCGACGCGCGAACCATCGAGCAGTATTACGATCCGCTCAAGCAGATGTTCCTGCCCGACCGTTTTATCAAGGGCGAATGCCCGAAGTGCGGTGCGCACGACCAATACGGTGACAACTGCGAGAGTTGCGGCTCGGCGTATACGGCCAACGAGCTGAAGAATCCGTATTCCGCGGTTTCCGGCGCCACCCCGGAGCTGCGCCAGTCCGAGCACTTCTTTTTCCGGCTCTCGGATCCGCGCTGCCAGGCCTTCCTGCGCCGCTGGACGCAGAGCGAAGGGCGCCTGCAGAACGAAGCGGCCAACAAGCTGCAGGAGTGGCTGGGAGAAGACGGAGAAAGCCGTCTCACCGACTGGGACATCTCGCGCGATTCGCCCTATTTCGGCTTCGAGATCCCGAATGCACCCGGCAAGTACTTCTACGTCTGGCTGGACGCACCGATCGGCTACATGGGAGCTTTTCGCAATCTTTGCGCGCGTGAAGGCATCGATTTCGACGAGTACTGGCACGCGCATTCGAGTACCGAGCTCTATCACTTCATCGGCAAGGACATCCTCTACTTTCATGCGCTGTTCTGGCCGGCGGAACTGGCGCACGCCGGTTATCGAACGCCCAGCAAGGTCTTCGCACACGGCTTCCTGACCGTCGATGGAGCCAAGATGTCCAAGTCGCGTGGCACCTTCATCACCGCCCAGAGTTATCTGGCGCAAGGACTCGACCCCGAATGGCTGCGTTATTACTATGCCACCAAACTTTCGGGTTCGATGGAAGATATCGACCTCAATCTCGATGATTTCATCGCCCGGGTCAATTCCGACCTGGTCGGCAAGTTCGTGAACATCGCCAGTCGAAGCGCCGGCTTCATCGTCAGGCAATTCGCCGGTCAGTTGTGCCCCTGCGACGAATCGCTACCGGTTTTCCAGGCGATTCGCGAACGGCAGACGGTGATCGCGGATCATTACGAAACGCGCGAATTCGGCAAGGCAATCCGCGAAATCATGGGGCTCGTCGATCTCGCCAATCAATACGTCGACAGCGTCAAGCCGTGGGAACTGGCCCGCCAGCCCGTTCGCGCAAGCGAACTGCACGCAGCCTGCAGCAATTCGCTGAACCTTTTCCGCCTGTTTTCGATCCTGCTGAAACCGGTGCTGCCGGCACTCAGCGTCAAGGCGGAGGCTTTCCTGAACATCGCCCCTCTGGTCTGGAACGACAGCCGCACGGTCCTCGCGCCCGGGCACGCGATCAACGCTTACCAGCATCTGCTGACGCGCGTGGACAAGCGGCAGGTCGACGCCTTGCTCGACGCCAATCGCGAGTCGCTGAGCGCCACGCCGCCAGCGGCAGCGGCCGGGTTGCGAGCGCAGGAGCCAGTGGCGGGCATCGCGCTCGCGGCGCCGGCGCGGCAGATCAGTATCGACGAATTCATGACCGTCGACCTGAGAGTTGCTCGCATCAGCGAGGCTACGCCTGTCGAAGGCGCCGACAAGCTGCTCCGCCTGGTGCTCGACCTCGGCCCACTCGGTGCGCGCCAGGTATTTGCTGGAATCAAGGCAGCCTACGTTCCGGAAGCTCTCGTCGGCAGGCTGACGGTAATGGTTGCCAACCTCGCCCCGCGCAAGATGAAATATGGCATTTCCGAGGGAATGGTGCTGGCCGCCTCCGGTCTCGACGGTCCGGCAGGGGGCATCTTCCTGCTCTCGGCCGACGCCGGCGCGGAGCCAGGCATGCGCGTCAAGTAGGGGTGGAAATCCGGTGGCGACGGCAGACACGTCGCTGCCTCGGTATCACGGCACTCGCAGCGCAAGGCAGGCATTGGACCACCGGACGGCTGCGGCGGCCAGAAGCTGGCTCGGCGATACTCCGCCTACGCCCTCGCGTATCGAAACGAAATGTCGCGCCGTCGGCTGCAGGACCAAGAGGAACCGCCAGCCTCCTTTCCGCGCCGCCCAGCACCTCGACCGACGCACAAGGATTTCATCAGAAGCTCTTACGCCTTGCCGTTGAGCAACATCCGGGTCAGGCGAAACCTCGAAATCAGCAAGTAGTGCAACGCGATGCCGGTGATCGAAGTCGCCGTGGCGACGAACAAGAACTTGACACCAATCCACACTGCCTCGTCCAGGATCGCCACACCAAACAGGATCACCAGGACGTGATGGAACAGGTACACCGAGTAACTCGATTCGGCAACGACCTGCGTGAAGGAACTCCGGCGGGGGAACAGCCAGTAGCAGGCGCGGATCACTACGGCCGTCAAGGCCGCCGTCGCCAGCCACGAGCTCACCAGCAACAGTTCGGACGCGAAAGAGGCCTTCCACGGTACGCCGGTCAGTGTCAGGCTCACCGCCAGTGCCGGCACAGCCGTCCAGAATGGGGTGGCAAGAAAGGCCTCTTTCAGCCTCGGCACCTCGAAGACGAGCATGCCGAAGACGAAGAACGGCGCCGCCATGCTCAGTCGATACAACGACGTCAGACCGAAAACAGGAACATACGCGACGTGGGTGGCACGAACGAGCAGCGAAACGGCCATCGTTCCCAGTGCAAGCAGCAGGACGCTTTCCCACCATGCGAGCGACTCGATCGCCTCGAGCCTGACCATTGCCGCGCGCACCAGAGACTGGAAAGCGGGGACAAACGGGCTGAGGACGAGCAGATCGACCAGAAACCAGAGGTGATAAAGGGGCAGTACGCTCCGTCCGTCGAGCGGCCACCAGGAGTCATGGAGTACCCAGTACTGGACGGGACTAAGCAGCAGCCAGACGACGAGCAGCGGTACTCCGAGACGCAGCAGGCGATCCGCGAGATAAGACCGGAAACCCCGAAACGGCCGTTTGGCCAGTGCCAACGCACAAAAGTAACCAGCAATCAGGAAAAAAGCCGGCATTCGGAAAGAGTGAATGGCACTGACCAACAGATCAAAGAAAGGCGAACTGGCGTCGTCGCTGAGCAGCCATTCGTCATTCTCCGCATAGATGTTCGACGTATGCAGAACGACGCCCAACAACATCAGGATGCCACGACCAGCATCCAATGCGCTGTCCCTGAATCTTTCCGCGACACACCGACTTGCGACGGTCCCATCCATGGTCGCCCTCTTCTCTGACAGAGGCTCTCGAAGCGCGAGGCCAGATCGAGTCGTGGCCAAACGCCGCCGGCCGCCGCCGCGAACTGGCGCCGCGGCCACCCGGCGGCGCACAACGGTCCCCGCATGCGGCCTCAAAACTTCCAGAACTACATGAATTAAAGAAAAATATTACTTTTGGGCGGGACTGGCAAGGAATTTTGTCGCGGCTTTCGCCGATTCCCTATCGGGTTTCCTTGGGCGCATCCCAGCGCTGCCTGCGCCCGCGTCATCGGCTACAACCCGGCGAGCGCTGCCACCCACGCCTCGGCGGTCGGTCGCAGAAATTCGAGCAACGGGAGCGGATAGACGCCGAGGACGACGATCAGCAATGCCGGCAACGACAGGCAGACTAGCTCACGCGCGAGCAGATCGTCGGCCGCAGAGACGTCCGGATTCCGCAGCGGCCCGAGAAAAGCCTGCCGGAATGGGCCCAGAAAACTCGCCGCCGCGAGCACCGTGCCGAACAACGCCGCGAGACCCGCACCGGTATGGCTATGCAGCGTGGCGACGACGATCAGCAATTCACCAGGAAAGCCACTGGTTCCGGGCAGGCCGATACCCGCCAGACCGAACAGCAGGAAGAAACCCGCGAGCAGCGGCATGCGATGCATCACGCCGCCAAGCCGGGCGATGTCGGTGGACGCCGTGCGCCGCTGCAGGAAAGACAGCAGCAAGAAGCCGCCGCCAGCAGCGACGCTGAAGTTCAGCAGTTGCAACAGCGCACCCTGCAAAGCAGAGACCGAGAAGGAAGCGAGGCCGAGAAGCACCAGCCCGACGTGCGACAGGCTGGAGTAGGCCAGTACGCCACGCAAATTGCCGTGCACCAGGGCGGCGACGCCACCATAGAGGATGGCGACGGTACCGAAGCCGGCGAGCAGCCAGTGCAACTCGCGCGCGGCGAGTGGCGCCAAAGGGATGGCGACGCGGATCAGCCCATAGGCGCCGATCTTCAGCCCGACCAGTAGCGAAGTGACCGCCGCCGGCGCCGCCATCGCCAGCGACGGAAGCCAGGTGTGCACGGGCACCAGCGGTACCTTCACACCGAAACCGGCAAGCAGGAGCAGGAATACCAGATACTGCTTTCGCTCGGGCAGCGGCGTCGCCAGCAGTGTTGGCAGGTCAAAAACCGGCGTAGCCCCATCCCCATGCCCGAAGGCAAGTGCCAACAGGCCGAACAGCAGCGGCACGCCGGCGGTCAGCATCACCAGGAAGTAATGGACGGCTGCCGCCTGTCGCCCGGCACCGACACCCCACAGGCTGACCAGGAAGTACAACGGCAGCAGCGTGAACTCCCAGCAGGCGAAGAACAGAATCGTGTCCAGCGCACAGAAGACACCAAGGGTAGCTGCTTCGAAAAGAAGCAGCAGCGCGAAATACACCCCACGCGGCGCCGCGTCCGCCCTGATCCGCCAACTGGCAACGACCGTTGCGCAGAAGAGCAGGCTGGTCGCCGGCAGGAAGAGCAGGGATATCCCATCGACCCCGACCAGATACCGGACACTCACTCCGGCTATCCAGGGGGCCGCATCCAGTAACTGGAAACCGGTGTCGCCCCGATCGAATGCAGCGACCACCAGCATCGAGCAGAGCAAGGTCAGACCCGTGGCGCCAAGCGCGATCCACTGAACCCATGCGGCACGCCGGGCCCATGCCGTCAACAGCGCGCCGAGCAAGGGCAACGCGAGCAGAGTACTGAGCAGCGGATAAGCGGCCAGTTCAGTCATGCTGGAAATAGGCGGCAAGAGCCTGCGTCGCGCTGTCGGTCAGTTGCAGCCACGGCTCCGGGTAGAAACCGGCAGCCAGCAGGACGATCAGCGTCGCGCCGCCGACGAAATATTCCATCGCGCCCGTGCGGGCGATCCTTGCCGCCGGCAGATCGCGCGGTCGTGGTGCCAGGAAAGCGCGCTGAAAGGCCCACAGCAGGAAACCGGCGGCGGCGACGTTGCCAAGCGCAGTGGCGATCGTCGGCAGCGCGCCGAAGGTATCGATCGACGCTTCGAGGACCAGGTGAACGGCGTCGAATCCCGGCGTTCCCGGCATTCCGAGCAGCGCCAGGCCGCCGATCAGAAAAGCGAGAGCGATGAACGGAACGCGGTCGAAAAGACCGCCGAGTCGGTCGAGCGCCGTGGTTCCGGTGCGGCGGTACACATAGCCAACCATCAGCAACATCACCGTGATTGCCAGACCGAAATTGACCGCCAACAGCAGCGCCCCTTGCAGACCAGCCGGATGCAACGTGAACAGGCCGATGACGATCAGGCTCGTATGACTGACCACGGCGAAAGCCATCAGCCGGCGAAGATTGGCCTGGCGAAAAGCCATGCTGGCGGCGAAAAAGACGCCAATCATGGCGAAAGCCACCACATAGGACTGCCAGATCAGCACCGCTTCCGCCGTCAGCGGCAAGAGAAAGCGCGCCATGCCATAAACACCGACCTTGACGCCGAGCAGGAGCACCGGACCGACGGCGATCAGGCCGTAGCCGGCGGAGTTGGGTAACCAACCGTGCAGCGGAAAAAGTGGCGTGCGAATCGCCAGGCCATAAAAGAGCAGATAGAACGCCGCCGACTGGTACTTGTCGATCTGCGGCGTGTGCAGCAGATCGAGGAGGTCGAAACTCCAGCGCCCGCCGACGACATCGGCATGACTCCAGACGATGACGACCGCCCCGGCAAGAAACAGGCACCAGCCGAAAAGCTGATACTGCAGGAAGCGCGACAAAGCGAGATTCTCTTCACGCGCCGACGCCCAGCGCCAGAGCAGGTAGCCGACGAGCGTGAGCTGCAGCGCGGAAGCAGCGGCAAACCACAGCAGGTTCATCGTCGTGAGCATCGTCATCTGCGACGATTCGATGACCAACAGCACGCCGAGCAGGTGTACCGGTGATATCTGCTGACGCGCCATGCCATAGAACGACAGCAGCACGCCGAGCAGCGCCGTGAGCAGAATGAAAAGCACGCTGATCCCGTCGGCCGCCGCGTGATAGGCAAACAGGTCAAGACGCTCCGCGAACTGCAGGTTGCCGTTCGCCACATCGATGCGCCCGTAGAGATCGATTGCCACGGCCAGTTCGGCGATGGCGAACAGGCGTCCGAGACGTAGCGCCTGCTCGTGCTGGCGCATGATCAGCAGCAACATCGTGGCTGCGAGCGGCAGACACTGCAAGGTCGCCAGCAAGGGGTAGCCGGCCTGCGTCGCCCAAGAGATTTCGCTCACAGGATCACCACCAAGGTTGCCATCACCATCAGCATCAGATAGCGCGGTTGTTCGAGCAGCGACTCCACCGCATCGGCGTAGTGCGCGGCGCGCTCCACCGTAGTCTTCATCGAGCCGTCGCCGCTGAGCAGGAGAGAGCTCTCGAGTCGCTGCATTCGATCCGCGAAGCGGAAGAGCGCGCGACCGGCGAGGCCGTGACCACGGATCAACTCGTCGGCCGTGTCGCCCTCTGCAGAACGCTCGACGAGCGGTTCTCCGACCAGCGGATCGATGAAGCGCTCGTCGAGCGCGCGCACGTCCCGGCCGAGAGCCAGCGTCGGGCGCGCCAGCAGGGTGTTGCCCAGTGCCTCGATCCAGAAGCGCTGCAGCGCGGCAGTGTACCACCAGCGTCGCGCGCTCAGCCAGCGTGGTGCTGGCGCTGCCGGCCGACGTACCAGGTGCATATACGCCGGAGCCAACAGAAACTGATAGGCGCGCCAGGCGGCATGCAGGCCGGCATGGCAGGCCGCGAGCCAGAACAGTCCAAGGCCGCAGCAGAAAAACATCAGACCGACCTGGGTCACGGTCGAAAAAATCAGCGCCGACTTGACGTCGCTCTGTACCAAGGCGCAGAGGCTGCCGTACGCAGCGGTCAACAGACCGACAACCGCGAGCAGCAGCATCAGATCCGGCACCTGTGCCAGCAGACCCTGCAGGCGACAGAGCAGATAGATGCCGGCATGCACCATCAGCGATCCGTAAAAGATCGCCGACGACGGCGTCGGTCCCTCCAGCGCTCGTCCGATCCACGGGGTGAACGGAAGCTGCGCCGACTTGACCAGCGCGGCCAGCACAAAGCCGATCGACAACAGGCGCGCAGTGACCCTGGCAAGGCCGCCGTCACCGCCCAACCCGGACCACTCGACGGTCCCGACCGACCACACGGCGAGGCCGATGCCGAGCATGAAACCGGCGTCGCCCACCCGGTTGGTCAAGAAAACGAACAGTGCGTTGCCCGTCGCGAGGGGGCGCTCCCAGGCGTACGCGATGAGCAGCCAGGAACTGACGCCGGCCAGTTCCCAGCCGACAAAGGCCAGTACGGCGTTGCGGGAAAGAACGATCAGCAGCATGCCGCCAAGAAACAAGGTCATGCCGAAGAAAAAGCGGTGGAATCCGATTTCGCGGTGCAGATACGTCGCGGAAAAACGCAGCGCAATCCAGCCGATCAAGGTTACCAGCGTCGCCATCGGCAAGCTGTACGCGTCGGCAACGAAGGACAGGCGAACCGGAACGGCGCCGATTCGCAGCCAGTCGCCAAACTCCTGTCGTACCGGCAGCGCACTGCCGATTGCCAACAGGTCCAGGGTGAACAGCAGCAGCAGTGCCGCAAGCAGCGAAGCAGTCGCGATCCCGGCGGTCAACGGCTCGGCCGCGTCCCCGCCAGGACGCAGGAGCAGGCGAATGGCAATCAGCGCGGCCGCCAGCAGGGGCAGCAGCGGCACCAGCCAGAGCGCGTGGCTGGCGGCCGGCATCACGGCCAGCAGGGCCTCCGGCGCGCTCATGGGACAGCTACCGGGCGCCGCAGCAGGGCCGGCGGCAAGGGTTCTCGTCGCCCGGCAAACCAGTCGAACGAACACTCGACGATCGGCAAGGCCGATTCCCCTTTGTTCACCGGGTCGTCCTGCCAGGGCTGCCAGCCTTCAGCCGGATCGAATAGGTCGATCTCGCCGGTTTCCGGATGTTGGGCAGCAAGGACGATCCAGCCGTTGCCGATCAGTTCCTGCAGTGGTGGCTGCCGCTGATAGATGGCGGTGACCACATCGACGGTCTGTTCGACGACCACCAGCAAGCGCATCGCCTCATGGATCTCGACCATTTGCAGCGGCAGACCGGTGCGCAGGTCGGATCCGGCTCCCTGCATCACCGAGAACAGTCCGGTCAGGTTGTGCATGATCTTGCTGCCACAACCAAACCCGTCATTATCGACCGTCGAAAAGTAGTACTCGAGGCTGATTCCGGCGCCGACCGGCGCCGCCGCCAGCAGCGTCGCTTCGAGCACTCGCCCTTCGCAATCGGGCAGCGGATCATAGGAAATCAGGAAAACCCGTCGATCGAAGAAGGCGCCGCGACTCATCGCGCGGCGACCGACAAAAGCGGCAGCGACCGTCGCATGCCCGAGTTCGGGGCGCGCCTGCGCGATGTCGTGGCGACGGTCCAGCAGATGCCGCTGCGCCTCCCGCGGCGACGGGTGGCGAGGCGCCGAGGCGAAGCGACGGCAGCGCTCGACGGCATGCCGGCGCGCAGCTGTCGCGCAATCGCGACGCAGCGCGGCAAGGGCCTCGCGGTGGCTGGCCGGCACTTGGGCATCATCGTACCAGACGAAGCTCTCGTCGCAGGTATTGTGCTCGGCGCTGACGAAGAGCGTCGTATCGGGAATGACGATTCCCTGGCCCGCGAGTCGCTCGCGCACCGCCGGCCGGTTGGCAATCGTCGCGAACACCCGCGCATTCGGGCCACCGTGCCGCCCGGAACAGGCGCCACAGTCGTAGGCAGCGAGGTGGGGGTTGTTGCGGCTGTCGGAACCGTGACCGACGATCAGCACCAAGGGTGCGAAGTTGCTCGTCAAACCGATGCTGCGCAGGAAACCGTCAACACGCGCCACCTGTTCGTCCTCGCTGAAACCGCGGCGTGGCGCATCGGCGTCAGCAGCACGACTCGCTTCGTCGCTCCTGGCGGTGACCTCTAAGCTGCCAACGACCGACTTGTCGATGGACTCCCGGCAGCGGCCAAGCAGTTTTCCTAGAGGCCCCGGGGCGAGTGTTCGCAGCAGCAGTGCGAGCAAGGCCATCGGTGCCGTCGCAGCGATCAGCAGTGTGGCCTGCAGCCCGCCGCGCCGACTGCCCTGATGCAGTCTTTCGCGCCACGCCAGACGCCAGCCGCGACGGCGCCGATGCTGGCGGTAGACGGTGGCGAGCGCGTCTGGCACCTCCTCGCGCAAGAAATTCACGGGGCGCACGACGACCGGGCAGAGAGCGGTTGGCGATTCATCGTCGAGGCCTTGCCAGAGCATCGGCATGCCGAAGAAGCCGGCAGCACCGAACGTTTCGAGCGCCGGATTGACCTCTTCGAGATGACGGCGTGTTCCCTCCTCACGATCGTCCATGCAGAACACGAGCTGCGCCGTGGCCCGATCGGCGAGGGTTGTCGCACGGCCATGGTTGGCGCGCAGCGCGGCGAGAATCTGCTGTCGATAGTGACGTTCGTAGGCCAGCAGCCAGACCAGGCCACGCTCGTCATCGGTCAGCGAAGCGGCGCAGGAGAGCAGTGACTCGGCGCCACTTGCGCCCATTGCCCGCAGGTCGGAAGCGCTCAGACCCAACCTCAGCGCCAGCATGTACAGCGGCCAGGCAGCCGCCTCGCCGGCGACGTGCGAATCGCTCGCCGCCGAATCGGCGAGGCGGTCGGCGAGCGACTGCCAGGTGCTCTCTGTCTGCGCGGTCAACAGGTGCGGTCGCACCAGGTCCAGGACTTCATCTGGCCATGGTCGACTGCCGACGGCATACCTGACCGACAGTTCGGCCGGGTGATTCGCGAAATGATTGCCCAGTTCCCGCAAGGGAAGGTCCCAAACGCGACGCACCAGCTGCTCGGCGTACAGACGTTCGAGCACGAGGCGCACCGCCAGGAAATCGATCAGGCTGACCGGAAAAGCCTCGCCGCTGACGCGCGACTCCCGCCAGTGCACCATTCCGGCCCAGCCGGGCAGCTCCATCAGCAAGCGCCGCAGGTACGCGGAAAAGTGCGACTCATCGACGCCGAGGGAACTCAGCTCGTCGGCGATCAACTGCAGGGGGTCGTCTGGAAGCTCGCCGATGTCGTGTCGTGCGCCAGCGAATTCATCGAGCTCCCAAGCCCAATCGCCGGCGGCACTGCATCGCCAGGCGGCATAAAATCCCTGCGCCGCCGCTGGATTCCGCCAGGCGGCCAGACCCTGGTCGAGCTGCGCCGAGAGGTGACGAATCAAGGTCGCTTGCAGCGGCTGTCGAAAATCTTCGCCGGTCAGTTGCGCCAGCAATTCGGCGAAGGTGCAGTCCCGACCCAGACGGTAAAGCATTTCCTGCCACTGGCCAGCCGCCTTCGCCGCTGTCGGCCCGGCAAGACCGGTGGCGGGCGCCGCGACCGATCCCTGCAACTCACGCGCGGCTGCCCAGAGGTCGCCGACCACTTTCACCTCGCTCGTGCTCGCGGAAGTCGCGAGCAAACGCCGCCGTATGGCCGGGTCGAGATCGCTCGGCACTCCCGTGCAAGCGGCGCTCTCGTCGCTTAGCCAGCGCAGGCGAACTGCTGACACGGCGGCAGGCGGGTACAACAGCGCTGCCAGCAGTACCTCACCGCGGCGCACCTCGCCGCCTGCACCGGCAACGAGGACCTGATCGATGCGGCAATCCGGCAGTTGCCGCAAGGCGGCCACGAGATCGTCAGTATCGATCCGCCCCTGCCGGAACAGCTCACGGCAACGGTCTTCGTGCAGCCAGGGGCGCGCGCCTGTCAGGCGCGCCGCTTCGCCGAGGGCAGCGGCAAAAGGTAGATGCTGGAAGGCGTGCAGCGTATTGTGATGGATGAAGTCGCGCAACGGCGCTTGCGCCGGGAGATAATGGGCAAGCTGCTGGACGCATACGCGGACGAGCTGCAGGCGATCGAGCGACTCCACTGCTGCTCCTGCCGTGTGCGTCGGTGCGATCACTCAGACTCCAAACTGTCTCGTCAGCTTGACCAGCGAGGCGGCCATTACGTGCAGCAGCGGCGACGGATAGCAACCGATTCCGACCGTCGCGATACTCAATAGCCAGGCCGCCGCACATTCGCTGCGCGTCAGATCGGCAAGAGCCATCACGCCCGCCCCCGGCGCCAGGATGCCGCGCTCCGCTCCGGTCGACAGGCAGCGGATGGCGCGCAACGCGTAGGCCGCAGAGATGAGAACGCCGATCGACAGAAGGACCAGCCAGCTGCCCCAACGACCGTAGGCAGCGAGCAGCACCTGCAGCTCGGCGACGAAACCGGCGCTACCCGGCAAACCGACCGAGGCGAGCAGAGCGAACACGACGAACACGGCGAAACGCGGCGCGATGCGATTGAGCGAACCGTAAGCCGCCAGGTCGCGACGATGCGTGCGCTCGTAGAGCAGCCCGATCAACAGGAACAGCAGTCCGGCCGTCAATCCGTGCGCGACCATTTGCGTCAGCGCACCGCTGAGACCGGCCTGATTGAGCGCGGCGACACCGAGCAGGACGACGCCCATGTGCGAAATCGACGAATACGCGACCATCGCTTTCAGATCGGTCTGTCGCCAGGCCAGCACGGCGCCATAGACCAGACTGGCCAGCGCGAGCAGCGCCAGCCAGTCCTGCAGGGCGAGAGCCGCAGCCGGCAGTGTCGCGGCCGCACGGATCAAGCCGTAGGCGCCCATCTTCAGCAGGATTCCCGAGAGCAGGATCGAGATTGGACTCGGCGCCTCGACATGCGCCAGCGGTAGCCAGCCATGCAGCGGCACGATCGGCATCTTGACGCCAAAACCCAGCAACAGGCCGAAAAAGACGAGAACTTGCGTACGAACCGGCAACTGTCTGCCACCGGCAGCCATGTCGGCCATCGCGAAACTGTGTCCCGGAGCGACGTCGTAGAGCAACAACAGTGCAATCAGCAAGAAGACCGAACCACCCAGCGTGTAGAGGACGAAATTGAGCGCAGCGCGGTGTCTGTTGACTCCTCCTAGGCGGTCGATCAGGAAGAACAGGGGGATCAGCGTCAGTTCCCAACAGACGTAGAAGAGCGACCAGTCCCGGGCGGTGAACACGATCAGCAATGACGCCTCGAGAACCAGCAGCAAGGAAAAATAAAGTTTGGCGCCACTGCGGATTCCCCGCGAGGAGAAAACCGCGACAAAGCTGAGGACCGTCGCCAGCAGCAGCATCGGCATCGAAACGCCGTCAACGCCGAGTGCGAAACTCGATCCGACGCGTGGATTCCACGGCCGTGTCTCAAAAAACTGTATCTCGGCGCTCGCCGCATCGAAATCGGCCAGCAACAGCACCGCACAAAGCAGCGTGGCCGCCGCGACGACGCTCGCCACGTGGCGCAGCAGATCGAACCTGCGGCTCGGTAACAGCGCCAACAGGGCGGCGCCAAGCAGCGGCAGCAGCAGCAATGTCTTCAGCATTGCAGTGCGGCAAGCGCAGGCAGCGGAGGGGATCCTCTTGAAATTCTCTTGCTCATCGACGACGATTAACCTGGAAACCGTAACCGAACGCCAGCCGGCAGAGCCATCTTCTCGCGCACGGCAAAACCGCACGGCGCGACACGCGCGGTCTTGCCCGCGAAGGAGTGGCGGCCAGCTGCGGTTTCCGGGATTATGCCAGCATTGGTGGCGGGCGCAGCATCCCGTCCAGGATTCCCGACTCGGGAGACGAAAATGAAGCAAGCAGTATGCCGCACCCTGCGCATCCGGGGCCGCGTCCAGGGCGTCGGCTATCGCTGGTCGTTCTGCGCCGAAGCGCAGCGCCTCGCCCTGTCCGGCTGGGTGCGCAACCGCCACGACGGCAGCGTCGAAGCGCTGGTGTCGGGTCCGCCGGAGGCAGTTGAAGCGCTGCTCCTCTGGGCACGTCGCGGACCTTCGATGGCGCGGGTCGACAGCATCCTGTGCAGCGAGGGCAACGCCGCGGAAATCGGAAGCAGCGCCGGTTTCCGCCAAGTTGCCACTTGCTGAAAACCTGCGGTGTGGACAGCCGGCAGACAGGCCGGCATGACACCGCCCATTCTTGACCAAGGAATTGTCCCGAACATGAACACACCACAAGCCGGAATCCTTCTCCCGATACCGCCGGTCGCGCGTTATCTGACTTTCTCTCTCAAACCCGCCACGCACCCGAAGGACTGCCTGCGCGCGCTTGCCGAGCTCGCCGACGGCGAACGAACGGTGGTCGGCTTCGGGCGCGTTCTGGTTTCGGCGCTGGGCGCCGATATCCCGGGGCTGCGCGGTTTTCCAACGTTCGCCGGAGCCGGACTGGAACTGCCGGCGACACCGGCAGCGGTGTGGGTCTGGCTGCGCGGCAACGAGCGTGGGGAAATCATGCATCGTGCTAGGCGGATCGAAGGCGCGCTGTTGCCTGCGTTTCGTTTGGACGACAGGCGTGACGCCTTCCTGCACGATGGCGGCCGCGATCTCACCGGTTACGAGGACGGAACCGAGAATCCGACTGACGACGATGCAGTGCGCACCGCGCTGGTCGGCAACGATTCGCGCGTTCTCGCCGGCTCCAGCTTCGTCGCCGTGCAACGCTGGCAGCATGATTTCGATCGTTTCGATAGCATGCCCGCCGCGGAACAAGATCTCAGCATCGGACGCCGCCGCGTCGATAACGTCGAGATCGACGATGCCCCGGCTTCGGCGCACGTCAAACGCACGGCGCAGGAGAGCTTCACGCCGGCGGCCTTCCTCCTGCGCCGCTCCATGCCGTGGACCGAAGGCGGGCGCGGCGGTCTGATGTTCGTCGCCTTCGCCGCCTCGCTCGATCCATTCGAAGCGCAGTTGCGGCGAATGCTCGGAATCGACGACAGTATCGTCGATGGCCTGTTCCGGTTCACCCGCCCCGAGTCGGGTGCGTATTTCTGGTGCCCGGCAATGCGCCACCGGCAACTCGACCTTGGCCCGCTGGGGATTTGATCTTCTGCGCCAGCGGCCATCGGACTGCCTCAACAAAGCGCCGGCGCAACAAAAACGTCGATGTCGATCGTCGACGCGGGAGCCGGGACGCGCGCGTTGACGACGAGCGACGGGAACGCGGCAGCGTGGCGCGATGCCAGGGAAATCTCAGGCGCGTGCGTAGCCCGTCGCGCAGTCGATCTGAAACACGGCGCGGTCCTCCAGGCGAACTGCCGTGAGATGACGCCCCCAATAGCAGCCCGAATCGAGCGCCAGCAGTCCGGCTTCGATCCTCAGGCCGAGTGCCGACCAGTGACCGATGACCAGCACGTGATCGGCGCTCAAGCGGCCCGGGACTTCGAACCACGGCAAGTGACCGGGCGGAGCTGCGGAGGCTTCGCCCTTGGTCCGGAACTCCATGACACCGGTGGGCGAGCAGAAGCGCATCCGGGTCATCGCGTTGACGATTACCCGCAAACGAGGCCAACCCTCGAGATCGTCACTCCACGCTGCCGGCTCGCTGCCCCACATGTTGGCGAGAAAGTCGCCGTACGCGTGGCCGGCGAGCACGCTTTCCACTTCCGCAGCCAGTGCGCGCGCCTTCGGAACCGTCCACTGCGGCAGCAATCCCGCGTGCACCAGGCAGAATTCGCCTTCGCTGTAGCACAGCGGCTGCCGGCGAAGCCAGTCGAGGAGTATGTCGCAGTCCGGCGCGGTGAAGATCTGGTCGAGCGTGTCGCCCTTGCTCCGCCGGCCAAATCCGGCAGCAGCCATCAGCAGATAGAGCTCGTGGTTGCCGAGAACGATGACCGCAGCCGGGCCCAGTTCGCGCACGAAACGCAGGGTATCGAGCGAACGCGGCCCACGGTTGACCAGGTCGCCGACCAGCCACAGCCGATCGTATGCCGGGTCGAAGCGGCATTTTTCGAGAAGTCGCCGAAACGAATCGAAGCAGCCCTGAATGTCGCCGATCGCGTAGGTGGCCATCGTCGACTACGAGGCCGATCCCTGCTGCCAGCGCCAGGCATCGCGACACATCTGCTCGATTCCGCGCTGGGCCCTCCAGCCGAGAAGATCGGCGGCCAGCTGCGGATCGGCGTAGCATTCGGCGACATCACCCGGTCGGCGTGGCACCACTGCGTAGGGGATCTGCCGTCCACTGGCGGCGGAAAAGGCTCGCACCATGTCCAGCACTGAATACCCGCAACCAGTACCAAGGTTGACGGTCAACGACCCACCCTTGTCCAGCAGATAATGCAAGGCCGCAAGGTGACCTTCGACCAGATCCATTACGTGAATGTAATCACGAACGCCGGTGCCGTCGGGCGTCGGATAATCGTTGCCAAAAACACTCAGCCGTGGGCGCAGACCGGCGGCGACCTGCGCCACGTAGGGCAGCAGATTATTGGGAACCCCATTCGGCGCCTCACCGATCAGGCCACTTTCGTGGGCGCCAACGGGATTGAAATAGCGCAGACAGGCAATCCGCCAACCGGAATCGGCACGCGCGAGATCGGCCAGAATATCTTCGATGATCAGTTTGCTGGCGCCATAGGGATTGGTCGCCGAGCGTGGAAAATCCTCCCGGATCGGCACCGCCGCCGGATCCCCATAAACAGTCGCCGAGGAACTGAAAATCAGCGTCCTTACTGCCGCCGCGTCCATCTCCTGGCACAGGGCAATCGCACCACCGACATTGCAGTCGTAGTAGCGCAGCGGCTGGGCAACCGACTCTCCCACCGCTTTCAAGCCGGCAAAATGGATTACCGCACCGATCGGCGTCGCCGCGAAGATACTCCGGAGCAGATCACGATCACGGACGTCGCCTTTGAAAAAGACTGGTCGTCGCCCAGCAATCCGCGCCACACGATCGAGTACTTCCACCTGGCTGTTCGAGAGGTCGTCAATTACGGTGACGTCGTGGCCGGCCGCGAGCAGGGCTACGCAAGCGTGAGAACCAATATAGCCGGTACCTCCGGTGACCAGGATCTGCATTCTGTGGTTTCCAGGATGAAGCGAATGATTTCGGTTGCCTGCCGGCAGCCAGCAGGCATCGCCGCGCTGGGAACGTTACGCGGCAGCCGGAAGCAGGCTCGCGACCCGTCTCGGAGCTGCCCGCGGAATATCACAAACGGCGCAGCGCCGCGACCTATCGCTGTCGGTCAGGAAACGAGGAAATCGACGCGTTGCCGTCCCTGTGCTTCCAGGCTGGTGAGCCAGTTGGGCGCTTTGCCGCGACCCGACCAGGTTTCACCGTGCGGACCACGGTATTTCACGGCAACCGGTGTCCGGATTTTTGCGGAAGTTGCTCCAGTTAATCCGCCGGTCAGCTTGAATCCGAGGTCCGCCGCGGTCAGACCGTGTTCGGCAATCAGTTGCTTCGCCTGCCGGATCGCATCCGCCAGTTCTGCCTGCCGAGCTTCTTCTATCTCTTTTTCCAGCACCGCCCGCTGCGCGAGCAGCTCTTTATAACTTGCCATAGAATCCTCCTTGGAGAAAATTGCTTCCCATACGGACAATTATTGATTCCAACAGGCTCCCGGCCATTTGTCAAGTCGATTGACCGGATATTCCCGCTTCTCGCGCAGAGCCGTAGCCGGCAGGAGGCAAATACTCCATCGGATATCTACGACAATGCGATTTCGGGAATGTCTCGGGCATTGACCAGGACTGATCGACGCATTCAGCAGGTCCCGCTCGAATCGCCTGCAGAAAACGCCAATGCGCCGACCGGCGCGCTGACGGTCACGAAAACCGCTCGATCCTAGCCGTCGGCATCAGCACGCAATTGCCGATAACGGCCGGCATGGAAAATCAGCGGATCTCCTGTTGCGCCGCATTGGAAGCGCTCGACGCGACCAATGAATATCAGATGGTCACCGCCCGGGTATTGCGTCTCGTTGGCGCATTCAAACCAGGCCGCACAGCCTTCGATCAGTGGTATATCGGCCAGTCCACGGCGAACGCGCACATTGCCAAAACGATCCTCGTCACGACTGGCGAAAGCGTCGGATATGACCTGCTGGTCGGCCGCAAGCACGTTGACCGCGTAGTGGCTGGCACCACGGAACGCTTTCAACCGTGGTGAATCGCGGGAAAGACTCCAGAGTATCAGCGGGGGATTCAGTGAAACCGAGTTGAACGAACTGATGGTCAAGCCAATCAGTTCGCCGTCTGGAGCTAGCGCAGTAAGTACGGTGACACCGGTAGCAAAACTTCCCAGCGCGTCGCGAAAGTCGCGACTCACCAGATCGCTCGCGGGCAGTGTGCTTTCGTCAAGGCCGGGAGCATGCGCGGTGGCGACGGCCGTCTCCACACAACAGGAAGGTGGGAGAGGTAGTTGCATCAACGTGAGGGCCGCGAAAGCGACGCGCGATACAAGCCTCCTGCGCAAGCGTGAGATCGGCCGATAGTAAGAGAAACGGGCATGACTGTCTTCCTTGCAGGTGTCTGGGAACCGTCATACCCGTCAGACGGCCGAAGGTCGCCGGGCAAGCGTGCTACACTCCAAATTCGGTGAAATAATCTTGGAAAGAGCTTTCTCATTTCGCGATGCCAGCGGAACCCTCGGCGCCGGCAAGAAACCCTTCGCGAGGTCTCGCGCGCCGTCCGGCCGCGTTGCCGTTCGACGCCATGAATCAGGCGTCGGCACGCGAAGCCGGGACGCCATTATCACCGCGTCGCTGTCGCCTGTCGAGACGATTCTGCCCGCTCGCCGCACTCCCGCAAATCCGCGCCGCGCCCACCGACGAGAATCGGCAGCATCCGCCGATCGTCGGCACTGATCGGCTGGCGTATGACAGAGATCGAGCAAACCGCCGCCAGCAACTTTGCGCAGAGAGTGATTGCCTGGCAACAGGCCCACGGCCGCCACACTCTCCCATGGCAGCAAACACGTGACGCCTACCGCATCTGGTTATCCGAGATCATGCTGCAGCAAACTCGGGTAGCGACCGTGATTCCCTACTATCATCGCTTCCTCGATCGCTTTCCGACAATCGAGGCGCTCGCTGCGGCAAGTCTAGACAGCGTCCTCGAGTCGTGGTCGGGCCTCGGTTACTACGCTCGGGCGCGCAATCTTCATCGTTGCGCGCAGGTCGTCGTCGCCGAGCATGCCGGGAAGTTTCCGATCGATGCCGATGATCACGTGCGCCTCCCAGGAATCGGACGCTCCACCGCTGCAGCGATCAAGGTATTCGCTTTCGGGCGGCGTGCGACGATTCTCGATGGCAACGTAAAGCGCGTGCTGGCGCGCTGCTTCGGGGTCGACGGCGGCATTTCGCCAGCGCAGGACGAACGTTTGCTGTGGACAATCGCCACGGCATTGCTCCCGGAGAGCCACCTCGAAGCCTACACGCAGGGTTTGATGGACCTCGGTGCGACGGTCTGCCATCGCCATCAGCCGGCCTGTGCTCTCTGTCCGCTGAATGTAGTTTGCGTCGCCCGGCGCGAGGGCCGGCAAACGGAACTGCCTCGCGGCGCGGCAAGAAAGCCTCTGCCGGAACGTTCGAGCAACGTGTTGCTGCTCGACGACGGTCGGCGCGTGCTGCTCGAACGCCGTCCGCCGAGCGGCCTCTGGGGTGGCTTGCTGACTTTGCCCGAGGCGATCGGCGAATCACCCGAACGCTTTGCTCAGCGCCACGGCTGTCGCGTGTTCGGCACACAGGCCCTGCCGCCGGTCCGCCATGCATTCACCCATTTCCGTCTGACCATCCACGCGCTGCGTTGCGACGTCGCCGGCAGCAGTGGTCAACTCGGCGAGAGCGGCTGCGAATGGTTGCCTCGGGAACGCATCGCCAGCGCCGCCTTGCCGACGCCAATCCGCAGGTTGCTGCTCTCGGCTCAGCGCTTGCGCTGAGTTGCCTTTTTCCTCACGACGCCGTCGTGGACACGCTGCCCGTCCAGCCAATCGCCCAACGCCCAATGCCGACACCGCAAGCCAGCGCCACAAAGCCGGCCGACCAGCCCGAAGGATTGTTGCGACCAAGAGCGTCGAGCGCCACGCCAAACGCCACCGGCCCGATGAATCCCCCGGCGAAGCCGATCGAAGAATAGAGAGCCAGCGCCGTACCGCGCATCTCGCTCACCGTTTCGGTGAGCAGACCGGCAGTCAGGGCGGCCGAATCGAGATTCATGCTCGCCGCGTACACCAGCAGAAGGGGGACCAGCAGGCGACTCGACACGCCGCCGGCAAGACCGACGACAAGCGCCAGGACACACGACAAGGGCATCACGCCTCGCAGCCAGCGCTGGCGGCCCCAGCGATGGGCGCCCTCGTTGCCGAGGATGCTGGCAGGCACTGCGAGAAAGGTCGCCAGCGCGGCAATCAGCCCCGGCATCGCGGTCCACGCGTCGGGCGACCGCGCGTGCGTCCAGCTCAGGTAGGCAACCAGCCAGGCGCGGAAACCGAACAGCTCCCAGTTGTGACCGAAGTAGCCGCCACAGAAGGCAAGAATGCGACGGTCGCGCAGCACGCTGCGCCAATGGCCACGGCTGCCCTTGCGCTGCCGCAAGGGTCCTCCCGCGGGAACCACGCGCCAGACGAGCAGCACCGAGAGTAGGGCACACAGGGCGGCGACGGCGAACTGCAGACGCCATGACAGCAGTCCCTGCGAAAGTTCGATCCAGAGATACGACAAGCCGGCGCCAACTCCAAAGGTCGCCGTGTAGAAGGCTGTGCCGCGCGATTGTGTGGCAACCGGCAAGCGGTCGGTCATCGCTTTCAGACCCGGCATGTAGGTGCCAGCCAGACCGAGTCCTGCCAGCCACCACCAGACTAGGCCCGCGGCCAGACCATCGGCACAGCCGGCAAAGCCGGCCAGCGCCAGTCCGCTCAGGCTGGCGCCGGCCAGATAGATCCGCCGCGCGTCGATGCGATCGGTCAGGCTGACCAGTACCGGCACCGCCAGAATGTAGCCGAGAAAAAAGATGCCGCCGAGCCAGCCACCTGCGGTCGCGGACAGCGACCAGAGTCGCGTGAAGTGCGGCAGCAGCGACGCCACCAGTGCGAAGCCGGCCATCGACAAGATCTCGGCGAGACAGAAGGTGAGCACCATGGTCACCGACGAGCGAGTGCCGGCCATCAGCCGCTCGCTTCGCCAAAGGCGGAGGCGCTCATCTGCCGGTCACTTCTCCCCAGCGCCCGATCAGTTCGTGTGGCACGCGCAGTTGGTCGAGAATGCGCGCGACGACAAAATCGACCAGTTGTTCGACTCGCGGCGGACGATGATAGAAACCCGGGTTGGCGGGCAGGATCACGGCCCCCGCCTGTGCCAGGCGCAGCATGTTTTCCAGGTGGATGACCGAAAGCGGTGTCTCCCGAGGCACCAGAATCAGCTTGCGACCTTCCTTGAGCACCACGTCGGCCGCCCGTTCGATCAGTTTGCTTGCCAAACCCTGTGCAATCGCCGCCAAGGTCCCCATCGAGCACGGACAGACGACCATCGCATCCGGCGGGTTCGAACCGCTGGCGACGGGCGCAAACCACTCTTCGCGCCCGTACACTTCGAGTCGCCCGGGCAGACCGCTGTGACGCTGACGAAGACTGGCGAGCGCGTCGCCGGCGCGCGCCGGCAATTCGAGGTCCATTTCCTGCTTGGCGACGATCTGGGCCACCTGCGAATACAGGAGCTGAACCCGGCAGCCGGCAACCAACAGGCATTCGAGCAGGCGTACGCCGTACACGATGCCGGAAGCACCGGTGAAAGCCAGACAGATCGTTTCAGGCATCTTCCACCTCGGAATCACGCGTCGACAAGTCGACCAGCAGGCGCGCGGCAATCAGGCCGTTGATGATGCCGAAGGTCAGCGCGGCGACGGCAAAGAAAGGGACGAGCAGAAACAGGCCATTGTGCGGTATGAGCCAGAGCCGGGCAAGCAGCAGCTGACCGACAATATGTGCAAAGGCCGCCAGGATGCTCCAGCTCACCGGTCCGAAGAAGCGCCGCGGCAGGCGCACCGCACCGGCCAGTGTCAGCAGACTGAATAGCGCGCCGCTCAGGCTCATGAAGAAGCCCGGTGAGAGAAAGTAACCGAGCAGCAGGCTACCGGCAACAACTCTCAGTCCGCTGACCCAGGCCGCAGCAGCCCAGCCATGGCGCGCCAGGACGATCAGGGTGACGATGTTGGCCAGGCCCGGCTTGATGCCCGGCAGCGGCAGCGGAATCGCGGCGTCGATCAGCGACAGGCCGATCGCCGCTGCCGCGAGTTGCGCGATTCGGTGGTCCTCGGGCGTCGTCGCCAGCCGGATCAGCCGCGGTGAATCGGGCATTTCCTGCTCGGGCAAGGGCGGCCGTCGGGCTATCTCAAGGCTCGGAAATCGCTCTGCCGCGCGAAATGAATGCGACCGAATACCCGGCCTGGAACTTGCTGTGCAGTGCCTCGATGATCGGCGGCGAAACCGGGGCAGCCGCTTCCCATCTGATTGCATAGTTGGCCCCGGATCCGCCGGTGTTCTCTCGATGTTCGACGAACAGTTCGAGGGTGCCGAACGGTGGGACGACCTTCGGCGTCGGTACCGAGTTGCGAATCAGCACGCCGTCGCCGTTGTAGTAGGGCGCAGCGACGACGCGGATCGGCGTGCTGGGATCGGTATTGCGAACGCTCACCAGGACCGACAGCAAAGTATTGTCGGTCCGGCCCGATGAACCGACATTGCCGTGGCGAACCTCGGAGTAGATTGGGACGTAAACAGTCTGTCCCCTCGACGCTGGCTGATTTCCCTCGGCGATCGCGGTCGCCGGTACAGCAGTCGCCAGCATGACGGCCAGCAGGCGAGCGGCAGCCGTCAGCGGAAAGCTTGAATCGATGCGAATGGCGCTCATGGCAATCTCCGTTGCGGTAAGGGTCCGTTCTACTGAATGGCCAGTCCTCGCCGTCGTCCGGCGTACAGCCGGGAAGTAGCTGACGGCAAGCTTCGCCATGTTCACACGATCCGAACCTTCAGCTCGCCGACACCGGCGATGCCGGCTTCGAGCAGGTCACCACGACGCACCGTAGACACTCCCGCGGGCGTGCCGGTAAAGACCAGATCGCCGGGTGCGAGGGCGACATACGCGGACAGTTTGGCAATGATTTCGGCGACTTTCCACGACATCTGCTCGAGATCGCCGTTCTGCCGCAATTGGCCGTTGACTTTCAGCCAGATCGAGCCATGCGCCGGATGACCGACGGCAGCCAGCGGCTGAATGTCGGCGATCGGCGCACTCTGGTCGAAACCCTTGCCCATGTCCCAGGGATGCCCTTTCTCCTTGGCCCGCTGCTGCAGATCGCGCCGGGTCAGATCGATGCCCACGGAGTAGCCATAGACGCAGTCGAGTGCCTGCTCGGGCTGAATGTCGGCACCGCCACTCGCCAATGCAACGACCATTTCGACCTCGTGCTGAAGATTGTCGGTGGCGGCAGGATAGGCCACATCACCGCCGCCAGGCACCAGCGCGTCGGCTGGCTTGCTGAAGAAGAAAGGCGGCTCGCGGGTATCCGCCCCCATTTCCGCGGCGTGATCGGCGTAATTGCGGCCAACACAATAGACGCGGCGAACGGGGAAAAGCCTTTGGCTACCAGCGATGGGAATGGCGACCTGCACCGGCGGTGGAAATACATAGTTCATGCTCGCTCCCAGGTATTTCAGACGGGGTTATCGATATCGACGAATTCACAACTCAGGCCGAAGCGCTCGGCGAGATGTGCAGCCAGCGCCTGCACGCCATAGCGCTCGCTGGCATGGTGCCCGGCGGCCAGGTAGGCAACGCCCGACTCGCGCGCCAGATGCACTGTCTGTTCGCAAATCTCGCCGCTCAGGTAAAGATCGACGCCGCGCGCTATGGCCTCCTCGAACAGGTCCTGCGCAGCGCCGGAACACCAGCCGACGCGTCGCACCAGGCGGTTGCCGTCGCCGATCAGCAGCGGCCTCCGCTGCAGTGCGTGGCCGACACGCTCGGCGATCGCCGCCACCGGGTCCGGCTGTTCGCAGCAGCCCAACCAGCCGACATCCTGCTCGCCGAAACGGTCTTCGGCAATCCAGCCGAAGCGCTTCGCCAACTGTGCGTTGTTGCCCAACTCGGCATGGCTGTCTAGCGGCAAATGGTAGGCGATCAGGTTAAGGTCGTTTGCCAGGAGCTTCTGCAGGCGTGCTTTTCGCAATCCGGTGACACGGCCATCTTCGCCGCGCCAGAACCAGCCGTGATGGACCAGGATGGCATCGGCACGGCGTGCCACGGCGGCATCGAGCAGCGCCTGCGTCGCCGTCACTCCGGCAACCACACGCTCCACTTCCGGGCGTCCTTCCACTTGCAGGCCGTTTGGGCAATAATCGCGAAAGCGCCCTGTTTCTAGCACCTTGTCCAGGTAGCGCGTCAATTCTTCGCGTTTCATTCACCGGCTCCTTTCATGCGCAGGCTCTGGCTGATTTTTGCACAAACGGTGACGCTTGGTGTCGCCGTTCTTTTCGTGGTCAGCACGCTCAAGCCGGAATGGCTGGGCAAACAGGGGGGCGCCAGCACCAGCGTCGTTTCGCTGCAGGAATCGCCCTTGGCCACAGCGCCGGCGATTCCCACCACTTCGTTTCGGGATGCGGCCAAGAAGGCACTGCCATCGGTCGTACATATCTTCACTTCCCAGAAGATCAAACAGCGCCGCAATCCCCTGTTCGACGATCCGGTTTTCCGCCACTTTTTCGGGGACAACCCCGAGGGTAACGCGCCGAAACCCTCGGGTCTCGGTTCCGGAGTGATTGTCAGCCCAAAGGGCTATGTTCTCACGAACTTTCACGTCGTCGAAGCGGCCGACCAGATCGAGATCGCGCTCAGTGACGGCCGTACTCTGGACGCCCGCATCGTCGGCAGTGACCCCGAGTCGGACCTCGCAGTGCTGCAGATCAGTCCAGCGAGCGGGAAGGAGCTGAATCTGCCGGCCATCACACTGGGCCAGATGGAGAACGTCATGATTGGCGACGTCGCACTGGCTATCGGCAACCCCTTTGGCGTCGGCCAGACGGTGACCATGGGGATCGTCTCTGCGCTGGGCCGCTCGCACCTGGGAATCAATACGTTCGAGAACTTCATCCAGACCGACGCGGCGATCAACCCGGGCAACTCGGGCGGGGCGTTGGTGGATAGCCAAGGCAACCTGATCGGCATCAACACGGCCATCTACTCGCGCTCTGGCGGTTCGCTGGGAATCGGTTTCGCCATCCCGATCTCGCTTGCCAGGAACGTCATGGAACAGATCATCCAGACCGGCAGCGTGACTCGTGGCTGGATTGGCGTCGAGGCGCAGGAAATCACTGTCGACCTGGCGGAATCCTTTGGTCTGCCCGATACCAACGGCGCCCTGATTGCCGGAGTCTTGCGCGGCAGCCCGGCGGATGCCGGAGGGATCAAACCTGGCGACATTCTGCTTGCCGTCGCCGGCCGGCCGGTCAAGGATCCGCAGGGCATGCTCGACCTGATCGCCAGTCAGAAGCCCGGCGAAAGCGTCGCGTTCAGGTTGCGCCGGCATGACGCCATGCTCGATACAACGATCCGGGTCGGCCGGCGGGCGCCGCAACGCCGCGAACGCGAGTAAGCGACCGATGTGTCAGTTGCTGGCGATGAACTGCAACGTGCCGACCGACATCTGCTTTTCCTTTGCCGGATTCCAGGCACGTGGCGGCGCCACCGACGTCCATACCGATGGCTGGGGAATCGCTTTTTTCGAGGGTCGCGGTACACGGATGTTTCTCGATCCGCAACCTTCGTGCGTTTCGCCGGTCGCCGAACTGGTGCGCAGCTATCCGATCCATTCGAAGAATGTGATCGCGCACATCCGCAAGGCGACCCAGGGAAGCGTCGCGCTCGAAAATACGCATCCTTTCCTGCGGGAACTGTGGGGACGTTACTGGATTTTTGCCCATAATGGCAATCTTCCGGATTTCTCGCCGGAACTCGACGGCAGCTTCACTCCCGTCGGAGATACCGACAGCGAACGCGCTTTCTGCTGGATATTGCAGAGTCTGCGCCAGCGCTTCGGCGATCGGCGGCCGGAGCGAGGCAGTCTGTTCGACGCGCTGCACCCATTGACCATTGATCTCGGGCGAAGTGGCGCATTCAACTACCTGCTGTCGAACGGCGACTGCCTGTTCGCCCACTGCTCGACCCAGCTCAGCTACATCATCCGGCAAGCGCCCTTTACCATTGCACACCTGCGCGATCAGGACCTGACCGTAGATTTCAGCGATGTCACAACGCCGAGCGATCGCGTCGCGGTGATCGCCACCGTGCCGTTGACCGACAACGAGCAATGGACCACCATGCCGAACGGCAGCCTCTGGCTGTTCGAGGACGGAGCACCAGTCGAGCATCGGCTCACCGTCGCCGGGCCGGAAAAGGTGCCTGCCTGAGGCTCGGCGCACGGAACAGCGTCGGATCACCGGTGATGCCACGGACGAAATGATCGTCGCCTGCAATCAGGCATCGGGTTTGCGATCGATCTCCGTGGGGTGGCCGAATTCCTTGACGGCTGTATCGATTTCCTCGGTGGACAACGGCGCCCACGTGGCTGCCGGAGGGCCCGGCGGTGGCGCCGCTGGCTCGCCAGCCGTCATTTGTGCCGCACGCCGGCGGCTGGCGAAGCGGGCGAGAAAGAGGCCCAGCTCAAAAAGCAGGCACAGCGGAATGGCCATCATCAATTGCGAAATCACGTCTGGCGGAGTGAACACGGCGCCCACGACGAAAGCGCCGACGATGACATACGGGCGCCATTCCCTCAGCTTGTCGACATCGACGAATCCAGCGTAAACCGTGACGACTACCAGCACTGGTACCTCGAAGGTGACGCCAAAGGCGATGAAGGTGGTCAGCACGAAGGAGAGGTATTTCTCGATGTCGGTCATCCAGGCGACTCCCTCCGGAGCCACCTTCGACATGAATCCAAAAACGGTGGGAAAAACCAGGAAATAGGCGAAGGCCATGCCGACGAAGAACAACAGCACGCTCGCCGCGACCAGGGGCAGTGCCAGGCGTTTTTCGTGCGCGTAAAGGCCAGGCGCGACGAAAGCCCAAATCTGATAGAGCACGTATGGCAGCGCGATCAGGAAAGCCACCATCAGCGCCACTTTCATCGGCACCAGGAAGACACCGATCACGTCGGTGGCGATCATCTGGCCACCTTGCGGCAGCGTTGCCAGCAAGGGCTGCGCCAGGAGCGCGTAGAGTTCCTTCGCCCACGGGAAAAGGCAGACGAAAACGATGCCGATGGCCACCAACGCACGAATCAGGCGATCGCGCAACTCGACCAAGTGCGAAAGAAAGGAGTCTTCGGGTGGATTCATCGCCCGCTCAAGTCGGCCGAGTTGGCTGGTCGACGACAGTCGCTTCATCTGCTGCAGCCGCCGCCGGAGCCGCGGCCGGAGTCACCGGCAGTTGCGGCGCGTTCGGCCATTCTTGCGCCAGGTCCGGCGGCAGCCCATCACCGACCGCCTGCGCGGTCTGCTGCACCGCCTGCCTCGCGGCCTCGATTTCCGTCGTCAGACTCTGCTCGACGCTGCGCGCGGATTCCTGGATCTCGCTTTGCAATTTCCGCAGTTCTTCCAACTGCATTTCGCGGTGGATGTCCGCCTTCACGTTGCTCACGTAACGTTGCAGACGACCCAGCAGGTGGCCGGCGGTGCGCGCGACCTTTGGCAGTCGCTCAGGACCGATGACGACCAGGGCGACGATGGCAATGACGATCATCTCGGAGAAGCCGACGTCAAACATGAGCGGTATTCCGTTCGCGGGAAACAGGCGATGAGCTCCGATCATGGCGACAAGGCACGCCAGCGCCCGGCGCCGGTTCCCGCTTGACCGCTTGCTGCCAGGCTACCATCACCTGGCTCAGCTCCTGGTCTTGTCGCGGATCTCGCCTTCGATCGTCTGGCCAGAAGTCACCTGCGGCGGTGCTGCTGCGGCGGGCGGTGGTGTTTCAGCGACTTTGTCGTCGGCGGTCGCATCCTTGATTCCGTCCTTGAAGCCCTTGACTGCGCCACCGAGATCGGCGCCAAGGTTGCGCAACTTCTTGGTCCCGAAAATCAACAGGACAATGATCAGCACGATCAACCAATGCCAGATGCTGAAAGAACCCATGTCAGACCTCCAATATTGCTGCACTTGCGCGTCGCACTGCGTCCGCTTCCGGCGAAGCGCGCTCAGACTCGCTTGAGCATCGGTCCGACCGGATCCGGCCCACCCACGATGTGCGCGTGCAGGTGCTGTACTTCCTGGTGACCGATACGTCCGGAATTGATGATCAGGCGAAAACCGTCCGGGCTGCCCTGTTCGCTTGCCAGACGGCCGGCGATCGCCAGCATTTTGCCGAGCACCGGTGCGTCAGCGTCGGTGACGGTCGCCAGCGAAGTGATGTGTCGTTTGGGAATGACCAGCAGATGTACGGGACGCGCCGGATTGATGTCGTGAAAAGCGAAAATCTCGTCGTCTTCGAAGACCTTCCGCGACGGAAGATGACCTCTCGCGATCTTGCAGAACAGGCAATTTTCCATTGTTCAGCTCTTCCGTGACTTCTTCTCGTCGATTCCCGAGATGCCTTCGCGCCGCCGCATTTCCTGCAACACGTCTTCGATCGTCAGACCGTAAAAAGCGAGCAGCACCATGGTGTGATACAGCACGTCGGCCGATTCCCAGACCACGTGCAGCCGGTTGCCCTCCTTGCCTGCCATGATCAGCTCGGCGGTTTCCTCGCCGATCTTCTTGAGAATCGCGTCCGGCCCCTTGGCCAGCAACTGCGCCGTGTAGGAAGTTTCGGGATCTGCCTTGCGGCGCGCGAGCAGCGTTTCCGAGATCCGGTGCAGCATGTCCATGTTCATTTGCCGTAGATTTTCCCGGGGTCCTTGAGCACGGGGTCGACCGCAACCCAGGAATCCCCCTGCAATTGAAAATAAAAGCAGCTTTCGCGGCCGGTATGGCACGCAATACCGCCCTCTTGGTCGATCGACAGCAGGAGCACATCACCGTCGCAGTCCGTGCGGATCGCCCGTACTCGCTGTGTATGGCCGGATTCCTCGCCCTTGCGCCACAGGCGCCGACGCGAACGCGACCAGTATACCGCGCTACCGGTGTCAACCGTCTCCTGCAGTGACTGCCGGTTCATGAAGGCGAACATCAGCACGCGACCGCTGTCCGCATCCTGTGCGATGGCCGGAATCATACCCTGCTCGTCCCACTGGAGGGCATCCAGCCATTGCCGGCCGGGATCGAGATCGCTCACAGGCGCACCTCGATCCCTCGCTCGCGCAGGTATTCCTTGGCCTGACGAACGGTGTATTCGCCAAAGTGAAAGATGCTCGCGGCTAGGACGGCATCGGCACGCCCTTCCGTAACGCCATCGGCAAGATGTTGCAGGTTTCCGACGCCGCCACTGGCAATCACCGGCACCTCGACTGCGTCGGAAACGGCACGGGTCAGCGCCAGGTCAAAGCCGTTGCGAGTGCCGTCTCGGTCCATGCTGGTGAGCAGGATTTCGCCCGCACCGAGTTCCTGAACGCGGCGCGCCCAGGCAAGCGCATCGATTCCGGTGTTCCTCCGGCCACCATGCGTGTATACCTGCCAGGCGCCAGGTGCCGACTGCTTCGCGTCGATGGCGACGACGATGCACTGATTCCCCACCTTGGCTGCCGCCTCGGCGACCAGTTCCGGGTTCTCGACGGCGGCGGTGTTGATGCTCACCTTGTCGGCGCCGGCATTAAGCAGGCGACGGACGTCGGATATCGAACGCACGCCACCGCCGACCGTCAATGGGATGAATACCTGCGCCGCACAGGATTCGACGACATGCAAAATGATTTCACGCTGATCCGAGGACGCAGTGATGTCCAGGAAAGCGACTTCGTCGGCACCCTGCTCGTCGTAACGGCGTGCAATCTCGACCGGATCGCCTGCATCGCGCAGGTCTACGAAGTTGGTTCCCTTCACCACGCGACCGGCAGTCACGTCGAGGCAGGGAATGATGCGCTTGGCCAGGCCCAAGGTCAGCTACCGCCCGCAGCTTGACGGCAGACGATGATCATTGCGTCCCAGCGCGGTCTGCCGCAGCCTGCGCCACGGCAAAGTCGAGCGAGCCATCGTAGATGGCGCGGCCGGCGATCGCCGCACTGATTCCTTCCTGTTCGACCGCACAAAGCTCATGGATGTCATCGATGCTGGAGAGGCCGCCGCTGGCGATCACCGGGATCAGCAGCGCCTGCGCGAGCTTCACCGTCGCCTCGATGTTGATGCCGGAGAGCATGCCGTCACGACCGATGTCGGTGTAGATGATCGCTTCGACGCCGTAATCCTCGTATTTCCTCGCCAGGTCGATGACATCGTGGCCAGTCATCTTCGACCAGCCATCGACGGCGACCTTGCCATCCCTCGCGTCCAGGCCAACGATGATGTGGCCGGGAAATGCGCCACAGGCGTCATGCAGGAAACCCGGATTCTTCACAGCCGCGGTACCGATGATCACGTAGCTGACGCCGTCGTCTAGGCAGCGCTCGATGGTGTCGAGGTCGCGGATGCCGCCACCCAGTTGTATCGGGATGTCGTCTCCTACCGCCTCGACGATTTCCTTAATCGCCTTCTCGTTCTTCGGCTTGCCGGCAAAAGCCCCGTCCAGGTCGACCACGTGCAGCCGTCTGGCCCCCTGCGCCAACCAGTGGCGAGCCTGCTCGCCGGGTGAGTTGGAGAATACGGTCACCTGGTCCATCAGGCCCTGCTTGAGGCGGACGCACTGTCCCTGTTTCAGGTCAATTGCAGGAATGATCAGCATATTGCAAACAGAAAAAGAAGTGTTATGACGAACGGCGGCAGGAGGATCGAATCTGCAGCCGTCGGTCAGGGCTTCCAGGCGACGAAATTGGCCAGCATGGCAAGCCCCGCCGTTGCGCTTTTCTCTGGATGGCACTGTATCGCGAAAATATTATCCTGTGCCACCGCGCTGGTAAAGAGGACACCGTAATCAGTGGTGCCGACGACACAGTCCGGGTCCGATGGGGCAACGAAGTAGCTATGGACGAAGTAGAAACGCGTGCCGTCGGCGATTCCCCTCCACAAGCCGTGCTCTCGTGCCTGCCGCACTTCGTTCCAGCCCATGTGCGGCACCTTCAGTCGGCTGCCGGTACCGTCCAGCATCCGCTCGGCCGGAAATCGGCGGACTCTGCCCGCGATGACGCCGAGTCCTGCAACATCCCCTTCCTCGCTGTGCTCGAAGAGCATCTGCTGACCGATGCAGATGCCGAGAAAGGGTTTGTTTCTGGCAGCATCGAGCACCGCGGCGCGCAGGCCGCGCGCGTCGATCTCGCGCATGCAGTCGGGCATCGCGCCCTGGCCCGGGAAGACCACCCGCTCGGCTGCGGCCACTACTGCCGGATCCGCCGAAACGACCACTTCACGACCTGGCGCAACGCGCACCAGGGCCTGCCACACTGACCGCAGATTGCCCATGCCGTAATCAACTACGACGATCGCTCCGCGCGGCGCCTTGTCCGCCATCACAGCGATCCTTTGGTCGAGGGGATGCTGCCGCCGGCACGCGGATCTTGTTCGACCGCCATACGCAGCGCGCGACCGAATGCCTTGAACACCGTTTCCGCCTGATGGTGGGCATTGTCACCGCGCAGGTTGTCGATATGCAGGGTCACGAGAGCATGATTGACCAGTCCCTGGAAGAACTCGTGGATCAGATCGACGTCGAAGGCACCGATCACTGCCCGCCGAAATTCGACGTGAAACTCGAGGCCGGGCCGTCCGGAAAGGTCGATCACCACCCGTGACAGCGCCTCGTCGAGCGGTACATACGCGTATCCATAGCGGCGCAGCCCTGTCTTGTCGCCAAGTGCCCGGGCCAGCGCCTGGCCGACCGTAATGCCAACGTCCTCGACCGTGTGATGCGCATCGATGTGCAGGTCGCCCGTGGCCTGCACTTCCAGATCGATCAGCCCGTGCCGCGCAATCTGTTCGAGCATGTGGTCGAGAAACGGCACGCCGCTGGCAATATTGCCCTGACCACTGCCGTCGAGGTTCAGGCGGACGGTAATCCGGGTTTCGAGCGTATTCCTGGAAACTTCGGTCTGGCGCATCGGGATACCATTGCCAAGCGGCATTTCGCGTCCGGAAAAGGTTCGAGAAAGGGTTCGACAAAGATTCGATCTGCTGCTGCCAGGCGCTGCCGGCCATCGCCGGCGTCGGGCAGCAGACGCGCATGATACCATTTCACGCTTGTCATGCATCCGAAAGCAGCCTTTCATGAGCCGCTACTGGAGTTCCCTCGTCCACCGCCTTACGCCCTACGTTCCGGGCGAACAGCCGCGGCTGGCGAACCTGGTCAAGCTGAACACCAACGAAAACCCCTATCCGCCATCGCCGCGCGTAGCCGCGGCAATCGCCGCAGAACTACGCGCGGGCGGCGAGTCCTTGCGCCTTTATCCGGACCCCAACGCAGATCGCGTCAAGGAGGCGGTTGCCCGCTTTCACGCCGTTCATCGCATCGAACCGCAACAGGTTTTCGTCGGCAACGGTTCCGACGAAGTGCTGGCGCACGTTTTCCTGGCACTCCTCAAGCATGATCTGCCGATCCTCTTCCCGGACATCACCTATAGCTTCTACCCCGTATATTGCGGTCTGTACGAAATTGACCACGTCACCGTGCCGCTCGATGCGAATTTTGCAATCCGCATCGAAGACTACGCAGCGGCCAATGGCGGCATCATCTTCCCCAACCCCAATGCGCCGACCGGCTGCCTGTTGTCGCTGGTCGCGATCGAGCGCCTGTTACAGCTCCATCGACAGTCGGTGCTGGTCGTCGACGAAGCCTACATCGACTTCGGCGGCGAATCGGCGATTGCCCTGGTCGGTCGTCATGCGAATCTGCTGGTAGTGCACACCCTGTCCAAGTCACGTTCGCTCGCTGGCTTGCGAGTTGGCTACGCGGTCGGCCAGAAACATTTGATCGAGGCGCTCGAAAGAGTCAAGAACAGCTTCAATTCCTACCCGCTCGACCGCCTGGCGATCGCTGGCGCGGTCGCCGCGATCGACGACCGGGAGCACTTCGAGCGTACGCGACAAGCGGTCATCCGCAGTCGAGACGAGCTGAGCGGCTCGCTGCAGACCTTGGGTTTTGCCGTACTGCCGTCGGCCGCCAATTTCCTCTTCGCCCGTCACCCGCAGCGCGATGCGGCAGAGCTTGCGGCGGCGCTGCGCCAGCGCGGCATCATTGTTCGCCATTTCAAATTGCCGAGAGTCGACCAGCACCTGCGCATCACGGTCGGCAACAGCGCACAATGCGAGGCGCTACTTGCCGCCCTCCGCGAGATTCTCGACTGATCGCCAGGCAAAGTTCCATTCGCGGGGGCCTGCGGGCTCGCCTCCCCCTGCATCGAGGAAGAGCGAGTCCGCTGGCGTCGGAACGCGGCTACCGACCGTCGCCGAGCACACACCTGGGCGGTAGCAGAGGTGTCTGGACTTCCGGATTGTGTCCGACGCTGACGTTCTTGCCGGCTTCCCCGCCAGTGTCCTTGCCCCGGGCCAGCTTCTCGACCGCCGTCTTCGCCTCGATCGTGGCGGTCGCCTTCATCGCCGCAGGCAGTGCCTTGAGCAACCGGTCGTACTGCCGGTCGAGACAGGTCTGATTCATCGGACTCTGTTGCGAACACGCGGCGTCGTCACCGAGAGCTGCCTTGACCTCCGGCACTTCGCCCTGATAAGCGCCCCACGCAAATTCGATGAAATAGGCATTCGCGCAAGGTACCTTCTTGCTGCCGAACTTCTCCTCGCAGGTGCGATCGGCGCAGCTCTGCTCGTCGTCGCCCTTGGCCGTGCCGGGAGGATCGCACTTGACGTAGCCGCAGTTTTCCCGCACCCAGGCCGACAAGGTACGCAGTGGATCGTCCTGCAGCTTACCAATCTCGCTCGGCAACTGGCTGGGCACTATCGGCTTGCCGGCCGGATCCTTCAGCCAGGTACGGTGCATTCTTTCCATCCGCTCCCAGAATGCGTTCTCCGGCAGACGTGACCAGTCGTCGAGCAGATAGGCATAGACCTTCTTGTCCTTGTCGTCGATCGCGGCATTCCAGACGGCGACGGTCAGGTGATGGTGATCGGTGAGATAGAACACGCCGCCTGGACCCCGCACGACGGGAACCCAGCGGTTGTCGGCCAGCAGGTAGTCGTTCAGTTCCCCGGCAGCAGCACGGGCCGAAACCTTGGCCGATTTGCACGCCGCGGCCAGCATGCCGACCGCTGACTGGGTCGGATGCAACGCCTTGATGTCGATGACGCATCCCCGCCGCTTCTTTTCCTTTAGAGTGTAGATCATGTCGTCGTTCGGCTTGGCAACCTTGGTGTCCTTGCCACATACGGGGATCTCCCTTTGCTGGTCCGCCGTGCCCTTATGCGCCGCAACCGCCCCGCCAGAACCAACAATCAGCAGTCCGGCCAGCAACGCGTTCCACATATTGATAGTGCGCATCCGTTCCCTCCTCGGTCGAGATCGAAAAAATGGTGACAAACTGCGCAGGGAGCGCCCCTGCCCCTTGCCCATCCCAGTATCTTGGCTGTCGACGCTGACGTCAATCGCGTCTTCGCGCCACGAGGTGGCACCGGACACGATTTGGACGTCAACTGTCGACGCGATACTCCGCCGATCTTGCGTGCGCCGGCAAGCCTTCGCCCTCGGCGAGCGTTGCGGCGATGCGACCGAGCGCTCTCGCTCCCGCCTGCGAAACCCGGATCAGGCTGCTGCGCTTCTGGAAGTCGTACACTCCCAATGGCGACGAGAAGCGGGCGCTGCCGGAGGTGGGCAGGACATGGTTGGGACCGGCACAATAGTCACCGAGTGACTCCGAGGTGTAGCGGCCGATGAAGATCGCGCCGGCGTGACGAATCCTGCCGACCCACTCGTCGGCGTCAGCCAGCGACAGTTCGAGGTGCTCCGGAGCAACGCGGTTGGCGATGCGACAGGCCTCGTCGAGGTCGCGTACTTGGATCAGCGCACCACGATTTTCCAGTGCCGCACGAATCACCGCCTGCCGCGGCATGGTCGGCAGCAGTTCGTCGAGAGCGGCGGCAACGCGCTCGATGTAGGCGGCATCCGGACAGAGCAGGATCGACTGCGCCAGTTCGTCGTGTTCGGCTTGCGAGAAAAGATCCATGGCCACCCACTCGGCGTCGGTCCGGCCATCGCAAATGACCAGGATCTCCGACGGGCCGGCGACCATGTCGATGCCGACGACGCCGAAGACGCGGCGCTTGGCGGCGGCGACGTAAGCATTGCCAGGGCCGACGATCTTGTCGACCTGGGGCACGGTTTCCGTACCGTAGGCCAGGGCGGCGACCGCCTGCGCACCACCGATGGTGAACACGCGATCGACCCCGGCCAGCGCCGCCGCCGCGAGCACCAGCGGGTTCTGCTCGCCAGCCGGTGTCGGCACGACCATGATCAGTTCGCCAACGCCGGCGACGCGTGCCGGAATCGCGTTCATCAGTACCGACGACGGGTACGAGGCCTTGCCGCCGGGAACGTAGAGGCCAACCCGGTCGAGCGGCGTGATCTGCTGGCCGAGCATCGTGCCGAATCCCTCTTCGCTCTCATCGTCATAGCGCCAGCTCTGCAGCAACTGTCTCTGGTGATAGCGGCGGATGCGCCCGGCCGCCGCTTCGAGCGCCTGCCGCTGCGCCATCGGCAGATCGGCGAGGGCTCGCCGCAGTTCCTCTTGCGGGATTTCCAGATCGGCCATCGTGGCGGCGTCGAGGCGATCGAAGCGCTGCGTATAGTCGATTACGGCGGTGTCGCCGCGCGCCTTGACGTCGGCCAGAATGGCGGCCACGGTCCGCTCCACCGCGTCGTCCTGGGTTGCTTCAAAGGCCAGCAGCGCCCTTAGCCGTTCCTCGAAGTCGGCATCGGTGCTTGCCAGGCGTTTGATCCCGATCATTGCTCGACCGCCGCAGAAATGGCGTCGAGAATCGGGGTCAGCAGTTCGCGCTTGAGCTTGAGCGCCGCCTGATTGACGATCAGCCGTGACGAAATATCCATGATGTGCTCCACCGCGAGCAGGTTGTTGGCTTTCAGCGTGCTGCCGGTAGACACGAGATCGACGATCGCATCGGCGAGACCCGCCAATGGCGCCAGTTCCATCGAGCCATACAGCTTGATCAGGTCGACATGTACACCCTTGGCCGCAAAGTGCTCGCGCGCGATGTTGACGTACTTCGTCGCCACCTTGAGACGCGCTCCCTGTCGCACGGCATGCGCATAGTCGAAACCTGCCGGGGCGGCGACCATCATCCGGCACTTGGCGATCTTCAGATCGATCGGCTGGTAGAGTCCCTCGCTGCCATGCTCAAGAAGAACGTCCTTGCCAGCGACACCGAGGTCGGCCGCACCGTACTGCACGTAGGTCGGGGTATCGGTGGCGCGCACGACGACGACCCTCACCTCGGCCCGACTGCTGGGGATGATCAGGCGGCGAGAGCTTTCGGGATTTTCCAGCGGTTCGATCCCGGCAGCCGCCAGGAGCGGCAGTGTCTCGTCGAAAATCCGGCCCTTCGAGAGGGCGATGGTGATCCCGTTCACTGTCTGTTCCTGCACGCCAAAGGGCCTATTCTACCGTAGCCGCCGAGGCCGCGCCGCCCATCCCGAAAGTAGGCACGGCGCCCGCTGTCGGCCACACCTTGGCCCGCGGTCACCGCCGGCGGCGTGGCAATGACTGGAACTCAGGCATAAATCGCGTATTATTCGGGCTCCGCGGCGTAAGCGTCCTCAGTTCACGCACAATTGCAAGGGTTATGCCATATGCGCAGGCACCGTGGCACCGGCGCAGAACCGGGCATCGAGCGGGGCATGCGGGCGCGGTCCGGGCGTGCGGACGCGGCCACACATTGGGGGAGACAGGCACATGGAGCAAATGCATCTTTACGTAAATCTCGTCTTGATTCTGGTCTTTGTCGCCGGCAACGCCTTTTTCGTCGGTTCGGAGATCGCGATCTCTTCTGCCCGTCGCAGCCGGATCAGGCAATTGTCCGAGGAGGGAGACAGGCGCGCAACAAGAGTCGAAATGCTGCATAACGAGCCCGAGCGCTTTTACTCGGTAACCCAGGTGGGAATCACGCTGGTCTCCCTCGGCCTCGGCGCGGTCGGCATGGAGACGATCAGCACGCTGACCGATTCAACCTTTGTTGCGCTGTTCACCATTTTTGGCAATAGCGAAGCGGTGAACAAGGCGGCGCATACGGTGTCGTATGTCTTCGCCTTCATTGTCATTTCGTTCCTGCACGTGGTGGCTGGCGAACTCGCGCCCAAGGTGCTTGCCTTCCACAAGGCAGAACAGATGAGCATGGCTGTCGGGGGCGTCATCAATTTTCTCTACCTGATCCTCAAGCCACTGATCTACATCATGAAAATGGCTTCGGACGGGCTCCTGCGGCTGTTCGGACAGCGGAACGTCGAGGGCGACGGTCATAGTCACTTCACCATGTCGGTCGAGGAAATCAGGATGATTCTTTCGGCGAGCGAAAAGGAGGGGACACTGGCGCCGGAAGAAACGGAAATGATTCGTGGCGTCTTCAAGCTCGACGAGCACACGGTGCGCGAAGCAATGGTTCCGCGCACCCGCATCCGGGCACTGGCTCAGGAAGATACGCTCGCCGACGCGCTGCACGTTTTCCGCGATGTTCCGCATGCGCGCTTTCCGGTATACGACAAGAGCCTTGACCGGATTACCGGCGTGGTCGCGATCAAGGAGCTGCTGACGGTGATGGCCGAAAGTACCGGCGATGCGCTCGCCGAGGTGAGCAAGATGCCCGTCAGCGAGTTCGCGCAGGCGCCGTACATCGTTCCCAACAGCAAGCTGCTGAGCGACCTGCTCAAGGACTTCAAGCGCACGCACCAGCAATTGGCCGTGGTGATCGACGAATACGGCGGCACCGAAGGAATCATCACGCTCGAAGACATCCTCGAGGAAATCGTCGGCGACTACGAGGACGAATTCACACGGCAGGCGAGGCGAGTCAGGAAACTGGTCGGCAGTCAGTACGAAATCGACGCGTCGATGCGGGTTTCGGATCTCGACGCTTTGCTCGATTTCCCTTTCCCGACCGACGACGACTATGTGACACTCGCCGGACTGGTCTACAAGAAGCTCGGCAGCGTACCGCACGTCGGCGATACCGTCGATCTCGATGGCGGACGACTGACGGTGCTGGAAATGGACAACCACCGGATCACGTTGCTGAAGTTCGAAGACACGGCAGTCGGAGCCGATGGCGTCACTCGCCTGGTCGAAGACTCATCAGCCGCCGACAACGCGCCCAGCGAGCCAAAAGACTAGCCTGTCGCCGCACCTCAGCGAACGCAGTCGACCGAATACACCGGCTTGCCGTCTACGATCGCCTTGACCAGGCCGTGTACGTCGGTTTCGAAACCGGGAAAGCGCTCGTTGAAATCGCGCGCGAACTGCAGGTAGCGAACGATCGTGGCATTGAAGCGCTCACCCGGGATCAGCAGCGGAATTCCCGGCGGGTAGGGAGTGAGCAGCGTGCTGGTGATCCGCCCTTCGAGGTCGTCGATCGGGACGCGATCGATCTCGCGGTGCGCCATTCGGGCAAACGCATCGGTCGGCTTCATCGCCGGCTCCATGTTCGAAAGATACATGCGGGTAGTCAGATGGGCGACGTCGTTGGCCGCGTATATCCCGTGGATCTGGTGACAGAGATCCTTCAGGCCGTGCTTATCGTAGCGCGGATTCTTGGCGAGAAATTCCGGCATCACCTTCCACAACGGCATGTTCTGGTCATAGCCGTCCTTGAATTGCTGCAGTTCGGTCACCAGCGTGTTCCAGCGACCCTTGGTGATGCCGATGGTGAACATGATGAAGAAGGAATACAGGCCGCATTTCTCGACGATGATTCCATGTTCGGCAAGGTACTTGGTGACGATCGCGGCAGGAATCCCCGATTCGGCAAAATCTCCGTCGACATCCAGCCCAGGCGTGATGATCGTGGCCTTGATCGGGTCGAGCATGTTGAAACCTTCAGCGAGCATGCCGAATCCGTGCCAGCGCTCGCCGGGCCGCAGGATCCACGCCGAGCGATCGGCGAGCCCCTCGCGCGGACGATCGTCGGGCCCCCAGACCTTGAACCACCAGTCGGAGCCCCACTCTTCTTCGACCTTGCGCATCGTGCTGCGGAAGTTGAGCGCTTCCGCGATCGACTCCTCGACCAGCGCGCTTCCCCCCGGTGCTTCCATCATCGCTGCGGCGACATCGCACGACGCAATGATCGCGTACTGCGGCGAGGTCGAGGTATGCATCAGGTAGGCCTCGTTGAAAACGTCCCGATCGAGTTTGCGTCCTTCGGAATCCTGCACGAGAATCTGCGACGCCTGCGAGAGTCCGGCCAGCAGCTTGTGCGTCGATTGCGTCGAAAAAATCATCGCGTCCTTGCAGCGCGCACGGTCGGCACCGATCGCATGGTAATCCCCGTAGAAGTCGTGGAAGGCCGCGTGTGGCAGCCAGGCCTCGTCGAAGTGCAGGGTGTCGATGACGCCATCGAGCATTGCCTTGATTTCCTCGACGTTGTAGAGGATGCCGTCGTAGGTGCTCTGGGTGATCGTCAACACGCGCGGCTTGGCTGCGACCGTGCGCGCAAAGGGATGCGCCGCGATTTTCTGCCGGATGTTTTCCCAGAGGAATTCTTCCTTCGGAATGGGTCCGATGATCCCGTAATGGTTACGGGTCGGCATCAGGAAGACGGGAATGGCACCGGTCATGATGATCGAGTGCAACACCGACTTGTGGCAGTTGCGATCGACGACGACGACATCACCCGGTGCGACGGTCGAATGCCAGACGATCTTGTTCGAGGTCGAAGTGCCGTTGGTGACGAAGAAGAGATGATCGGCGTTGAAGATGCGGGCCGCATTGCGCTCGGAAGCGACGACTGGACCGGTATGATCGAGCAGTTGACCGAGTTCCTCGACCGCATTGCAGACGTCAGCACGCAGCATGTTTTCGCCGAAGAACTGGTGGAACATGCGGCCCACTGGACTCTTCAGAAAGGCGACGCCGCCCGAGTGACCCGGACAGTGCCACGAGTAGGATCCATCTTCCGCGTAATGAGTCAGCGCGCGGAAGAACGGTGGTGCCAGGCTTTCCAGGTAGGCCTTGGCCTCACGTATCACGTAACGGCCGATGAACTCGGCCGTATCCTCGAACATGTGGATGAAACCGTGCAACTCGCGCAGCACGTCGTTCGGAATGTGGCGGGAGGTGCGCGTCTCGCCGTACAGGAAGATTGGAATATCCTCGTTGCGACAGCGGATCTCTTTGACGAAAGCGCGCAGGCTGGCGACGGTCTGGTCCGCCCTGCCGTGCCGGAAATCTTCGTCGTCGATCGAGAGAATGAACGCCGAGGCGCGGCTCTGCTGCTGGGCGAACGAAGTGAGGTCACCGTAGCTGGTTACCCCGAAGACCTCGAAGCCCTTCTTCTCGATTGCCTTGGCCAGCGCCCGGATGCCGTGACCGCCCGTGTTTTCCGAGCGGTAGTCCTTGTCGATGACGATTACCGGGAAGTTGAAATGCATGGCGAATCCAGTACCGAATCAGGAATGGAAGGACGGCGGCGCGGCTGTCGTCGGTCGCCCGGCGTGCAGGTCAGATCTTCGGCAAGGTCACGCCCCGCTGGCCCTGGTATTTCCCGCCGCGATCCTTGTACGAAGTTTCGCATTCCTCGTCGGATTCGAAGAAGAGAACCTGCGCGATGCCTTCGTTCGCGTAAATCTTGGCGGGCAATGGCGTCGTGTTCGAGAACTCCAGCGTCACATGGCCTTCCCATTCCGGCTCGAAGGGCGTCACGTTGACGATGATGCCGCAACGCGCATAGGTACTCTTGCCCAGGCAGACCGTCAGCACGCTGCGCGGAATGCGGAAATATTCGACGGTGCGCGCCAGCGCGAAGGAATTCGGCGGAATGATGCAGAAATCGCTCTTGACCTCGACGAAGGAGTTCGGGTCGAAGTTCTTCGGATCGACGATCGTCGAGTTGAGGTTGGTGAACAGCTTGAATTCGTTCGAGCAGCGAATATCGTAGCCGTAACTGGAAGTTCCGTACGAAACGATGCGCCGGCCATCGATCTCGCGCACCTGGTTCGGCTCGAAGGGATCGATCATGCCGTACTCCGCCACCATGCGGCGGATCCACCTATCCGACTTGATTGACATTGCTGGTCACGCGAACACCGTTGATGCGGGAAATGTGCCCATTCTACGGTGTCCGGGCGACGGAAGAAACTGCCCCGTGCGCTGGCAGGCACCGCTCCAGCTCGGCAGTTCAGGTGTTCTGGACGACGATGCTGGGGAATTTGGCACTCATGTCGCGGGCCCGCTCGGCAATCTTCACCGCCAGCCGACGGGCGATCGCCCGATATATGCCGGCAGCGCGCGACTGGGGAGCGCCGACCACGGTCGGTTGACCGGCGTCGGTCAGTTCGCGAATCGACATTTCCAAAGGCAGGGCGCCAAGCAAGTCGGTACCGTAGTCGCGACACATCTGCTCGCCACCGCCGCGGCCGAACAGGTGTTCCTCGTGCCCGCACTGCGGGCAGATATGGATGCTCATGTTCTCGACCAGACCGAGAATCGGAATGCCGACCTTCTCGAACATCTTGAGACCCTTGCGCGCGTCGATCAGGGCGATGTCCTGCGGCGTGGTGACGATCACCGCACCCGTCACCGGCACCTTCTGTGCCAGCGTCAGTTGCGTGTCGCCGGTTCCCGGAGGCATGTCGACCACCAGATAATCGACGTCCTGCCAGTTGGTCTGCTTGAGCAGTTGTTCTAGCGCCTGCGTCACCATTGGTCCGCGCCAGACCATCGGCGAATCGATGTCGATCATGAAACCGATCGACATCGCCTGCAGACCATGGGCGTGCAGGGGATCCATCGACACGCCGTCGGACGATTCCGGCTTCTGCCCGAGCAGGCCCAGCATCTGTGGTTGCGAAGGGCCATAGATGTCGGCGTCGAGCAGACCCACCGTCGCCCCTTCCTGGGCCAGCGCGAGAGCGAGATTGACCGCCGTCGTGCTCTTGCCGACGCCCCCTTTGCCGGACGCGACAGCGATGATGTTCTTGACGCCTGGCAATGGTTTCAGGCCGCGTTGCACGGTGTGGGCGACGATGTTCGTGATGACGTTGACGCTGATGTTGCCGATGGCGGGAATGCTTCTGAGTTGCGCGATCACCGCACGGCGGATTTCATCGAACTGTGTTCTCGCCGGATAGCCCAGTTCGATGTCGAGCGAAAGGTCCGAGCCGTCGATCCGGATGTTCTTCACGCAACGTGTCGATACGTAATCCTTGCCGGTATTCGGGTCGGCCAGATTGGCGAGCGCCGCTCTTACGGCTTCCGTGCTTACAGCCATTGTTCAACACTCCTGTGATGGATATCCGAGTAATTTTGTACAGTATAGTCGAGAATGGCGCCGATGCATGCGACCTCTTGCCAGGAAAGTTCCCTTCGAGGATCCGGCAGCGCGCTCAGGAATCCCCTTGTCCGCCGTGCTGCCGCACCCAGTCCCGCCAGGTGGCGAAGACTGCCGGGTGCAAAGCGGCAATCACCGGGCGACGCCAGACGTCGTCGGCGGCATACTCGTCGTGCGCCAAGGTGCACATCTGCCCGCCCGCCTCGGCCAGGATCAGACTGCCGGCAGCGTAGTCCCAGAGCATTTGACCGCCGTGCAGGTAGAGGTCGAGGCGGCCAGCGGCGAGATTGCACCAGTCGAGAGTCGAGCTGCCGAAATTGCGCTGCGAGAAAAACGGCGGATTCACGGCAATCTGATCGGCGAGCAGCTTCGGAATTCGCTTGAAGTCTACACCGCCGACTGCCCGGCGGATGTCGCCGGTCACCTGGCGCAGAGGCAGACGACGCCCGTTCACATATGCGCCATTGCCTTCACGCGCGTAGAACATTTCGTCGGTGATCGGATTGTAGGTAACCGCCAGGCGAGTTCGCCGCCCACGCATCCAGGCGATCGAAACGGCAAAGCACGGCAGGCCATTGATGAAATTCGTCGTCCCATCGATCGGGTCAATACACCACAGACCGCGTTCGTCGCTGCTGGCGTCCTGCCAACGGGCGCGCTGCGCCGTCTGCGACATTTCCTCGCCAATGATCGGGCAAGCGTGGATCTCGCTTAGTCGGCCAAGGAGAAACTGCTGCGCCGCGAGGTCGGCCTCCGAGCACAGTGATCCGTCATCCTTTCGCTGACCATGACTGACCCGCAGGAAGCGGGGAATGATTTCGCGCTGCGCCACCTCGCGCACCAGCGCGACGCTGGCGTCGAGCATGCGTTTGAGGTCGCTGTCGATGAGCGCCGCCTCGCTCGCGCGGTCTCCCTGGTGCATGCCGAATCAGGCGCGCCACTTGATCGAGCAGCCGATGCTGGCTACCTGCTCGCTCGGGCCGTGGCCGGTCTCGGCAATCATGCGCATTGCTTCGACCAATTCACGTCGCGCGTCAGGCGGTGCCGGCTGGCGCCCGCTGGCATCGAGCCGCCCACGGTACTGCAACTGCAATTGCCGGTTGAAACCGAAGAAATCCGGTGTGCATACGGCACCATAGGCGCGTGCCACCGCCTGCGTCTCGTCATAAAGGTAGGGAAACGGGAATTCCAGCTCTCTCGCCACCCGCTGCATATTGGCGAAGGAGTCTTCCGGGTACTCGACGGGATCGTTGCTCATGATCGCCGCAACGCCAATGCCGATCGTCGGCAGCTCGCGTGCGTCGCGGCAAATGCGATCGATGACCGCCTTGACATACGGGCAATGGTTGCAGATGAACATCAGCAGAAGCCCATTCGGGCCACGCAGCGTGGCCAGGCTGTGCCGCGCACCGTCGGTGTCCGGCAGTTCGAAGTCGTCGGCAGGCCGACCAAAGTCACAAACCGGGGTGTTGAGCGCCATCGCCGAGCCGCCTCCAAACAACGTCCATCGAACAGTTAAGACTTTATAATACCATGGTGAACACTCCCCGCTTTCATTGCTCGATGTCGCTCGCGGCGGCTCGGGTCGTCGATCTGCCGGAAAGCGTCGCACATCATGCAGGCAGGGTACTTCGCCTGCGCAGCGGCGATCCTCTGATACTCTTCAATGGCGACGGCGGGGAATATACTGCGCGAATCATCGACATCGAACGCACTCGAGTCAGCGCCGAAATTCTGCAGTGGCAGGACTGCGAGCGTGAATCACCGCTCGCGGTCACCCTGGTGCAGGCACTGCAGGCCGGTGAGAAAATGGACTCGACGATACAGAAGGCGGTCGAACTGGGTGTCCGTCGTATCGTTCCAGTATTCTCGCGGCGTAGCGTGCTGCGCCTGGACGGAGAACGCGCCGTGCGACGGCTGCAACATTGGCGCGGCGTAATCGCTGCCGCCTGCGAACAGTGTGGGCGCAATCGGCTGCCGGAAATCGATGCTCCGGAAAGTCTCGAATGCTGGCTGGCGCGGCCTCCGGAAGCGGGGGTCGTCCGCCTGATGCTGGCGCCGAACGCCGAACGCTGCCTTGCCACCCTGCCGGGAGCAGCATCCGGTAGAGAGGTCGAATTGTTGATCGGCGCCGAGGGCGGTCTGGCGGCCGAGGAACGGGAGTTGGCGGAATTGACCGGTTTCTTGCCGGTGCGCCTGGGGCCGCGCATCCTGCGGACCGAAACTGCTGGCCTGGCTGCGCTCGCAGCGATCCAGCTCTTGTGGGGTGACTTCAAGGAGGAGACGACGAATGTTTGAATCGGCAGAACTGGGACACAAGATCGACAAGGACACGTACAAGGTGGAAGAGCCCAAGCTGCGCGCAGCGCTGCTCGAAGCACAGGACCAGCTGCGCGAGAACGGCAGCTTTCCGGTAATCGTTCTGATCAGCGGCGTCGATGGCTCGGGCAAGGGCGAAACGATCAACACGCTATACGAATGGATGGACCCGCGTTACCTGTCCACGCGCACCTTCTCGGCTCCGACGCAGGAGGAACGCGAGCGCCCGTCGATGTGGCGCTTCTGGCGGGCGCTGCCGAAGAAGGGGCGAATCGGGATTGCCGCCGGCTCGTGGTATTCGTGGCCGATCGCCGAACGGATTGCCGGCGACCTTTCACGCGCGGATTTTGACCAGCGCATGGACGAGCTCAACCGCTTCGAGGAGATGCTGGTCAATGAGGGCGCACTGGTCCTGAAGTTCTGGATACACCTCTCCAAGACCGCACAACGCGAACGTCTGCAGTCGATCGAAGCGAATCCGCTGACCCGCTGGCGGGTGACCAAGGCGAGCTGGGATCGGCTGAAGACCTACGACAAGCTGCAGGAGGTCGCGGGACATCTGCTGCGCACGACGAACACGCCGTGGGCCCCGTGGATCATCGTCGAAGGAACCGATGACCGCTACCGCTCACTCACCGTCGGCAAGACCATCCTCGAATCGCTGCATAAACGCCTTGCCGACAAGCGCGAACAGACTTCGCCGGTGGCGCCGCCCTTCTCGCCGCGGATCGACCGTCTCGACGTGCTGAGTGCGCTGGACATGACGCAAAGCCTCGCGAAGAAGGTGTACGAGACCGAGCTTGCCACCTGGCAGGGGCGTCTGTCCGAGATGATGCGTCATCCCGAATTCAAGAAGCGCGCCTTGATCCTTGCCTTCGAAGGTTCCGATGCGGCCGGCAAGGGCGGCGCCATCCGACGCGTCATGTCGGCGATGGATGCACGCCAGTATCAGATCATCCCGATCGCTGCGCCGAATGAAGAGGAGCGCGCACGCCCCTACCTGTGGCGATTCTGGCGGCACATGCCCCGCCTCGGGCGGGTGACCATCTTCGACCGTACCTGGTACGGCCGCGTGCTCGTCGAACGAGTCGAGGGTTTCTGCAGTCAGGCGGACTGGTTGCGCGCCTATTCGGAGATCAACGACTTTGAACACGACCTCTGGCGTGCTGGCGGCATCGTCGTCAAGTTCTGGCTGCAGATCAGTGATGAGGAGCAGCTCAGGCGCTTCGAGGAGCGCGCCAAGGTCGAGCACAAGCGCTACAAGATTACCGAAGAGGACTGGCGCAATCGCGAAAAGGCCGGAGCCTATCACGAGGCCGTATGCGACATGGTCGACCGCACCAGTACGGGTACTGCACCATGGACGATCGTCGAGTCGAATGACAAGTACTTTGCCCGGGTCAAGGTGCTGCGAACGATCTGCGAGCGGCTGGAAAAGGAACTCAAGATCGACCTGGCGAAGGAACCGAGGATGGTGATCACGCGCGGAGCAACGGACGAGGCCGGCAAGGATGGGCAACCGGCGCCTGCCAAACAAGCGCCGAAAACCAAGGCCGAACGCGCCAAGGAACTGCGAGCGGAAAAGGCGCGAGCCGCAAAGCAGGCGAAGGAACTCGCGGCCTCCGAAGCCCGCGAGAAGGCAACGGCAGCCAAGGAGGCAAAGGCAGCCAAGGCTGCGGAGAACGGCGAGAAAGCCAGGCCAACGGCATGAAATGGCCAACGATCTGATCTCCGTCCCTTTCGTCGCCTGGTTCCGGTCGGTCGCGCCCTATGTCAACCTGTTTCGCGGCAAGACCTTTCTTGTCGCGTTTGGTGGCAAGGCGATCGCCGGGCCTCTGGCGCGGACCCTGGCCTACGACGTCAACCTGCTGGCCGCGCTCGGCGTGCGGCTCGTTCTGGTGCATGGCGCACGGCCGCAGATCGAGGCTCTGCTGCGCGAGAGGGGGCTGCAGTCGGTTTACCACGGAAACTATCGCGTTACCGATGCGAAGGCCATCCATTGCGTGATCGATGCAGTCGGCAGCATTTACGTCGAAATCGAGGCCCTGCTTTCACAGGGCCTCGCCGACACTCCAATGGCCAACAGCACAATACGGGTCGTTGGTGGCAATTTCATCACTGCCAAACCGGTGGGCGTGGTCAACGGGGTCGACCTGCAATATTCCGGCCAGGTGCGCAAGGTCGACGCCGAGGGCATTCGTGCGCAGTTGAGTCTGGGCAACATCGTTCTGCTGTCGTGCATCGGATCGAGTCCAACCGGGGAAATCTTCAACCTGGCGATGGAGGAAGTGGCAGAAGCGGTAGCCACCTCGCTGCTCGCGGACAAGCTGATTTTCCTGACCGACAGCCGGGGGGCCACCGATATCGACGGCGCTCTGCTCGATGAATTGACGGTCGAAGCTGCCGAGCGCCTGATCAGTCTCGGTGACTGGCTGTCGACCGACCTCAGGCGTTATCTGCCCTGCGCCGTTCGCGCAAGCCGCGCCGGAGTGGGGCGCGTACACCTGATCGGTTACGACGAGGACGGCACCCTGCTGCGCGAACTGTTCACCCACGACGGCGTGGGGACGGTAATCACTCGCGAGTCGCTGGAGCAGTTGCATGAGGCACGCCCCGACGACATCGGCGGCCTGGTGGCGCTGATCGAACCACTCGAAGCCGACGGCACGCTGGTTCGCCGCTCGCGCGAACTGCTCGAACGCGAAATCTCGCGCTTCTCCGTGGTCGAACACGATGGAATAATTGTTGGCTGCGCCGCACTCTATCCATACGGCGACGAGCAGGCCGAGCTCGCCTGCCTGGCGGTACACCCCCACTATCGGCGTTGGGGTTACGGCGCCCTGCTGATGAAACAGATCGAGGCGCAGGCGCGGGCGTCGGGAATCAAGCGTCTGTTCGTGCTCACCACGGTTACCTCGCAGTGGTTCAAGGAGCGCGGTTTCAGCGTCCGCCAGATCGCCGACTTGCCTACCGAAAAGCGTCTGGTCTACAACCTGCAACGGCGCTCGATCGTGTTGATGAAAGAGCTCTGAGGACTTGCCGGCAATAAACCCGCCGCCGCCCGCAGGAAACTGCGTGCACGACAAGAAACCACAAATATCAAGGAGTGGAATGTATGACGAGAACCGTCACCTGTATCAAGCTTGGTCGCGAAGCCGAAGGACTGGACTTTCCCCCCTATCCGGGGGAACTGGGCAAGCGCATCTATGAAAGGGTATCCAAGGAAGCCTGGCAGCAGTGGGTGCGCATGCAGACGATGATCATCAACGAGAACCGTCTCAATCTTGCCGATGCGGCCCATCGCAAGTACCTTGCGGAACAGATGGAAAGGCACTTCTTCGGCGGTGGTGCCGACAAGGTGCAGGGCTACGTTCCGCCCGGCGCATGACTGGCAGCGAAAGCACACGCACGACGAGCGGAGGGCACCGCCTGTCCGCTCACGCGGCGGTCAGCGTCTGCACGCCGGCAGCCGTTCCCAGCAGACAGACATCCGCCGGGCGGGAGGCAAACAGGCCGTTTGTTACCACCCCGACGATCTGATTGATCCGCGTTTCCAGGCCGACGGCATCGACGATTTCCAGGCCGGCAACGTCGACGATCAGGTTGCCGTTGTCGGTCACGAAACCTTCACGCAACACCGGCGTCCCGCCGATTGCGGCCAACTGGCGGAGGACGTGCCGTAATGCCATGGGGATGACCTCGACGGGTAGCGGGAAGCGGCCGAGCACGTCTACCCGCTTCGACTGATCGGCGATACAGACAAACATATCGGCTACGGCGGCGACGATCTTCTCTCGCGTCAAGGCGCCGCCTCCGCCCTTGATCATCTGCATCGCGGCATTGATCTCGTCCGCACCATCCACGTAGATCGGGAGGCGCTCCACATCGTTGAGCTCCAGGACGGGCAGCCCGTGGCCCTCCAGTCGCCGCTTCGACGCTTCGGAACTGGCTACCGTACCGCGAACCCGGTGTCTGATTAGAGCAAGTTCGTCGATGAAGCAGTTGGCCGTCGACCCCGTCCCGACGCCGACGAGTTCTCCTTCGACAACGTAGGTGATCGCCGCGCGCGCGACTGCTTTCTTCATTTCGTCCTGAGTCATCGTGGTCTCCGTCTTTTCGTCGAACATGTTTTTCGCGATGCAAGCCCCGCGCCTTCGCTACCGTATCACTGACCGAAGCATGCCGAAGGCTTCGCCATCGGCGCCATCTCTCCCTACCGCCGTCCCTTCTAACCCGTCGGGCGGCCTGAACCGCCGCCATCTTCAGTATTGCCATTCCTCATGTCCCAGCGGTGCCTTCTTCAACATCTCGCGGTACTGCCGCCACTGTGGCAGGTGAGCTTCGATCAGCCCAGCGAAGCGGTCGTTGTGGTGCCGCTCCAACAGATGCACCAGTTCATGCACCACGATGTACTCAAGGCACTGCACCGGCTTCTTGGCCAGCTCCAGATTGAACCAGACACGCCGTGAGGCGGGATTGCAGCTTCCCCACTTGGTTTTCATCTTCCTGATGCCCCAGTCGGCGACCTGCACGCCAAGCATCGGCTGCCACTTTTCCAGCAAGGGCGGAATCAACGCCCTGAGTTGCTCGCGATGCCAGCGCAGCAGCACGGCTTCCCGCTGGTCGGCAGTGGTGCCGGAGCGCACGAACAGGTCGAGGCTGGCGATACCGCGGACGGCAACGCGAGCTGGGGCATCCCGCTCATGCACACGCAAGCGGTAACGCTGCCCGAGAAAGTAGTGGCTCTCGCCATTCACCATCTCGCGCTGCGACTGGCGTGGCTGCGCGGCGAAGCTGGCTTTCTGCCGTCTGATCCAGCCCAGCTTGTCGATCACCGCCAGCCGCACCGCGTCGTCGCTGATGACCAACGGTGCCGCTACGCGTACCCGCCCATGGGGCGGATACACACCGAGATGCAGGTTCTTGATGTCCTTGCGAACCACCTCCACCTTGATCCCGCTGACGGTAAGGTCGCGAACCTCAGTAGTCATTCTGGTGCTTCGCCAGTTCCAGAATCCGGTCGGCCAGAACCTCCACCGGGTAATCGCCCTGAGCCGTGTCCTGATTGGCGGCATTGACCGCGATGGGCTGAGCTGCTGCTTTCGCCAAGGTTGCCCTGATGGCGATCCGCACCCGCCGGGTTTTCATGGTGTTGCTCCGCCAGCCATCCATGCGAGCCGACTGAATCGCCGCATCCACCGCCAGCGCCAGCGGCTCGTCCTTGCCCAGGTTGTTATAGAGCGCCCGCTGTGCCGCCGTCGCGACGCTGGCCGGATAGCCCCCCGGTCCGCCGCCCGGCATCGTCGCCTCCTTGGTCAGCTTGGCGATCTTCTCCAGATACTCCTTGTAGCTCACCACACCCTTGCGCCGCAGTTCGATCAACGCATCGAGCAGTTTCGACATCTTGTCGTAGTAGGCCGGATCGACGGGCGACTCGTTGATGATCAGCTTGCGGACGTTGTTCTCGATGGTTTCGGCGACCGCCTCGTGCTTGTCCTTGATGCCCTTGGGCAGCGCGTTGACCGCATCCGGCCCGCGCTCGACGATCAACTGAATCAAACTCATGTCATCGAAGCCCGAAATCTTCTCGCTCTCCTCGGCGCGGATGTAGGTGTCGATCAGGTGGCGCATGAATGGCTCATACCCCTTGAGGTCGATGTAGTCCTCGCTGCCAATCCGCACTTCGTCGCGCACCTTGCTGTAGTGATCCACCTCGGCCTTGATCTTCTCGATCTCGTCTGGCGTGTAGCCGGCCTCGGCCAGTTCATTCGCGATGCCGGCATAGGCACGAATCAGCGTGGCGACAAACTTGTACAGCTTCAGCCGTTTCGGCTCATTGTCCTTGAGCTGCCCGGCGTTGCCGGACTCGATGGCACAGAAATAGTGGAAGTAATCCACCGACTCCCTTGGCGCTGCAACAGGCTCGCAAAGCGCCCTGACCGCTTCGCGGGCGTCTTCCAAGTCCTCCCGCGCCTTGACCAGCCGGTTCTCCAGCAGACCCTTCACGTCGTCCTTGTCATAGCCGTCCAGCGCCCCGCTGGTGTAGTCGGCAACCGCACCTTCCAGACTCTTGAACAAGTCCTTGTGGTCGATGATGTAGCCGTAGTCCTTGCTCTCGCCATCGAGCCGGTTCACCCGGCAGATCGCCTGGAACAGGCCGTGATCGCGCATCTCCTTGTCGATGTAGAGATAGGTGGCCGACGGCGCATCGAATCCGGTCAGCAGCTTGTCCACGACGATCAGCAGCTTCATCTGGCCCGGTTCGTCGATGAATTTCTGCTTCACCGCCTGCTCGAACTTCTCGGCCTTGCCGATGGCCTTGTCGGCTGGTTCACCGAACCAGTCAGCCAGCATCTGGGCGTAAATCCCGTACTTCAGCAGATTGTCGGTATCGCCCGCTCCCGTTGTCTCGCCCTTGGTGTCGGCAATACTGGGGGCATAGCTGGTGACGATGGCGCACTTGCCTTTGAGTGCCGTCTTGGCGAACAACTCATGGAACTTGCACGCCTCGTAGATGCTGCCGGCGACCACAATGGCGTTGCCGTGGCCGTCCATCAGCCGCGGCTTGGTAACCATGTCCATGAGGATGTCGGCAACGATTTTCGACAGCCTGTCCTGACTGGACAGCACCGTCTGCATCGTTCCCCATTTCTGCTTGAGTTGCGCCTTGGCAACGTCGTTCAGCCCCTTGGTGTTGGCGTCAAACCATTCGTCGATTTTCTTCTGCGAGGTGATGGACTGGTCGATGTCCCGCGCCTCGTAGCGCAAGTCCAGCACCACCCCTTCGCGCACCGCCTGGTCGAACTTGTAGGTGTGGATATAGCGCCCGAAGACCTCGATGCTCCTGGCCTTGTCCGCCTTCAGCAGCGGCGTGCCGGTGAAGCCGATAAAGATCGCATTGGGCAGCATCGCCTTCATCGCTCTGTGCAGGTCGCCGCTCTGGGTGCGGTGGCACTCATCGACGAAGACGTGCAGATCGCCCTTGGCCTTGAAATCCGGGGGGAGGTTCTGGATAGAGTCGATGAACGCCTTGGTACCTTCGTCGCCCTCCTCGCCACCCTTGCCGCCGAATTTATGGACCAGCGAGCAGAGCAGGGATTCCTCGGTGCGGTTCAGCTTCTCGATCAGGTCAGCGCCACTCCTGGTGCGGCAGATCTGCTCACGGACGCCCTTGAAGACCTTCTCGATCTGCTCGTCCAGCTCGGTGCGGTCGGTGATGATCAGTACCCGCGAACCTTCGCGGTTCTCGCGTATCCACCTGGCCAGCCAGACCATGGTCAGCGACTTGCCGCTGCCCTGGGTGTGCCAGATGATGCCGCCCTCTCGGCGCTTGATGAAGCCCTGCGCGGCCTTCACCCCGAAATACTGGTTCTGCCGGCAGAGCTTCTTGGTGCCGGCATCGAAGACGACGAAGTCGTGGATCAGTTCCAGCAGTCGCGCCTTGCGGCACACCTGTAGCAGGTGGCGATCGAGCAGGTTCGGCTCGCGGGCATAGGGGCCGGTGTCCTCGACCCAGCGCAGGTAATACTTCTCCGGCGTCTCGATGGTCGCGTAGCGCAACCCCTCGCTGTCGTTGCCGGCCATCACCCACTGCATGGTCGAGAAAAAGGGCTGGATGAATTCCTTCTTCTGGTTGTCCAGATTCTGGCGGATGCCCTCGGCCACCGATACGGTGGAGCGCTTCAGTTCCAGCACGCCCAGTGCGATGCCGTTGATGTAGATCACCACGTCCGGGCGCTTGGTGCCGGCCTTGGCGGCATTGGCCAGATCGGCACTCTTCACCGTCACTTCCTCGGCCACAGCGAAGTGGTTGTTTTCCGGATGCTGCCAGTCGATCAGCCAGACCGTGACCCTGTTCTCGCCGGCGCCGGGCTGCACCTTCACGCCGTAGCGCAATAGATCGTAGACCTCCTTGTTGCGGTCGTAGAGGCTCTTGCTGGTGTCGGTCGCCACCTTGTTCAGTTCGTGCAGCGCCCGGTTGATCAGTGTGTCGCTCACGCCCTGCCTGGTCAGCCAACTTCGCAGCAGCGTTTCCTCGATGTTGCGGTTGTCGAGGTCGGTCTTGTCGCCGAGGTAGTCGTAGCAGAGCCGTTCCCGGAACAGCGCGACGACGCGGGCCTGGGTGCGCTTTTCGATCTGGCCGACGGTGGTCATGTCACACCTTGACGAGCTTGAAGCTGATTTGGTAGCGGAAGAAGTCGATATTGGGCGCAACAGCCAATGCCCGTCGAATCCGCTGATCGTCTTCCAGTGCAATGATCACGCCGCGCACCTTCTGGTTCGGCTCGGCCAACTCCTGCGCGGCAAAGCCCATATAACGCAGCGTCTGGCCGATGACCACGTCGCTCGCCCGGCCTTTTTTAAGCTCGACGACTAGCAGCTCCGACTTGTCCTTCTTGATCGCCAGAATATCCATCGGCCCCGTATCGGTCGGGTACTGCTGCCCGACCTTCTCGCCCTCTTCCTCGTAGATGTCGTAGTCCTTGCCGAGGTCGGTGTGCGCCCAATTCTGCACAAGAAAATCTTCGAGGTGTTTTTCCAAGGCGAAGGCCGAAGCGTCCTCGACCGTTTCGTCGGTAGAAATCAGCTTGGGAGCCACCTTTCCACCAATAAACGCCTCAAGTTCTTCGCGATAGCCTGAAACGTTGGCTACCGTGCCAATCGACCCGGTCGACCGTTTCAGGGCGTCGCTCATGCTCGCCCGTTCGATTGAAACCTCAAACCAGTGAACCGCTCGTCGCAGCGGCAAGTCTTCGCCCGGCAGGTAATCATAGTCGCCGATGATCTCGCCGACTCGGTAAGTGCCTTTGCCATCCGGGCACAAAACGATATCGCCTTTCAGGATGCCCTTACAGACTGTCCATGCGACGCCACAGGCCAAACCCGCTGCAATCTTCGACTTCTCCGGATAGAGCTTGAGGTACTCGGGCACCATCTTGGCATTGAAATGCCGCCAGTCATCGGTCAGGTATGGCCCGATGTCCCGCTGAAGGTCATTGTCGATACCGATGTAGCCGTTGGCGAAACAGGTCGCAGCATGGACACTTTGCTTGCCAAGCATCACGCGGTAGTAGTTCTTCATGTTGATTCCGTAGTTCGTTCGTTGAGCGGCAAACCATCCTTCGGCACCCAAATCCACCCTTCAGAGGCTGGCACTGACGCCCCCGGCGAGATGAGCTTATCGGGATGCGTATCAAACAGGCAGCCTAGCAAGGCGCAGGTCAGCGCATCGTCGAGGTCGTCATGGGCAAGCTTGCCGAAGGGCTGCTGCAAGCCTCTAATCGTCGCAGAGTCCTTGCAAGCGGACGGATAGGCTTCGATGGCGGTGAGCCGCATCCCATCCGACCAGACCCCGCAACGCAGCGTATGCGGTACGAACTTGGCGAGGACGTGCATGCCCTTGGTGGCCTGACTGCCGATCATGTCCTTGATGGCCGACAGCGGCTTCAAGCCATGCTCGAAGAGAAAGTGCTCGGTTTGCCGGAACAGGTAGGGATTGGTGTCCGAGTTTCCGATCTCGCACGCAGTGCCCAGCTTCGTCACCAGCCGGACAAATGCCTCGGAAAACCCCAGCGGCGTGTCGATGGCAAGGGTGATGAGAGCGTCACCGGGCGCGGCGGCATTGCATAGCGCGAACAGGCGCCCGATCCATTCGGCGCTGTCAGTGGCTTCGTTGATGGCGGCGCGCAGGTTGCCCCGCCACGGCGTGCCGACGATGTTCAGGCCAGTATCGAGAATAACCAGCGCGTCGCGGCTCTTGCCGTTCTTGTCGCAGTTCCAGCCACCGACATCCCAGCCGACATAGAACATGGATGCCTGTGGCTGGCGGCTCATACCAGCCGAATCCTCCCGGTGAGCAGCTCCTGCATCATCCCCTGCTTGAGGGCGCGGGTCTTGTCGCGGCGAGCTTCGAGGGCGGCAAGTTCGGCGTCCATGTCGGAGAGGACGGTGGCGATGGCGGTTTGCTCTGTGGGTTCAAATGGCATGTTCACCTCAATCTTCCACATTTCTGATTTGTTGAGTTTCGCCCTTGTACCACTTGCTAAATAGCTGAGGACATTTTTGTGAACGAGGGAAAAGAAAAGGAAACCTTGGTCATGTCCAACCTTGGCTTTCAATATGTGAGCGTGATTGTTAACCCAGCACTTGCCTATCATCCGATATGCAATCGGACGATATGCGTATTCATCAAAATACCCACCGTCCTCCGCAATCAAGATAATGTCATCATCAAGCACGTAATCGTTGACGAAGTCGAGTACCCCATTTGCGCCGCAATAGGGATAATCCCCACGCATTTCGCCTCGCTGCGCCTCATTCAAGGGTACGCGAAGGTTGTCTAGACAATCTGCGATCTCTTCCAGCCTTTTCACCTCCCACTCCCCGCTAAACCCCGGCAGGCGAATTTGGCCGGTGAGGAGTTGCTGCATGGCGGCCTGTGTGAGGTCGCGCTTCTTGGCGATGAATTGGTCGAGCTTGGCGAGCAGGGTATCCACATCCGACAGCGCGGCGGCGATGGCGCGTTGTTCGCCCATCGAGGGCGGCATCGAAAGCTGGCACTTCTGGAAGACGTGATTTAGCAAATGGGTTTGGCTGACCCCGTCATCGAATCCCAGAAAGTAGGGGTTTCTGTTGAGGATGTAGAAGAGATACTGCGGGCAGTCGCGGTACGCAGTCAGCGCACAGACCCGTTGGTTAACGGCATATAGATCGTCCTGCTCGACCAGATAAGCTTTCGCGAGCGCACGCCCGTTTGGAAGGTCGCTCATCACCATGAGGACGTCGTTTCGCTTCGCTCCACAGAAGTTCGCGCTGGAATACTTGCGGATTTTGCCATCCGTCGAAATGAATTTTGAGTTCACACAAACATATTTGCCAGTATCCGAGATGTGCTGCTCATGAGCTTTTCCCCCACGGAAGCGGCACACATCGGGCAACAGCTTCACCTCCCAATCCTGCGGTATTACCCCAACCTCGGTCTGCTTGAAGCCCGCCGGAATCGCGCTCATCGCAGCGCACTCCCCCAGAAAATCCGTGCCAGCGGTACGGCGTTGACGTGCCTCACTGCCATACGAACCCCATCTTCTTCAGGTGCTCATCGACACGTGCAGCGAGCGTCTCCACTTCTTCGGCCAAGCGCGGCAGCGGGGTGGCGTAGCGTTCGGCCAATTGCCGGATGCGGCCGGTAAGCGCCTGACTGACGCGATCCAGTTCGCCCTCTACGCTGGTAGCCAGCGCGGTCAGCCATTTGTCTTCCACCACCAAGGTCTTGATCTCGGCCTCGGTGAGCTTGGCGTATTGGGCGGCCTTGGCATCGAGTGCCTTCTGCGCGTCCTTCACGGCCTTGCTGGCGACTGCTTCC
>NZ_JAMTDV010000085.1 GCF_023806565.1 Accumulibacter sp. | reverse complement strand
CCTGATCGCTCGCGCCAGTCTGGCGATCGGCGTCGATACCGGTCTCGCGCACCTTGCCGCGGCACTGCGCGTTCCGGTCATTGCCCTCTACGTGGCCACCGAACCAGCGTTGACCGGCGTTTGCGGAACGGGCTTCGTGCGCAATCTCGGCGGTGCCGGCGCGCCGCCGTCGGTCGATGCAGTGCTGAGGGTGGTCGAACAGGCGCTGCTCCGATGTCCCGCCTGATCTATTCGCTGCTTTTTTATCTCGCCATGCCGCTCGTCTGGCTGCGGCTCTGCTGGCGTGCGCGCAAGCAGCCGGAGTATCTGCGGCAACTTGGCGAGCGACACGGCCATTACCGGGCGCCTCCACCGACGCGTCTGATCTGGCTGCACGCGGTATCGGTCGGCGAGACACGCGCCGCCGAGCCGCTGATCGCGGCGCTGTTGCGGGAGTATCCCGAGCACAGCGTGTTGCTGACACACATGACACCGACCGGCCGGGCGACCGGCAAGGAATTGCTGGCCCGATATCCGGGGCGGCTGACACAGGTATACCTCCCCTACGATCTGCCCGCTGCCTGCGGACGCTTCCTCGATCATTTCCGGCCGCAGCTCGGGCTGCTGATGGAAACCGAACTGTGGCCAAACATGATCGAGGCTTGCAGGCGCCGCGGCTTGCCGCTGGCGTTGATCAACGCCCGCCTTTCCGCACGTTCGCAGCGAGGCTACGCGCGCTTGCCAGGCCTGATTCGGCCGGCACTCTCGGCACTGAGCGCGGTCGCCGCGCAAACCGCAGCCGATGGCGAACGCTTGCAGCAGATCGGAGCACGCCAGGTCAGCGTTTGCGGCAATCTCAAGTTCGACGTTGCCCCAGCACCGGACAAACTGCAGCAGGGAGCGACGTGGCGGCAGGCAATCGGCACCCGGCCGATCTGGCTCGCGGCAAGCACCCGCGAAGGCGAGGAGGCCCTGATTCTCGACGCGTTCGCGACGATGACGACTCCCGACCTGCTGTTGCTGCTGGTGCCTCGCCACCCGCAACGGTTCGCCGAAGTCGCCGATCTCATCGCGCAACGCCGGCTGGCCTTCTGTCGCAGAAGTGCCGGTGAACTGCCACACCGGGAAACACGCGTCTGGCTCGGCGACAGCATGGGAGAAATGGCCGCCTACTACGCGCTGGCTGACCTGGCAGTCATTGGCGGCACCCTGTTGCCGTTCGGCGGTCAGAATCTGATCGAGGCGGCAGCCTGCGGCTGCCCTGTGCTGCTTGGCCCGCACGACTTCAATTTTGCCGAGGCCGGTAGGAATGCCATCGCTTCTGGCGCAGCGCGACGGGTGGCGGATGTCGGGGAAGCGGCACAGGTAGCGGCGGACCTGCTCCAGGAGCGTCCGAAGCTGCTCGCCATGCGTGACGCCACCGCCACCTTCAGCCTCGCCCACCGTGGCGCCACACTCCGGATCATGGCGCTGATCGCGCAGCTCAGGGCAATTCGAACAGCGTATTGATCCGCTCGAGGTCGTCCTCGGCAAGCGCGCCGACCGCCGCCTTGAGCTTGAGCTGGGCAAGCAAGGTATCGAAACGCGCTTTCGCGAGGTCCCGGCGAGTGACATAGACCTGATTCTCGGCATTCAGCACGTCGATGTTGATGCGTACGCCGACCTCGTAGCCGAGCCGGTTCGAATCCAGCGAGCTGAGGCTGGAAACCAGCGCCGCTTCAAGTGCCCGTACTTCGGCAAGACCATTGACTACGCCCAGGTACGCCTGGCGAGCCGCGAGCGCGGCACTGCGCGTCGCGTTGTCGAGCGCTGCCCGCTCCGCGTCGCGCCGCGCGATCGCTTCACGAGTTTTCGAGTTGACCGCGCCGCCCTGAAAAATCGGAATGTTGAGCTGCAGGCCGATCTGCGCATTCGTGGTATCGATCGCGCCGAGACCAAACTGCCCCGGACCGTTGTTCTGGCCGTAGTTGGCCACGACGTCCAGCGTGGGGTAATGTCCGGCCCGGCTGATTTCGATTGTCCTGTCGGCCGCCTCGGTGGCAGCCTGCTGCGCCTGCACGACGAAGCTGTCGCGCTCGGCGGCAGCCACCCATTGCTCCATGCTTGCCGGTTGTGGCGGTTGCATCACCGCTTTCTGCTTCAGCCGATTGAGTTCTCCGGGATCAATGCCAATCAGCACGCGCAGCGCGTAGCGTTTCACTTCGAGATCGCTCTCGGCGGCAATCTCCTGCGCGGTGGCCAGATCGTAGCGCGACTGCGACTCGTACGTATCGGTGATCGTCGCGGTACCGACTTCGAAATTTTTCTTCGCCTGCTCGAGTTGCTGGGCGATCGCTGTCTTGTTGGCCTGCACGGCACGCAGATTCTCGATGGCGAAGAGGACGTCGAAATAGGCTTGCGCGACGCGCAGGATCAGGTCCTGTCCGGCCTGTGCAAAGTTCGCCTCGGTCTGCAGGAGCAGCAGCTTCGACTGGTCGTACTGGACGAAATTCTGCCAGCGAAACAGCGGCTGCGTCAGGCTTACGCCGTAGCTGTTGGTGTTGTACTTGTTCTGGTAGTTCTGGCTGGGCAAGCGCCTGAGATTCGCATCGTAGCTGCTCACGTTGTAGACGGTATCGTTCCAGAACGTGTTGCCGCTCGCTGCGATCGTCGGCAACAGGGCAGCCAGTGCCTGCGGCAGCTTTTCGCGTCCGGCCGCAGCCGCCGCGCGCGCGCCAGCGTACTGCGCGTCGTAGGCCAACGCCGCACGATAGACCTGCACCAGGTCCGCCGCCATAGCAGGAACAGCGGACAAGCATGCAGCCAACAGGAAGGCGACTTTGCCGTCAGCGAGTTTCAGAGGCATGACGCTAACTCACTTTCAGTACTTGCGCATCGCCGGGTCAACGTCATTCGCCCAGGCATCAACACCGCCGGAAAGGTTGAAAATCGCTTGGAAACCCTGGCGTTCGAGGAATTGCGCGACCTGCAGGCTGCGCCTGCCGTGATGGCAGACCACCACGATTTCAGGGGCGTCCGTCAACTCGTCGATTCGATCTGGCACACTGCGCATCGGCAATAGCCGCGACCCCGGCAGATGGCAAAGCTCGTACTCCCACGGCTCCCGCACGTCGAGCAGCAGCGGTTTGCGCGTCGACTCGTTTGGCGAAGCATCCGCGGATGATTCGTCAGCCTTCAGCCAGGCAGCCAGTTCAAGCGCCGAGAGGTGCCGCATCGCGATTGGTACGCGCGACGTCAGAAGACGAAGCTTGGCCGCTTC
>NZ_JAMTDV010000084.1 GCF_023806565.1 Accumulibacter sp. | reverse complement strand
CCTCGAGAAAATCGAGGGCGTGTGAGAGATTCTTCGCTTCCGCTTGGTCTTTAAGGGGACGGCCCGTAATCGTGAGCCCGTACTCAACCACTTGCCGCGTCTCGCCGACAGTGAGGAGGTTTCCCTCAATGGCGTTGGAATGGTAGATGTTCTTGACGCGGAAGTATTTTCTAAGCGTGTGCAGTACCTCCGGCGTCAATCTCCCACTTGAACGGAGCTCCTGGACGGCGTATTGCAATTCCTCAATGGGTTCGTCCAAGGCGCCCGCATAGGCAAACGGGGTCGAAGGTATGTCTGTCAGGCTATTCATGGTTCATGACCCCAAGTGTGACTGGTGAGTGCGGATGCCGCACAGGCAAGGGGAGGTTGGCCGCTCAAACCATCGCCCCCCGTCCCGCTCCACCCACCCGCAGCGCGGTGAGGATGGCCAGTCCCTGCAGCAAGGCGATGCCGACCAGCACGGCGCGGAAGCGGCCGCCGTCCATGAGTACGCCGAAGGCGAGCGGGGCGAGCGCGAGGCCGGCGTCGAGGCCGGAATAGACGAAGCCGTAAACGCGACCATAGGCCGCCTGGCCGAAGCGCGAGGTGGCGGCGCCGCGCACCAGCAGGTCGCGTGAGGGGCCGGCGAGGCCGGTGCAGTAGCCGATTCCCGCCATCAGCGGCAGAATCGCCCAGGCCGGCAGCGGCAGCGTCGCGAGCGCCACGGCGAGCAGCGCGGCGGTGCCGATGGCGGCCGCGATGAGGCGTTCGTGCTGGCCTTTCTGCGCCAGGAAACCGCCGGTCAGGATGCCGCCGGCGCCGCCGGCGAGATAGGCGGAAAGGGCAGTCGCCCCGGCCGCCAGCGACAGCCCGTAGAGCTGCTGCAGGATCGGCGTCGCAAAGTTCTGGATCGCGCCGAAAGCCGTCGTGATCAGGAAAAAGAAGGTGAAACACAGCCACACCGCCGGGGCGCGCAGGAAAGCGAAGGGCGAGATCGGCTGGCCGGGCTGCCCGGCCGCTGCGGTGTGCAGGTTGCCCGGCGGGTCGGCGAGGGTACGCCGCCGCCAGAGCAGCAGCGCCAGCGCGAGCAGGGCGACGCCGGCGGCGCCCAGGGCGGCGGCCCGCCAGCCGGCGGTGGCGGCGATCGCCGTCAGGAATACCGGCGCCAGCGCCCAGCCGAGGTTGCCCGAGAGGCCGTGGATCGAAAAGGCGTGCCCCAGCCTAGCTTGCGAAACGTGGCGGTTGAGAACGGTGAAATCGGCCGGGTGGAAGACGCTGTTGCCGAGCCCGGCGAGCGCGGCGACGACGCTCACTCCAAGGTAGCCATCCGCCAGCGAGAGCAGCAGGGCGGCGAGGAGAAAGCAGCCGATCCCGGCGCCGAGCACCCTGGCGGCACCGTAGCGATCGACGAGGAAACCGGCCAGCGCCTGGCCGATCGCCGAGACGACGAAAAAGATCGTCATCGTTGCCCCGATGCCGGTGAAGCTCAGCGCGAAATCCTTCATCAGCCACGGGAAGAGCGGCGGCAGCAGGAGATGGAAGAAATGCGAAACGCCATGCGCGAAGCCGACCAGCGAGATCGTTTCGAGGTCGTGGCGAGGGGCCGTCACGGCGCGTTCCCCGGGCAGGGGTGACGGTCTCGGCAGGCCGGCCCGCTTGCCGCAGGCAGCCGGGCCACCGGTCCGCGCAGGGCCAGCGCCTCGTTCGCCACCAGCGCGCCGAGCACCAGGGCGCCACCGACGAGCGTACTGGCGGTGGGCCGTTCGCCGGCGCCGAGCCACGCCCAGGTGACGCCGAAGACGACTTCGAGCAGGCCAAGCAGCGCGATTTCGGGCGCCGGCAGCTCGCGCGAGAGGCGCACCAGCAGCAGGCAGGGAATCGCCAGTTGCACGACGCCGAGCAGCGCCAGCAGGCCGAGATCGTGACGCGACGCCTGCAGGGGAAGGGCCAGCGGCAGGGTGACCGCGGCCGACAGCACGGCGCCGATCAGCACCGCCGGCAACATGTCCTGGCCGACAGCCGCCTGGTCTTCCGCCTGGCGCTCGGCGGCGTGCTGCAGCGTCGTGAAGTTGAGCGCCGCCGCCAGCGGAACGGCCAGCGCCACCAGCGTTCCGGCCAGCGAGGCGCCGCTGCCCGCTTCCTGCCCGAACATCCAGGCGATGCCGGCGCCGGCCACGGCGATCGCCAGCCAGGTTCGTGCCGGCAGCCGATGGCGCAGGAAAACGCGGGTGAACAGGGCGGTGATCAGCGGGCCGATGGCCATCGTCACGAGCACGTTGGCGACCGTGGTCAGCGTGATCGCCACCATGAAGGCGGTGAACATCACGGCCCAGCAAACCCCGGAAAACCATACCGGCCACGCCGCCTGCGCCAGCCCGCGCCAGAGACCCCGCCCGCGCAGGAAGGAAAGTCCGAAGGCCAGCGCCAGCGCGTTGAACAGGCTGCGCCAGAAGGTGACCTCGAAGCTGCCGGTGCGGTCGAGATAACGCGAGACCACTCCGGCGAGGCTCCAGAGCAGCGTCACGAGGATCATCAGGGCAACCGCGCGGCGGTGCGACATGTCGGCACTCTCTGCCGCGAAAGCAAAGCGGCGTCAAAAAAGGCTGTCATTGTGCCGGATTTTTCCGACCTTGCAGCGAGTGCGTGTCGCCGCCGCCGTAGCGCTGCCGGATCGTGTAGCCGCCGCCGTGGCCCAGCACCGATTCGACCAGCGCGTAAGCATCGACACGCCAGCGCAGATCGGGCGCGACGGCGGGCGGAACGGCGCCAGCCGCGCGCCGGGCCAGCGTCAGGTGCGGGCGGAAACGTCGTGCCTCGACCGGCAGTCCGAGCGCGCGCAGCGCCCGGGCGAGGTCGGCATGGAGTTGCGCCAGTCCGTCGGGAATCTGCGTCGCCTGCAGCACGGCGATGCCGCGCGGCCAGATCGCGGCCTGCGTCGGGCGCAGTTCGCAGGGGCGGATCGGCACCTGCAGCCCGGCGCCGATTTCCGGCACATGCGCAGCGGGAACCGCACCAATGAAATGCAGGGTCAGGTGCATCCGGTCCGCCTGGACCGGCGTCGATCCTTTCGGCCAGGTCCATTGCCGGAAGTACTCGCGCAAACGGTCGCTTTCCTCAGGCGCCGGCCAGAGAGCGAGGAACAGGCGGGCCAGCGACGCGGAATCGGTCTTCGCTGCGCTGGCCGCCGGGCTCGAGCTTTCCGTGCCGGCTGGCGGCGGCTGCAATTCGGTCATGGCCACTCCTTTGCATCGACGGTCATTGGCGATCGCCGGGCAGATTGTCGCACCTGCGGCACGGCACCACGATCGTGTTTCGCTGGGGGCGGCGATCCGCCGCACCCCGCAACTGCCCGCGGCGGCATAGAATGACGCCTTGTCTACTGCAGCCTACGCCGTGACCGACTTGAGCGAAATGGCCGGCCGGCTCCACTGTGGGGCCGGCGCTGCCTATTACGACTTCCCGCAAGCCGCGGGACGACCATTCTGGCAGGGGAGCCTGTTCGTGCTGGCAGTCGCCGGCCTGCATCTGCTCGGGCTGCTGCTGGCCTTCGGCGTGGTCGTCGAGCAGGTCCCTCCAGACGCGCTGCCCGCACTGACCGTGCGCGTGGTCGAACCGTCTCCGGCTGCGCCGAGCAGGGCAACGGCGGGCAAGGCGGAAGCGGTGCGAAGCGTCGAATCGGTGCGCCGGGTCGAGAGGGCGAAACCCCAGCCGCTGGCAGCGACGCAGACCGCATCGTCGTCGCTGCCAGCGCCCGCGAACGCGCCGGCGGTCGCTGCTGCGGCGACTCCGCCGGCAGCCGGCGTGCCGGCCGAATCGTCAGCGACATCGACGGCCTCGGCGTCAGCGCCGGCGCTGGTCGGCGCGCGCTTCGACGCCGATTATCTGCACAATCCGCGGCCGGCGTATCCGGTTTCGTCGCGGCGCCTCGGTGAGGAAGGGCGAGTCGTGCTGCGCGTCCGGGTGAGCGCGCAGGGCCTGCCGCTGGCGGTCGAGGTGAAACAGTCGAGCGGCTCACCGCGTCTCGACGAGGCGGCACGGGCGGCGGTCGAACGCTGGCGCTTCGTTCCGGCCCGGTTGGGTTCGGAGGCGGTCGAGTCGTCGGTGCTGATACCGCTGCACTTTGCGCTCGACAGTTGAACGGGAAGGCGGGATGAGGATCGAGATGGGGTTGGCCCACTTCTGGGCACAGGGTGATCTGGTGACGCAGGCGGTTGCCGTCTTGCTCGTTCTGTTGTCGGTGGCGAGCTGGTGCGTGATCGCGCTGAAGGCACACGGCGTCTGGCAGGCGCGACAATGTCATGGACGCGCGCTGGCCGCGTTCTGGGGAGCGCCGAGTCTGCCGGCGGCGATCGAGGCGATCCGCCACGCAGACCGCACCGGCGTCCTGGCCAGCCTGGCCATTGCCGGCGCCAACGCCGCCGAGCTGCATCGCCAGCACTCCGAGCGCGGCATCGGTGCGGGCGTCAGTGTCAGCGATTTCGTCACGCGCTCCCTGCGCAGTCAGATCGTCGAGGCGCAGGCGAGCATCGAATCCGGGCTCACCTTTCTCGCTTCGGTGGGATCGACGGCGCCATTCATCGGCCTCTTCGGCACCGTCTGGGGAATCTATCATGCGCTGGTCGGCCTCTCGGGAGCGACGCAGGTGGTGCTCGACAAGGTCGCCGGACCGGTCGGCGAGGCGCTGATCATGACCGCCGCCGGCCTCTTCGTCGCGATTCCGGCGGTGCTCGCATACAACGCCTGCACGCGCGGCAACCGGTTGACGCTGGCCCGACTCGACGGTTTCGCGCATGACCTGCATGCCTATCTGACGACCGGGATGCGCGGCCGGCCGGGCGACAGGCTGGTCGACCTCGGCGCCGTGCGCGCCGGTCGCGGCGGCTGAAGGAGAGAGCGATGGCTTTCGGTGCATTCGACAACGCGGGTGCCGGGCAGCCGATGGCGGAGATCAACACGACGCCGCTGGTCGACGTGATGTTGGTGTTGCTGGTGATCTTCATCATCACCGCGCCGCTGTTCCATCAGGCGGTTCCGGTCGACCTGCCGCGGGTCGATGCCAACCGCCTCGACGACCGGCCGCAGGTCGTCTCGGTGGCGATCGACGCTTCGGGCGCGATTTTCGTGGACGGTCTGGCAAGCGAGCGCAGCGAGCTGCCGGCCCGCCTCGCTGCCGTTGCCGGCGGCCAGCCCGAGCTGCACCTGCGCGCCGATCGCGGCACGCGCTACGAACGCGTCACCGAGGTGCTCGCCGAAGCCCAGCGCGCCGGCCTGGTGAGAATCGCCTTCGAGACCGCGCCGCCGCCGTAACCCTTGCCGGATTCGATCAGCGCCGGCCGGGCGGACGCTCGGGCAGCGACGGCAGCTTTCCTGTCGAGGCGCTTCAGTGGCCGGCGACGAAGCGGAACGGCACGGCGACGAGCGATTTGCCGCTGTCGACCAGCAGCGTTGCGTCCCACGCCATCTCGCCGGTGATGCACACGGGCAGGCTGGTCTGCCCGGCAAACTGCCTGCCGTCGTCCTGGCGGACGAGCTGCGGGCGGTTGTAGCCCATCCTCATGTCGCTGCCAGTGAAGTCGACTTCGACCCGGCTCGCGATCGTGCCGCGGAAGGTCGCGCGCAGTTGCAGCGGCTTGAGCACGGGAATCGGGCGCGGCTCGATCGAGAACTCGACCTGACCGCCGTCGGGCAGTGTCGCCACGCAGGCCTGCCGTCCGATGTCGCAGCCGGAGAGCGGCAGGGTGATGTCGGATTTCGGAGCGAACATCGGCGCCAGTCGGTAGCCGACGACGCCAAGGAGGACGAGTCCGAGCAGGAGGGTTGCGTCGAGCAGCAGGTTTCTGGACATCGGCGGCGGCGGAGAGCAGGGTGGGCGGCGCCGCCACGATCGGTCATTCCGGCGGCGCACGGCGACATTATCCGACAGGGCCGCGGTGCACGGCGAGTGACCTGTTGTCGCACCGGCGTTCGGTCGCGAGGCGGTTGCGTGCGGTCTCCCTGCAGCTGCCTGCTTCCGGCCGGCCGGTGCGACAAGAGCGATTCCGCAGCGGTGTCGCGCGCAGCGCGCTTGCCGCCGACCGACGACATTTCCGATAATGACAGCTGCCCTCGTCAAGCGATCGGATCCCGGCGCCCGCGGCGCCCTTCGAGTATAGGACCATGTACAGACTGCTGACTCTCGTTTCGATCTTCCTGCTCGCCGGCTGCGCCGCGCCGGCGCTGCGTGGCACCGGCGATCTCGGTGTCGTCGTCGAGCGCGCAAACGGACAGGTGACGCTGGTCGATACCAGCAAGCGCGCAGCGTATGCGAGCGTCGCCGGGCTCGGGGATCTGTCGCACGCCTCGCTGGTGTTTTCGCGCGACGGTCGCTACGCCTACGTTTTCGGTCGCGATGGCGGACTGACCAAGGTCGATCTGCTCGAGCAGAGAATCGTCAAGCGAGTGCTGCAATCGGGAAATGCCATCGGCGGCGCGATCTCGCAGGACGGGCGCATCGTCGTCGCGCAGAATTACTCGCCGGGCGGGATCAAGGCGTTCGACGCGGAAACACTCGAACTGCTGTCCGAGGTGCCGGCCGAATACTCTCCCGGCAGCTTCTCCAAGGTCGTCGGCCTTGCCGACCTTCCCGGCCAGCGCTTTGCCTACGCGCTGTTCGACGGTGGCGAGATCTGGCTGAGCGACTTTTCCGATCCCCGGCATCCGCGGACGGAGCGTTTTCCGGCCGGACAGCAGCCGTACGACGGATTGGTGACGCCGGACGGCCGCTATTACCTTGCCGGCCTTTTCGGCGAGGACGGCGTCGTGCTGCTCGATACCTGGCAAACGGGGCAGGGAACGCGGCGCATCCTCGACAACTACGGGCGCGGGCAGGAGAAGCTGCCGGTGTTCAAGATGCCGCATCTGCGCGGCTGGGCGATGGCGCAGGGTCGGGCTTACCTGCCGGCAGTCGGACGTCACGAAGTGCTGGTGGTGGCCGCCGACGGCTGGCACGAAGTCGGCCGCATCCCGGTCCGGGGACAGCCGGTCTTCGTCATGGCGCGGCCGGACGGTCGGCAGGTATGGGTCAATTACGCTTTTCCCGACAACGGTTGGGTCGAGGTCATCGACACGCTGAGCGGCCAGGTGGTGCACACGCTGGCGCCCGGCAGGGCGGTTCTGCACATGGAATTCACGCCGCGCGGCGAACAGGTGTGGATTTCGGCGCGCGACGACAACCGGGTCCTGATCTACGACACGGCCAGCTTCGCGAAGGTCGGCGAAATTGCCGTGCAGGCACCGAGCGGCATCTTCTTCACCAGCCGCGCCCACCGGACGGGCTTTTGATGGCATTGCCGGCCGCGGCGCTCGACTTCCGCCTGCTCAACGAATTCCAGCACGACTTTCCTCTGTGTTCGGCACCGTTTGCCGAGTTGGCGTCGTCCCTCGGTGTCGCCGAAGCGGAGGTCCTGAAGAGTCTCGAAGCGCTGCGCCGCGAAGGCAAGATTGCGCGCGTCGGGGCCGTTTTCGCTCCCAGGCGGATCGGTGCCAGCACTCTGGCAGCGATGGCGGTGCCGGCGGCGAGGCTGGCCGCGGTGGCGGACGTGATCAGCCGCTTTCCCGAGGTCAACCACAACTACGAACGCGAGCACCACTACAACCTCTGGTTCGTCGTGACTGCCGGTTCCGAGGGGCAGTTGCAGGCGGTCCTTGGCGCCATCGAACGGGCGACGGGCTGCCCCTTGTTGAAGCTGCCGCTGCTCGAGGAATACCACATCGACCTTGGTTTTGCCCTCGGCGGCCAGGGCGGGAAGCCCTCGGCGGCGCAAGTACGGCGCCGGATTCTGATGCCGCCGACCACGCTGGACGCGGTCGAACGTCGGCTGGTGATCGCCCTGCAGGAGGGCCTGCCGCTGTTCGTCCGTCCTTTCGCCCTGCTCGCCAGTCGCGTCGGTTGCGACGAGGGCGAGGTGCTCGAACGAATCCGTCGCTGGTGCAGCGAGGGCATCATCAAGCGCTTCGGAGTGATCGTCCGGCATCACGAGCTCGGGTACACGGCGAACGCCATGCTGGTGCACGACATCCCCGACGCGGCGGTCGGGGAAATCGGCGAGCGCATGGCGCGCGAAGCCGGCGTGACGCTGTGCTACCGGCGTCCGCGTGTCCTGCCGGGCTGGCCGTACAACCTGTTCTGCATGATCCACGGGCAGGTACGGGCGGAAGTGGAAGCGACGATCGCCGAGCTGCGCGCGCGCCTGCAACTCAGCGACTACGCGCACGCCGTGCTCTTCTCGCTGACCCGCTTCAAGCAGGGCGGTGCCCGCTATGCCTGAGCGGACGAACCTCGACGGCATCGATCGCGCGATCGTCGATCGCCTGCAGGGCGGTTTTCCGATCTGCGAGCGCCCCTACGCCGCGGTTGCCGAGACGCTCGGTATCGGCGAGACGGAACTGCTCGAACGCCTGCAGCGCCTGCTCGATGAGCGTGTGCTGACCCGTTTCGGTCCAATGTTTCAGGTCGAGCGCATGGGCGGCGCGTTCGTTCTGGCGGCGATGCGCGTGCCTGCAGCGGATTGGTCGCGGGTGCTCGCGATCGTCAATGGCTTCCCCGAGGTGGCGCACAATTATCGCCGCGAAAGCGGCTGTGGTCGAACGTACGACGGCGGCGAGTTCAACCTGTGGTTCGTCCTGGCTACCGAGACCGCCGAAGCCATCGACCCGGTGGTCAGCAGGATCGAGGCCGCCAGCGGACTGGCCGTCTACCGTTTTCCGAAGTTGCGGGAGTACTTCGTCGAAATGAAGCTCGCGGTGCGCGCATGAGCGTCGCTCTAGACGCCGTCGATCGCGCGCTCGTCCTGGCTACCCAGAGCGGGCTGCCGCTGGTCGCTCGGCCCTATCATCGGCTCGCCGAAGAGCTGGGAATTGCCCCGGACGAGGTCATGGCGCGGCTCGCCCGCATGCTCGATAATGGCGTGATCCGGCGCATCGGTGCCGTCCCCAACCACTACGCCATCGGCTACACGGCGAACGGCATGAGCGTCTGGGATGTCCCGGACGAACGGATCGATGAACTCGGGCTGCGGGTCGGTGCGCTCGATTTCGTGACCCACTGCTACCACCGCCCACGCTCGCTCCCCGTCTGGCCGTACAACCTGTTTGCCATGGTGCACGGAGCTTCGCGCGGCGAAGTGCTGGCCAAGGTGGCGACCATCGCAGAAATCGTCGGGGCCGACTGCCGCTCGCACGACGTGCTGTTCTCGACCGGAATCCTCAAGAAGACCGGTCTGCGCATCGGCGCCTGAACGGACGGCTTGAAGCGGGCCGCGATGCCCCAATGTGGACGCCATCTGAACCTGGAATCGTGTCTACCGCCATGAACCCCCCGAAGATCGTCGTCTGTCCGCATTGCCATCGCCCGAACCGGGTTCCCGCAGATCGTCTCGGCGGGCATGGGCACTGCGGCCATTGCCGCGCCGAGCTGTTTGACGGCACACCGGCAATCCTCAACGCGGAAAACTTCGAGCGGCATCTGGCGCGATCCGATCTGCCGATCGTCGTCGATTTCTGGGCGCCGTGGTGCGCACCCTGCCGGGCGATGGCTCCGGCATTCGCGGCGGCAGCGCGGCAACTCGAACCGGATTTTCGTCTGGCCAAGGTCGATACCGAAGAGGAGCAGGCGCTGGCGGCGCGCCATGCGATCCGGTCGATCCCCACACTGGTGATCTATCGCAATGGGCACGAGGTGGCGCGACAGAGCGGTGCGCTGGATACGTCGGGCATCGTCCGCTGGGTTCGCGCGACCGGGTGAGGGCCGGCGCGCTGCGCCGCTCGCGCGTCGGGTGTCGTCAGCCCTTGACACAGACCACCTGGCGCAGGGTGTGCACCACTTCGACCAGCGAGCGCTGGGCGTGCATCACGGCGTCGATGTCCTTGTAGGCCATCGGGATCTCGTCGATCACTTCCTTGTCCTTGCGGCACTCGACGTGCGCCGTGGCGCGCTCCTGATCGGCCACCGTGAATCGCCGCCGTGCTTCGTTGCGGCTCATCACCCGCCCGGCACCATGGCTGCACGAGCAGAACGAATCTTCGTTGCCGAGGCCGCGCACGATATAGCTGCGGGCTCCCATCGATCCCGGGATGATGCCGAGTTCGCCGGCGCGCGCCGAAACCGCACCCTTGCGGGTGACATAGACGTCGCAGCCGAAGTGCGTTTCCTTCTGCACGTAATTGTGGTGGCAGTCCACCGCTTCCAGGTCGACCGCAAAAGGTCGGCCGATCACGCGGCGGGTGGCGGCGATCAGGTGGGTGAGCATCACCCGGCGGTTGCGGTACGCGTACTCCTGTGCCCAGCCGACGGCATCGAGGTAGTCGTCGAAATGCGGGCTGCCTTCGCTGAGGTAGGCGAGATCGCGATCGGGCAATGCAGCAAGGTGTTGCCGCATGTCGGCCTGTGCGAGCTGGATGAAGGTGTTGCCGATGGCGTTGCCGACACCGCGCGATCCCGAGTGCAGCATCAGCCAGACCTGCTCGGCCTCGTCGAGGCAGACCTCGATGAAATGGTTGCCGGTGCCCAGCGTGCCGAGATGGATCTGGTGATTGGTGTTCGCGAGGTGCGGGTACTTCTCGATGATGCGCCGGAATCCCGGCAGCAGCGCGGCCCATTCGGCGTTCACCAGATCGGGCGGATTCTGCCAGCTTCCCTCGTCACGACCGCCACGGCCGACGGTGCGGCCGTGGGGCACCGCCTGTTCGATGGCGCTGCGCAAGCGGTGCAGACTGTCGGGCAGGTCCGACGCGCGCAGCGTCGTGCGCGTCGCGACCATGCCGCAGCCGATGTCCACGCCTACCGTCGCAGGAATGATCGCGCCGCGTGTTGGGATCACACTGCCGATCGTCGAACCCTTGCCGAGGTGAACGTCCGGCATCACGGCCAGGTGGCGGAAGATGAAAGGCATGCGGGCGGTGTTGATCAGTTGCTGCCTCGCCTCTTCCTCGACCGGCACGCCTTCGGTCCACATCTTGATCGGCTTGCCGCCGGCAACTTCGATCACTGCGCCTGCTTCGTCATCCCTGCGTGCCATCGATTTGTCCTGATCGGTTTTTCCGGTCCCCGTGTGCGAGAGGCGGGAGTTTCGCGAGTCGTGCTCGCGGATTTCATGCGGAATGGTACGGCAGCTCGGCCGTGCGCGCTCGCTCGCACAGAGGGTGTCGCGGCCAGTGCTACAAGGAAGCGTTCGGCGAGCGGCGTTGCCCTGCGGGTGAGGTCCAGCCGCCCAAGCAACAGGAGCGCGGGAACGTGGGCACGGTGTGTCTGCTCCGGCGTCGGCCAGCGATGTGTTCGCCATCGGGTTCGCATTCTGGCAGACTACGTACTGGCGACGGGTGCAGCGATCCGTCTGCCGGCAAGACCGGGGCGATCCGGGTCGGCGCGACGCTCGTGAAGCCCGCCCAAGTGCCTGTCTTAACAGGGAGACTGCTATTCTGCGCAGGAATGGTCGTGTTCCGGGAAGCGATCTGGCAACGCCGTCCGGGCGCCGGCGGGTACCGCTCGCCTTCGGCTTGGGGCGGCAGGCGGCAGTTGGCGGCCGCGACGTGTTGGGCGATGCCGGGCCTGCCGGCTTTCCGGCGGTGATCGGAAAAGGTGCGCAAGCGGGCGGGACTCCGAGTGGCGAAGAGCGCTGCCCAGGTCCGCGCGCGGGCAGCGGGCACGCCGACTCCACGGGCGCGCCTCTGGCCTCTGGCGATGAGGGTCGGCGACGATGAACGGCGGCCGGATCGACGAGAGTGATCTGTTCTCGGCGCTGCTGCTCCCGGAAGCCACCGAGGTCGTCGCTGCGCCGCTGGGCAGGCCGTGGAAGGTGCTGCTGGTGGACGATGAGGAGGATGTCCATAATGTCCTCCATCTCGCCCTGCAGGACGTGGTGATCGAGGGCTGCACACTGCAGTTGCTGGATGCCCTGTCGGCTCGCGAGGCGAAGCTGCTGATCGCTGAGCACCCTGATATCGTCCTGATACTGCTCGACGTGGTGATGGAGTCCGATCAGGCCGGCCTCGAACTGGTGCGCTACGTGCGCGAGGAATTGGCCAACCACCGCGTGCAGATTGTGCTGATCACCGGGCAGCCGGGATACGCGCCGCAGCGCGAAGTGATCAGCGGCTACGCGGTCGACGGCTATCGGCTGAAATCCGAGCTCAACGCCAACCAGATCGTCGTGCAGGTCTACTCCGCGGTCCGCATCTATCGCCTGACGCGAGAGCAGGAGCTTCTGCAGCAGAGCCTGAAGGAGAAGGTGCAGGAACTTGACGATGCGCTGCGGGCACTGCGCGAGAGCGAAGCCAACCTGATCCGGGCGCAGGCGGTGGCGCACGTGGGGAGCTGGACCTACGACCTCGCCCGCGACGAGATGCGTCTGTCGGCGGAAGCGAGCCGCATCCTCGGCGTGGCGACGGGGACCGTGTGCCCGTGGCAGGCGTATCTGCAGTGGGTCTGTCCGGAAGACCGCGGTTCACTGCAACTGGCGTGGCGGTCGCTGCTCGACCACGGTGGTCCCTTCGAACACGAACACAAGATTGTCATCGGGAAGATGTTTCGTCACCTGCGCCAGCGGGCGGACCTCATCCGCGACCGGCACGGTCGCCCGGATCGTTGTGTCGGTACCACACAGGACATCACCGAACGCAAACAGGCGGAAGAGGAACTCAAACGCTCGAACGTCGAGCTGGAGCAATTCAGCTACGCGATCTCGCACGACCTGCGCCAGCCCTTGCGGATGATCGCCAGCTATCTGCAACTGCTGGGAATCCGCCTTGCCGGCCGACTCGACAGCGAGCAGCGCGAATTTTTCCAGTTCGCCATCGAGGGGGCGAAGCGACTCGACCGGATGCTGGTAGCACTGCTCGAGTACTCGCGCGTGGGTCGCATCGGTGAGCCGGCCAAGTGGCTGGAAAGTCGGGCGATCCTGGAGGAAGCGCTGCTTTTCCTGCAGCCGGCGATCGCCGAGGCGGAGGCTGCGATCCACGTCCGCGGCAAGTGGCCGCGCGTTTTCGTGAGCCCCGACGAGATTCTGCGTCTGCTCCAGAACCTGATCGGCAACGCCGCCAAGTTCCGCCGCGTCGGGCGCTCACCAGAAATCACCATCGAGAGCTCGGTATCCGGAGGAGACTGGTGTCTCTGCGTCGCCGACAACGGTGTCGGCATCCAGCCGGAACAGATCGGCCGGCTTTTTCACGTCTTTCAGCGCCTGCAGAGTCGCGCCACGTTCGAAGGCAGCGGCGTCGGCTTGGCGCTTTGCCGCAAGATCGCCGAGCACCATGGCGGACGAATCTGGGCCGAATCTGCCGGAGAGGACCTCGGCAGTCGATTCGTCGTCCTTCTTCCGCTGCGCCGGGAAGCGTCATGAAGCGGCCCGAAAATCGGTCCGCGCCGGGCCGCCGCTTGCGGGTGATTGCGCGGGTTCGTGCTGGCCTGTTGCGGCGACAGACCTACCTGCCTTCGCGCTGGGCGGCGAACGGCAGCGGGGGCCAGTGCGTTGTCAGACCCGTGACAAGAGACCGGGTATTGAGGAAGAATAGCGGAGACTTGACATGGGTGAGACAACAGGATGGACAATGGCGACACCGAACATGCTGATCCTGGTCGCAGAAGACGAGCCGGCCGACGTCCACCTGCTCAGACTCGCGCTGCGCGAGGTCGGCATCGCTGCCGAGTTGCAGCACGTGGTGGATGGTCGGGAAGCACTCGAATATCTGCGGCGCCAGGGCATGCGCTTCGCCGAGGCGACGCGTCCCGATCTCATTCTGCTCGATCTCAACATGCCGCGCATGGATGGCCGTGAAGTCCTCGCCGCGGTCAAGGGAGACGCGGCACTGTGCGACATTCCGGTGGTCGTGCTGAGCACCTCGGAAGTCGAACGCGATGTGCTTGCTGCCTACCGTCTCGGTGCAGCCGGCTACCTCTCGAAATCGCCAGACGTGACCGAGTTCATGAACGAGATTCGTCAACTGGGGGACCACTGGGCTTCGCTGGTGCGCCCGCCGCATCGGCTGTGAGGTAACCCGGGCCGCGGCGTGTGCCACCGACCAATCCTGCGCAGACGGGACGATAGGGAGAACGACTGATGAGCAATTCGGATCAACAGCGAATTTCGATACTGGTAATCGAAGATGACTCCGGCGATCTGGGACTGATCCGGGCCAATGTGCGCCTTGCGGGTCTCCGGGAAATCGGTGACCAGGATCCGGTCGTCTGGGCGCCGACTCTCGCGCAGGGTGTTGCCGCCGCCGCCGACAAGCCGGATGTCATTCTGCTCGACCTCTCGCTGCCGGATTCCGCCGGACTCCCGACGGTCGAGGCGATGCGCGCGGCGGCACCGGATGTGCCGATCATCGTGCTCACCGGCCAGGACGACTACCGGCTTGCGGAGGGGGCATTACAGGCCGGCGCTCAGGATTATCTGGTCAAGGGACAGTTTCAGCATGATGCGCTGGGACGGGCGATCCGGCACGCGCTGGTCCGCCAAAAACTGGAGTCGCGTCTCAGCCTGTTCGGGGCGGCACTCAACTCGGTTGCCAACGGCATCCTGATTACCGACATCGAGGCGAGGATCGAATGGGCCAATCCGGCGTTCACTCGCATGACCGGATACGCGCTGGCGGAAGTTATCGGGCGCCGGACCGGCGAGCTGCTCAACTCGGGAAAGCAGGATGTGCATTTCTATCAGCGCATGTGGGATACGATTCTGGCCGGCCGAGTGTGGAGGGGCGAACTGATCAACCGGCGCAAGGATGGCAGCCTGTTCGACGAGGCGCTGACGATTTCCCCGGTCACCGACGGCAATGGCAGGATTCGCCATTTCGTCGCAATCAAGCAGGATATTTCGGAACGCAAGGCGAGCGAAGCGCGCGTACAGCACCTTGCTCACCACGACCAGCTGACCGACCTGCCGAACCGCGCGCTGCTCACCGACCGCCTCTTTCAGGCGCTGGCGCAGGCGCGCCGCGACCGCCAGACGCTGGCGCTGATGTTTCTCGATCTCGACCGGCTCAAGCCGGTCAACGATACACTTGGCCACGATGTCGGCGATCTCCTGCTCAAGGAGGTCGCGCTGCGACTGCGGGCCTGCGTGCCGAGGGATTCGGATACCGTTTCTCGTCTCGGCGGCGACGAATTCGTCATCCTGCTGGCGCAAATCGAGCGGGCGGCCGATGCCGTGCTCGTGGCACGCAAGCTGCTGACCGCCCTCAGTCATCCGTTCGTCATCGGTCCTTATGACGTTAGGATTTCCGGCAGCATCGGTATTGCTGTCTATCCGCAGCATGGTGGGGACGTCAACGGGTTGCTGAAGAATGCCGATACGGCGATGTATTACGCCAAGCAGGCAGGACGCAACTGCTACCGGTTCTTCCGGGAAATCGCCGAGACGGCGGGGGCCTAGCGTGACCGCAACGGAAGCCGGTGACGGCCATGCAAGTAGCGTCAGCGTGGCGCATTCGTCCCTGTTCGCGGCCACCGACGATCAAGCGGTGTTCTCGGCTCCTTCGCTGGCCTATCTGAAATACACCGCCTGGTCGATTCTGCTCGCCGCGGCCGGTGTCCTGCTGACCATTCTGTTGATCATCCCGGATCAACCATGGCGAGCAGGCGGACCGGCAGTCATGCTGGTCATCGCCGCGCTGGCCTTGCACATGTTGTCGCTTGGCCGACTGCGCGCAGCGTTGACGCTCATCGTGTGGGGTAGCTGGCTGGCCGTCGCCGGGATTTCGCTGTTCTTTGGTGGCGTGCATGGACTGCTGACGATCACCTATCCGCTGCTGGTCATCACCGCCGGCTGGCTGTTCGGCACGCGCATGGCAGAGACGCTGGCCACCTGCAACGTAGCGCTGATTTGCGGCTTCGTGGCTGCCGACTGGCTGGGCTGGTTGCCGCAGCAGCCGCCGACTCCGGCCCTGATGTATGGCCTGGTGCAGGTCGCCTGCGTGATCATCGCCTTGTTCTTGATCACCTTTCTGGTGCGTGCACACCGCAGCCGGGTGGCTGAGGTGCGACGCCTCGGGGCCGATCTGGCGCAACGCACGGCCGAATTGCAGGCGAGCGAAGCGGACCTTCAGCGCGCGCAGGCGGTCGCCCGCGTCGGTAGCTGGGTGTACGATCCGGACAGCGGGAAAATCGCAATGTCCGATGAAACCTGCCGCATCTTCGGCGTTGCCAAGGGCACCAGCGGCAGCCTGGAGAACTTCCGGGAACTGGTCCACCCGGACGACCGCGGTATCCTGGATCGCGCCTCCGTGGCTGCACGTCGGGGCGAGCCCTTCGTCAGTGAGCTGCGCATCGTCACCGGCGGCGAGACACGCTGGGTGCTGCATCGGGCGGAGATCGAATTCGGCGACGACGGTCGACCCGTGCGCAGCGTCGGGACGACACAGGACATCACCGCACGCAAGGAGATGGAGGCGACCCTGCGCGAGCAGAAGGAATTCTTCCGGCTGATCTCCGAAAGCATTGGCGAACATATCGCGGTGCTCGACCTGCAGGGGCGGCGCATCTACAACAGTCCCTCGTATCGCCAGTTCTTCGGCGACGAGCGCGCGTTGCGCGGTACCAACTCCTTCGTCGACGTGCATCCGGACGACCGTGAGCGCGTGCAACAGGTATTCAGACAGACCGCCGAAACCGGCGTCGGCCAGGAAATCGAGTATCGCCTGGTCCGGCAGGATGGCGCGGTACGGCACATGGCATCGGCAGGAAAGGTGCTGCAGGACAAGGACGGGCGGGCGGTGCGCATCATCGTCGTGTCGCACGACATCACCGACCGCAAGCAGGCGGAGCAATGGGAACGCATCGCCGCCACGGCCTTCGAGTCGCAGCAGGGAATGTTCATTACCGACGCCGCCGGGGTGATCCTGCGGGTCAACCAGGCCTTCACCGAGATCACCGGTTACACGGCCGAGGAGTGCGTCGGCCAGACGCCGAGACTGCTGCAGTCGGGTCGTCATGATGCCGCTTTCTATGCGTCGATGCGCCAGACGCTGGCGCGCACCGGCTCCTGGCAGGGGGAGATCTGGAACCGCCGCAAGAACAACGAAATCTTTCCGGAATGGCTGACGATTTCAGCCGTCAGCGACGACGACGGGAGAGTCACCCACTACGTGTCGACGCTGACCGACATCACCATGCGCAAGGCCGCGCAGGAGGAGATTCGCCACCTGGCGTTCTACGATGCGCTGACCGGCCTGCCGAACCGCCGCCTGTTGCAAGATCGCCTGCGCGTCGCAATGGCGGCCAGCGCCCGCGACGGTCGCCGGGGAGCGCTGCTGTTCATCGACCTCGACAACTTCAAGACGCTCAACGACACGCTGGGTCACGACATGGGCGATCTGCTCCTGAAAGAGGTTGCCAAACGCCTGCTCGGTAGCGTTCGCGAGTGCGATACGGTCGCCCGTCTCGGCGGCGACGAGTTCGTCGTCATGTTGCACGATCTCGGCGAACAGGCGCCCGAAGCCGCCGGCCAGAGCCGGATCGTCGGCGAAAAGATTCTTGGCGTTCTCAACCGACCCTACGACCTCAACGGTCTCGAGTACCACAACACGCCAAGTGTCGGCATCACCCTGTTTGGCGGGCATCAGGACGGTATCGACGAGTTGATGAAACGCGCCGATCTGGCGATGTACGAAGCGAAGGCCACCGGCCGCAATACCCTGCGCTTTTTCGATCCGCAAATGCAGGCGGTGGTCACGGCCCGCGCTGCGCTCGAGAAGGACCTGCGGGATGCTCTGCAGAGGGAGGAGTTCTTCCTCTGCTATCAGCCGCAGGTCGACATCTCTGGGCGTGTCCTCGGCGTCGAAGCGCTGGTGCGCTGGCAGCACCGGCAGCGTGGTCTGGTTTCCCCCGGTGACTTCGTTCCCTTGGCCGAGGAGAGCGGTTTGATTCTGCCGCTTGGGCTGTGGGTCCTGCAGACTGCCTGCGCGCAGGCGGCAGTGTGGGCCAGGCAGCCAGGCCGGGAGGAGTTCACGGTTTCGGTGAATGTCAGTGCCCGCCAGCTTCGTCAGCCGAACTTCGTCGAGCAGGTGCTGGGAGTGCTCGAGCGAACCGCAGCCAACCCGCGCAATCTCAAGCTCGAACTCACCGAAAGCATGTTGCTCGACAACATTCAGGAGATCATCGCGAAGATGACGGCGTTGAAGCAGCAGGGTGTCAGCTTCTCGCTCGACGACTTCGGCACCGGCTACTCGTCGCTGTCGTATCTGAAACGGTTGCCGCTGGACCAGTTGAAGATCGACCAGTCGTTCGTTCGTGACCTGCTTACCGATTCCAATGACGAAGTGATCGCCCGTACGATCGTCGCGCTGGCGAAAAGCCTGGGACTGTCGGTGATCGCCGAAGGCGTGGAAAGCGCGGAACAGCGCGACGCGCTGGCGGCGCAGGGTTGCCACGCCTACCAGGGCTATCTGTTCAGCCGGCCGCTGCGGCTTTCCGAGCTGGACGCCTTTCTCGCGCAGCATTGAGGTCGGCTGCCGGCCTCTCGTGGACCGTCAGTCACCGTTAGCTCAGAAGCTTGCCGAGCGCCGAAATCATCCTGGCGCGCGTGAACCGGTTGATGCACAGGCAAACGACATCAAGACCGCCCAGGAACTGGCTCGGCAACTCTAGGTGAGCAAGATGGGTGAACTGCATGTGAAGACATGGGATGTGGTCGATCACCTCAAGACTGATTACGACATGGTGCTTTATCTAGTGTGGTGTCTCTCTTTTTCCTTTACATCATGACCGGTTTGTGTATCCTTC
>NZ_JAMTDV010000083.1 GCF_023806565.1 Accumulibacter sp. | reverse complement strand
AGCTTGCGCATGCAGGCGACGATGGCGACCTTTTTGGGTTTGCCGGCGGCGACGAGGCGGTCGTAGAACTGCTGGATGACGGCATTGAATCGGATGGCCGCGAGCGCTGCCATGTAGAGTCCGCGGCGTACCTGCCCGCGTCCGCCGATGAGGGCGCGCTTGCCACGCATCTGGCCGGAATTGCGATTGAAGGGTGCCAGGCCGATGAGGGCCCTGATTCCCCGGCGCGACAACTGCCCCGGCTCGGGTACTTCGGCGATCAAAGTGGCGACGGCGGTTGGGCCGATCCCGCGCACGCTGGCAAGCCGCTGGGCCAAGTCGGCATGGCGGATTTCGATGTGATTGGCAAGTTCAGTCTCGACCGCAGAGGACCAAACCGCAGCCATCCAGTGGCTTGGGAGAAACGCGAGCGGCCGCCAGCAGCCAGCGAGAAAATCAGTTCGCCTTCTGCTGCGCCAACAGCTCCCGCAGGTACCGTATCGGGATGGCAAAGCTGATTCCCGACGGCTTGCTGAGGACCGATTCCTTGCTTTCCTTGACGAACACCATGTTGATGATGCCGATCACCTCGCCCCGGCTTGTCTCGTACAGCGGGCCGCCGCTGTTGCCGGGATAAGCCGTCGCATCCAGCTGATAGATGTCGAAACTGCCGTTCCGGATTTGCTGTACGACCCTGGCGTTGAGCTGCCGTGCGTTTGCGCTCGGCAGCACGATCGGGGTGATCGCCGAGATGATTCCACGATGGGTGACCGGCGACAGGCCCAGCGCACCGCCGATCGGAAAGCCGGTGAAGGCCACCGCCTGCCCTTCCCTGACCGGATCGGAATCGTGCAGCGTGAGCGCCGGCAATGGCTGACCATCGATGCGCAGCAGCGCCAGGTCGTGCGCCTTGTCCACCAGCAGCACCCTGGCCGCGCGCTGTTGGGCTGCGGCAGTGGCCGAATGGACGACGACGGCGAGCGTCTCGCCGGCGCCGAGGTCCGGCCCTTCCTGAACCACGTGCGCGTTGGTCGCAACCAGACGACCGTCACCGACGACAAAGCCGGTTCCCCGCATCAGGAACGGCGGGCTGCGCGTGAGCTGATGGGTACCGACGACGACCACCGACGGTTTGACCCGATCGATCACCTCGGGCAGTTCGGCTGCGGCTGGCCCGGCGGCCAGCAAGGACGTGGCCAGCAGCGCGCCGGCCAGCCAGCGTGCCACCGCGAGGGTGGCGGCAAACGCCGACCGGCAGGGGGAAATCAACCAGAATTTCATCGTTCTCCTCGAACACGGAGGAACCCCGTTGCAGCGGCAAGCTGCGTGACCGGTGGAGCATCCGCTCGTCTGCGGGCAGTGCGGAAAGCAGGCGGCGACCTGCCTGTCGCAGGGGGAACCCTCAGGATCCCCGGGTCAGACGAATGCGCGGCAGTTCCGGTGAAGGCGTTGTCACGCGGGCGTCGTAGGGATGATCGTCGCGCTTGAAAAGGCTGATGATCCGCTGCACGTAGCCGCGCGTTTCGGCAAAGGGGGGCACACCACGATAGCGATTGACCGCTCCCTCGCCAGCGTTGTACGCGGCGGCCACGAGACTGACATCGCCCTCGAAATACGCCAGCAACCAGCGCAGATAGGCAAGACCGCCACGCAGGTTCTGCTCCGGGTCGAACGGTTGCCTGACGTTGAAGCGTGCCGAAGTATCCGGAATCAGTTGCATCAGGCCCTGCGCATTCTTGTTCGAGACCGCTGCCGGGTTGAAGTTGGATTCCGCCCGGATCACCGCCAGCGCGAGACGTGGACTGACGCCGTACTCCGGTGCCAGTTGCTGCACCAAACCGACAACCTTCTTCTGCGCCTCGCTGCTTGGCACCATGACATCGTGGCCGTCGTCGGGAAAAGCCCCCGGCCGCATGCACTCGGGCACTACCGTCGTCGGCTCGCCGACGAAACGCTGCATTTTCTGCGACTGTACGTGCCCCTGTTTCGCGGCAAGTGCGAAGAAATAGGCCGCGCGGGCATCGTCGCGGGCGATGCCGCGCCCGTTGGCGTACATCCAGCCGAGGTTGAACTGTGCCTCGGCGTCGCCCAGGCGAGCACCATCACAATACAGCTTGGCGGCGCGCGCATAGTCCCGCGGCACTCCTTCGCCGTGCTCGTAAGCCAGCGCCTCCTTGCGCAAGCTCAGCACGCGATCGGCATCGACGTCGCGCGGCGCATCAGCGGCGAGCGCGGGCATCGCCAGCACGATCATTCCGCAGAAGACCAGCGCTCCTTGCCGCCAAAGCGCCGGGCAAACCGAGCAGCACGACCTCACGCGCACACTCCTTCGCCAACGGCAAAGCGGGCCACATACCAGGGCATCGCCACGCGGACGCCCTCCTCCAGCCGGTGGCTCGGCAAGTATCCGAGCAGACGCCGTGCCTTGCCGATGTCGGCCTGCGAGTGGCGAACGTCGCCCGGCCGAAAGTCGCCGTATTCCGGCCGCACTTCCTCTACCGCCGGCCGGAACTCGGCGAGCACCGTACGCAGAATCTCGAACAGTCGCTTCAGGCTGGTCCGGTCATCGACCGCGACGTTGTAGACCTGATTCACCGCCGCCGGATCGTCGGTCGTTGCGGCCAGCAGATTGGCCTGTACGGCGTTGTCGACAAAGCAGAAATCGCGGCTGGTTTCGCCGTCGCCGTTGACCGTCACCGGCTCACCAAGCAGCATCGCCCGCGTCCATCGCGGAATCACGGCGGCGTAGGCTCCTTCCGGGTCCTGGCGGGCACCGAAAACGTTGAAATAGCGCAGCCCGATCGACGGCAAGGCGTAACACCGGGCGAAAACCTCGGCGTACAGCTCATTCACCAGCTTGCTTACGGCATAGGGCGAGAGCGGCCGACCGATCCGCTCCTCGACCTTGGGCAGCGCCTCATGATCGCCATAGGTCGAACTCGATGCGGCATAGACGAAACGCTTCACTCCGGCATCACGGGCGGCCACCAGCATATTGAGAAAACCGTCCACGTTGGTGGCATTGGTCGCCAGCGGATTGGTCAGCGAGCGCGTCACCGAACCCAGCGCCGCTTGGTGGAGGACGTAATCGACGTCGCGGCACGCCTCGCGGCATGCCTGCAGATCGCGGATGTCGGCCTCCATGAAGCGATGGAGATGCCACCGCTCCGGACCGACCAACGCGCGCACCTCGTCGAGATTGCGACGATGCCCCGTCGCGAAATTGTCCAGTCCGACAACGGTCTGACCGAGTCTGAGCAGCGTCTCCACGAGATGCGAGCCAATGAAACCGGCACTCCCGGTGACCAGCCAGCGTGCCGGCTGGGCCCGCAAGCGCGCACACAGGGTCGCGACCGCAGGCGTCGCGGAACTCAAAGACGCCACACCGTCACCCCCTGCGCAGCAAGTTGCGCTTGGTCGAACATGCTCTTGACGTCGGTCAGGACGCCACCTTTCTGGAGCTTGCCGACGTAATCGGAGAGGGGCCGTTCCTTGAACTCGCGATGCGCGACCGCCGCGACGATCGCCGCCGCCGCCGGAAGCTGCTCCCAGCTCATCAGTTCGACGCCGTATTCGTGCCGTGCCTCGTCGGCATCGGCGACCGGTTCGTGCACCAGCACGCGCGCGCCATACGACTCGAGTTCCCGAATCACGTCGATCACGCGCGAATTGCGCAGATCCGGGCAGTCCTCCTTGAACGTCAGGCCGAGCACGACGATCGGCGTATCCTTGACCTGCCAGCCGTTGCGAATCAATTGCTTGACAGTCTGCTCGGCAATGAACTTGCCCATTCCGTCGTTGATTCGCCGGCCGGCGTTGATCACCTGCGGGTGATAGCCGAGCATTTCCGCCTTGTGGGTCAGGTAATACGGATCGACACCGATGCAGTGACCACCCACCAGACCGGGACGGAAGGGAAGAAAATTCCACTTGCTGCCCGCCGCCTCGAGCACCTCGACGGTGTCGATGCCGATGCGATCGAAAATGATCGCGAGCTCGTTCATCAGGGCGATGTTCAGATCGCGCTGCGTGTTCTCGATGACCTTGGCGGCCTCCGCCACCTTGATGCTCGAGGCCGGATAGACGCCGGCCGTGATCACACTGCCATAGATCTCCCTGACCAGCTCCAGCGTTCTTGGCGTATCGCCGGAAACGACCTTGACGATCTTGGTCAGCGTCCGCTGCTTGTCACCGGGGTTGATCCGCTCCGGTGAATAACCGACGAAGAAATCCTCTTTCCACTTCATCCCCGAATACTTCTCGATGATCGGAATGCAGACCTCCTCGGTCGCCCCGGGATAGACCGTAGACTCGAAAACGACTGTGGCACCACGCTTCAGGTTCCGCCCGACCGCCTCGGAAGAGCCGATCAAGGGGCCGAAATCGGGTTGATGCGCCTGATCGACCGGCGTTGGCACTGCCACGATCACAAAATCGGCCTCGGCCAGCGCACGCGGATCTGTGCCGACCTCGAGATGGACTGCGGCTTCGAGATCGGCAGTGCTCACTTCGCCGGTCGGATCGACATACCGCCGATAGTTCGCCACCTTGCTTTCCGAAAGATCGAAGCCGATCGTCCGGCGCTTCTTGCCGAATTCGACTGCGAGCGGCAAGCCAACGTACCCCAGGCCCACGACAGCAACAATAGTCATCAAATCTCCATTCTCTCAGGGTTTCTCGGTCATTCGCGTCCCGCCGCGCCTGCTTGCTACAGTCCCTTCAGCAACTGCGTCACTTCGGCCTGCGCCGGGAAGCTGTCACCCAGCTTGGCGAGTTGCTCCAGTTCGCTCTTCGCCTCGATGCGCCGGCCGCTCTTGAGCAGCGCTTTGGCGTAGTTGAGACGGACTTGCGACGCCTGCGGAGCAAGCGCCACCGCCTTCTTGAGCAAATCGAGACCGCGGGCGGTGTCGCCCCGTTCGACCAGCAGGACGCCGAGAGTATCCATCAATGCGGGCTGATCGGGTGCCAACTTGTTGGCCTTTTCGGCGTATTCGATCGCCTTCGGATCCTTGAGCTGTCCGGCGACCCACGCCAGGTTGTTGAGCGCCGCCGGATCGTCCGGGTGCGCGTCGAGCACCATGCGGTATTGCTTGGCGGCAGCCGCATAGTCCTTGCGGGCGGTCGCCAGCTCGGCCAGATAATTGCGGAAGCGGGCATCCTTTGCATGGTCCTTGAGCCAGCTTTCCGCAAACTTGTCCGCCTCGGCACTGTTGCCGCCGGCGAGCAGCGCGGTATGCAGCTTGATCGCCAGATCGTTCGTTCCTACCGCCTTGAGCCCGGCACGATAGGCAGCCGCGGCGTCGCCCCAGGATTTCTTCGCCGCATAGACGTCGCCCTCGAAGGTATAGCCGATTGCCTCCTTGGGCCGCTGCTTCTGAACGTCCTTGGCAACTGCCACGGCCTCCGCCGAGCGACCGGCGTCGAGCTGAAGCATGATGATCCCGCGCTGGGCTTCGAGCGAATCCGGCTTGACCTTGAGCGCCTTTTGCAGATTTTCCAGCGCGGCTTCCTTGTTCTTTGCCGCCATCTGCACCTCTGCCATGCGCAGGTAGGCAAGCGGCGAGTCCGGCTTCAGCGCGGCCAGTTTGGCATAGGTGGCGAGCGCCTGGTTGTAGTCCTCGGCGGCGGTCTGCGCGCGACCGGCAGCATCGAGAATCTCCGCCCGCTCGGGCAACGCGGCGAGCGCCTCCTGCGCCGCGGCAAGAGCACTCTTCACTTCTTTCTTGTTCAGATACAGACCGATCAAGGCCAGGCGCGGCATCGGATCGGTCGGATTAGCCGTCACTGCCTTGCTGACCAATGCGGCCACTTCTTCCGTCGTGCCGCCGGCTTTGGCACGCAACTGGGCGAGCGCCATCAGTGCCTGCACATTCTTCGGATCCTTGGCCAACACCGACTCGAATCGCTTCTTCGCGTCGTCGGGCTTCTGCTCGTTGATATCGAGATTGGCCAGACTGGCAGCAGCCGGGTAGTAAGCCGCGTTCAACTCCAGTGCTTTCTCGAAGCTCTTGCGTGCAGCGGCGAAATCGCGCTTGCCGACGAGCGCCGTACCTCGCAGCTGGTACGTCATCGGGTTGTCCGGCTGTTTCTTCTCGAGAACGGCGACGGCCTTGAGCGCCTGATCGAACTCGCGCCGCTGCAAGTGCGCGGTGATCAGCGCGAGATCTGCGCGGGTGCCAGAATCGGCCGCTGCCACCTGCTCGAGATCGCGGAAAGCAACGTCGCTCTCGCCTTTCGCCAGATTGACCATGGCCAGCGAGGTGCGCTTGCCGGCACTCTTCGGATCGAGCGCAGTGGCCTTCGCGAAATAGGTGCCGGCCTTGTCGACCTGACCGTTCTGCAGATACACCTGCCCGGCCAGCGCCAGCATGTTCGAGTCCTTGTCGATCTTGTCGAGCACCGGTTCGAGAACTCCCAGGGCCTTGTTTGGCTGGCCATCGCGCAGGTAGCTGGTGATCAGCGCGCGCCGCGCGATACCCAGCGGCGGAGTCCGCGGCAGCGCCTTGAGCAGATAGGCCTCGGCCTGCGAATAGGCGCCCGCCTCGTACTCGATCAGCCCCGCCAGTTGCAGACCCAGCGGACTTTCCGGCAGGACCTTGAGATGCAGCAGGATGGCGTCCCTCGCCGCCGGATAATCCTTCTGCTGGTACGACAGACTCGCCCGGAGAAACTGTGTCTGCGGATGATTGGGAGCAAACTGCTTGATCGCGTCGATTTCCTTGCCGGCCTCGTCCAGCTTGTTCTCCGCCAGCAGGTTCCGGACGATCGCCGCGTGCGCCGCCAGATAGTCGGGCTTGATTTCCACCGCCTTGCGATAGGCGGCCAGTGCCGCTGCGCTGTCGCCTTGGGCGGCAAACAGATCACCCTTGAGTTGCCAGGCTTCGTAAAGCTTGGGCTGTTTCTCGATCGCCGCGTCGAGTTGGGCCAAAGCACCCGGAAGATCGCCGCGGGTCGCTTTCAGTCGCGCCTCGCCGAGCAGCGCCGGGCCGTAACCCGGTTCTGCCATTGATGCCGCAGCGTAGGCATCGGCCGCCAGCTCCTCCTTGCCCTGCATCAGATAGGCCTGACCCACGGACGTCAGCAAGTCGGCCTTCGCCTCCGCCGTGGTCAGCTGGGCCTTGGCCAGTTCCTCGGTGACCTTCTTCGGCTGTCCGAGCATCAGCATGGTCTTCGCCAACAGCGGCGTCACTGCGTCGGGCGAATAGTTCAGATCCTGCGCCTTGCGCAACTCGACCTCGGCGCCCGTCGGGTCACCTCCTTCGAGCAGCGCCTTGGCGAGCAGATAGCGCGCTTCGCCAAGCTGCGGATTCTGCTGCAACGCGTTCTTGAGCTGGATTGCCGCCGCCTTGTGGTCGTTCTTGGCCAGGAACTCCTTGGCCGAACTGATCATCGTTTCCGGTTTTTCTCCCCCACAGCCGACGAGGAGGAGTGCGGCAAGCAATGCCGAGGCAGTGGTTCGGCGCAGCGTGCGCAGCGAGTTGCGAGTAGTCATGAGAGGTGTCCCCACGGAGGATAAACGTTGCAAGAAAGCTCTACTTCAGGCCAAATCGGTGCATCATGTCGTACAGCGTCGGGCGGCTGACGCCAAGCAGTTCCGCCGCCTTGACGACGTTGCCATCGGCGCGCGCCAGGGCGGTGATGATCACCCGCCTTTCCGCCTCGTCGCGCGCCTGTCGCAAGTCGAGAACGATTGCTTCCGCGGGCTCGCCGCCCGCCAGACCAATATCGTCGGCGGTCAACTGGTTGCCGTCCGCCATGATCACCGCCCGCTTGATGCAATTCTCGAGTTCACGCACGTTCCCTGGCCAGGAGTAGGCCTCGATCGTGCGCAGCGCGTCCTCGCGCAAGGTCATCCCGCCACGATTGTTCTCGCTTGCAAATCGCCTGAGAAAGGCATGCGCCAGCAAGGTGGCGTCGCCGGAACGGGCGCGCAGCGGCGGAATATTGACGACGATCTCGGCCAGCCGATAGTACAGATCCTCGCGGAAACGTCCCTCGCTGATCAGGAACTTGAGATTCTGGTGAGTCGCGCAAACGATCCGGACATTGACCGGAATCTCCTGTCGCCCGCCGATCCGCTCGATGACGCGCTCCTGCAGAAAGCGCAGCAGCTTGGCCTGCAGCGAATGCGGCAGGTCGCCAATTTCGTCGAGCATCAGCGTACCGTTGTTGGCCGTCTCGATCTTGCCGAGAGTGGTTTTTGCCGCCCCGGTGAAGGCGCCTTTCTCGTAGCCGAAGAGTTCACTTTCCAGAAGGTGCTCGGGAATCGCAGCGCAGTTGATCGCGACGAAGCGTTCGCGCCGCCGTGGCGAAGCCCCATGCACGCCACGCGCCAGCAGCTCCTTGCCGGTACCACTTTCCCCGAGCAGCATCACTGTCGCGTCGGTAGCACCAACGCGCTCGATCGTGCGACAGACGCGCAACAACTCGGGGTCGCGAGTGATCAGGCCGGACAGCACGTCGGGCTGCTGCATTGCCTGCAGCCGCTCGTTTTCCCGCTGCAGTTCGTAGAGGCGGTAGGCGCGCTGTATCGTCAGGCCGAGCATTTCGATCTCGAATGGCTTGGCGAAGAAATCGTAGGCGCCCAGCGCGATCGCCCGCAGGGCATTGGCACGGTCGTTCTGACCGGTGAGGACGATGATCTTGGTGTCCGGCGCGATCGTCAGAATCTCTTCGAGCAGCTTGAAACCTTCGGAAACGGAGTCCGCGTCCGGTGGCAAACCGAGATCCATCGTCACCACGGGCGGCTGATACCGGCGCACCAGTTGCAGCGCACTCTCCCGGTCGTCCGCCGTCAGCGCTTCATACTGGTCGAAAGCCCAGCGAATCTGTTTCTGCAGCGCACGATCGTCTTCCACGATGAGCAGGTGCGGCAACTTTACGGCGCTCATTCCGCCTCCTTCGTTGTTTCAGCCTGCGGAGCATGCCCCGCATCGAACAATGGCAACAGCAGGTCTACCTGTGTCCCGACATCCACCGCGCTGTCAACTGACATTTTCCCGCCCAATTCATGAACATACTGAAAACTCTCGTAAGCACCGATGCCCATTCCGGTCGGCTTGGTCGTCTGGAAAGGCTTGAAGAGCCGCTCGCGAACGAACTCGGGGCTCATTCCATGCCCGTTATCGCCCACTTCGACCAGCGCCTGCGCCCCTTGCCGGGCCAGCCGGACCCACACTCGCCCACCGTGTTCCGTTGCGTCGAGTGCGTTCTGCACCAGATGGCCGATCACCCGTTCGATCCGGTCCTCGTGGCCGCGCGCGACCATCCTTTCATCGAAGGTCACTTCGACATCCCTTCCCTGCCCGGATTTCGCCGTCTGTATCCGCCGGATCACTGCAGCCAGGTCGATGCCGCGCGGACCATCCAGCGGCGTCGCACCCTCGCGCAACTGCATCATCAGTGTGCGCATGCGTTCCACCGAGTGTTCAACGGTCATCAGCATGTCTTTCTGAAATTCCGGATTGTCCCGGTGGCGCTCAGCGTTCTTGAGCATCAGCGACAACTGCGTGATGATGTTTTTCAAGTCATGCACCACAAACGCCGACATGCGGTTGAACGAATCGAACTTGCGTACTTCGAGCAGCGCCTCACTGGCCTGCATCTGCCCGAGAAAGGCACCCGCCTGGCGGGCGGCGGTCTTCAGCAGATCGTTCACTTCCCAATTCACGTCGATCCTGGCCCGCGCAGTCGCCAGCACGACGAAGGCGATCAATTCACTGCCGGTGGTCAGCGGCACCACCAGCCACGCGTTCGGCACCTCGACCAGCCAGGACGGGAGTTCGAGACCGTCATAGCGACGTGGCAGCGATCGATACTCCTCGAGATTGATCACCCAGCCGCTATCGAGCAGGAAGGTACACAAGGTGCTCCCCACATCCTCGGTCGCCGGCGAAGCGGGCATGTTCCAGCAAGCCGCCTGCGCGAAAAACCGGCCCGAGGGATCCTTCAGCCAGAGCGCGCCACCCGGACTTTCGACCATGTCGGCGAGACCTCTCACGACGTGCCGCCCCATGCCCGCAAAACCGCCCTGCGAGGAAAGAGTCTGTGTGAAACGTAGCCACTCTTCCCGGTAATCGTAACGATAACTGAAGAAGTGCTTGCCGACCTGCACGCGCAACCTGGCCCGCATCGAACCCGAAAACGTCAGTCCGACGAGCACCAGCAGAGCCGCAAAGAGTAGCGCCAACTGCAGAGCGCGCCCCCATTCGCCGCCAAAGAAGCGAACGTAATAGCCTGCTGCGGCCATGAACAGCAGGTAGGCGCCAACGATCAGCAGCGTCGCCGACTGCAGCGCCACGCGCTGCGACATGACCAGCCGCCGTTTCCAGTCGTGACTGCGAATCGCCGACAGCGCGACCAGCGGCAGACCCAGCGCATGGGCAAAGCCGCGAATGCTGAAGGCGTCGACGTCCACCCGATTGAACAGCAGCGCATCCGAGAACAGGTACAGGTCGAACAGGAAAACGCCCCCGAGGCCGAGGCACAAGGGTTTGATGCTCCAGCGAAAGTCCGGCGAGACATTGCGAAACAGACGCTCGACCAGCAGCAGTCCGAAAACGGTCATCGCCAGTGACGCGAACAGTGCAATACGCTGTGACAAGGCAGGATCGATTCCGAATACGACAAGTGTCTGCGCCGCCAGGCCGACGACGAAAAGCACCAGCGCCAGCCCGGTCAACCACTGCGAACGGCCAGGCACGTGCTCGCCTTCCGCCAATTCCGGCTGCATCAGGACGAGCAGAAAGAGATACCAGCCACCAAAGCGCAAGACGTCGGCGAAGATATTGCCGGCAAGGAAGAGTGGCTGCCCGGTGAGTGCGAAGGCGAGACCCATCGACCCCCACAGGGCGCACAGTGCAACCGCCACAAACATCGCACGGCTGCGCCCGCCCTTACGCCAGCCGGACGCCAGATAGAGCGCCAGAAAGGCTGCCAGTACCGCCACCAGACCATAACTCCAGGCGGTCACGATCGCCATCTTGCTGTCCATCACTGCCGACCTTCCTCTCGCGTTCCTGCCGGAAGACGCGAAATCCGCGGCGCGCGAATCACCGAGCGCCCTTGCCGGTCAGCACTACGCCGACCGTCTCGAAGAGAATCACGATATCCAGGAAAAGGGTGTGGTTCTTGACATAGTACAGATCGTATTGCAGCTTCTGCACGGAATCGTCGATCGTGGCACCGTAAGGATAGCTAACCTGTGCCCAGCCGGTAACCCCCGGCTTGACGCTGTGGCGTACCGCGTAGAACGGAATTTCGCGCGTCAGTTGATCGACAAAATAGGGGCGCTCCGGACGCGGACCGACCAGGCTCATGTCCCCCGTCAGCACGTTGTAGAGTTGCGGCAATTCGTCGATGCGCAGCTTGCGGAGGACGCGACCGACGCGGGTCACACGATCGTCATCGACTGCCGCCCAGCGCGGTTTGCCGTCGCTCTCGGCGTCGTTGCGCATGCTGCGGAACTTGACGATGCGGAAGAGACGGCCATCAAGACCCACCCGCTCCTGGCGGTAAAAGACCGAGAATCCGTCTTCGAGCACAATCAGAATCGCTGCCAGCAGCATTACCGGGAGGGCGAGCAGCAGCAGGAACGACGCTACCACGACGTCGAACAGACGCTTGACGCTCGTCCGCCGCCAGCTCTGGCGGAAGCCTTCGCCAAAGATCAGCCAGCCGACACGCAGGGAATCGAGACGGATCTGGCCGAGCGCGCGTTCGAAATAGCTCGCCAGGTCGAGTACCCGCACGCCGGACAACTTGCAGTCGAGCAGTTCGCGCAGAGGCAGCGCGCCACCGCGGCGCTCGCGCACGGCGACGATGATCTCGTCGACGCGCAGGGTGTGCGCCGTGTCGGACAGCGACCTGTCCTGCGACAGGATCACCTGGGAAGGAACGACCACCTCCGTGTCGGTCGCCGAAGGATAGAAACCCACGATCTGAATGTCCGGATCCGACTTGCGCAGCACCCGTCCGACGTTTTCCGCCTCATCGCCGACGCCAAAAACCAGCACCCGATTGCTGAGCAGGGAACTCGACTGGCCGTGTGCCGAATGGACGCGCCGAACCAGCGTCGCAAAAATTGCGGAGAGGCCAGCGAGCAACATGAAACCCCGATCGACTTCGGCTACCGAGAGCAGGGAAAACACCAGATAGGCCAGCGGAATCGCCAGATAGAGCGAGAGCACGGCGCGCGCCTGCGTCTCCTCGCGTGTGCGGCTGTGCACCCTCTGATAGATGCCCAGCCAGGCATTCAGCACGATCATCGTGAGTGCGAAGATCACCGCATAGAAGGCCACCTTCTCGAGAGCCAGTTGGCCTCCATGCCCGATCCAGACGGCGGCAAGAATCACGCACGCGATCGGGACCATCAGGTCGACGGCAACCTGGGCAAGCGTCTTCCGATGAAACCAATGATTGAACACCTTGATCACGATAGACTCCTTGCAAGCATGAACCTGAAAACTTCTCGCTGATGACCGATGCCTGGATAGCCATCCGCAGATCAGAAGGCTTACCGGGCGTCACGAAACGAAGGCTACCACTGCAAAATTTTGGAGAACGTGACCTAATGCACACGCGCACGACAGTAGCCGGACGGAGCGACCGCGCGCCGCCCGGCGACAATTAATGAACTACTTTGCAAAAATCCTATAACCATATAATAAAAAGAATTTCTTACTGGAATCCCGGGCGATTTATGCCGGGATTATACAATGCGCGGCAGCTCTAAGGACACTTGCGGGAACGGCGCCGGGCGATCGGAAAGGTCTTCCTGATCATGCTCGTCCAGAAACAGGGCGCAGCATAGCAGCAAGTAGAACAGGAAGGCACACCTCGGCATATCCAGCAGACTGGAGAAAACCCCGACCACCAGACTGCCGGCCAAGGCCGCCAGAAGATACGGCGCGAGGCCGTGCCGACTTCCCGGACCTCGCAGCAGGTTGCGCAGGGCCATCGCGAGCAGCGCGAGCAACAGCAGCAAGCCGATCACGCCCTGGTCGATCAAGGTTTCGACGAACAGACTGTCGACGTGCCACGGTACGAAGTAATGGTAACCGGCAAAGAACCAATGCGCCATCCCGGCCGAGAAATCGCCGTTGGCCAGCAGCTGATTCCCCTGCCCGTCGACCAGGCTCAGATTGTCGACTTCGATGAACTCTGCCGGCCCCTCCGGCCGCAGCGAAAAGAATCCGAAGCCGGGCATCGACCAGCCGCCCGCGGCTCGCGCGGGAGCGGGAACTGCCAGTGAAATGCGCCGCCACTCGTCGCCCGGCGGAAGTGTCAGCGGCAACTGCACGCAGGACGCCGCATACAGGAGATGCTTGTGGCAAATGGAGGCCCGCAAACTCGCCCACTGCGGCGCCCGCAGGTCCATTGCCAACACATGGCTGCCGTCGGTCGGCACGGGCACCCGCTGCAGCAGCTCGAACGCGCCACGCGAGCGCGCAGCGTGCTGCGGTCGGTAGATGCGCAGGTGGCTGTCACCGCCTTCGTTGAGCCACTGCAGCCTGCCCGGCATCGCGCGCCCCGGCACGGAATGCGAGTAATTCGCCGGAAAGCGACCCAAACCTCTGCCGAGGAGCCATTCCGAAGGCGTGCGCAGCAGGCTCAGGCTCTCGCGCCAGTGCCGGACGCGCCCGCCGAGATCGCGCTCGCCCGCCGCCAGGCGCATGCCCATGAAATCGCCGAGCCCGAGTACCGCCAGCACCTCGACGATGAGCACCACCGTCAGTGCCCGGTTGGCGACGACCCGCCAAGGTTCGCGGGCAGCAGCCGGCTGCTTCCCCGCGCCGACGAGGAAAGCGCGACCACGGCTCGCCGAGCACGCGGCAGCGAGAACCATCAACGAAACCGCGACGCCGAGATACAGGCCGCGCGAAAACGTGGTCAGGCAGGCATAGCCGGCGACTACTGCCAATGCCGCCGCCAGCGCCCAACGCCGGCGGTCGCGCGCCTGCGTCAGCAGGAACGCAACAAACGGAATCGCCAGCGCGAGAAAGCCGTCGAGCGCTGCGCCACCGACGTGCATCTCCCAGAACAATCCCGTGCTGCGATAGGGAGTCGAAAAATTCAGCAGCCCGGGATAGCCGGCGCGCTCGCAGACGATGGCCATTGCCGCCAGTCCCAGCGCAGTCGCCACGCCGACGGCCAGGTCATGTCCGGCCCGCCGCGGCCTGCTTCGCAACAGCTCGCGCAGGGAAGGCAGCAACAGCAGGACCAGCAGCAAACTCTTGGCTACCCGCAAGCAGTTCAATGGTTCTTCGTAGCCCTCGAACCAGCCGAGCGGCATTCCGCCGGCGTCAGCCAGACCACGTGCCAGCGCCAGCAGCCACCACACCGCCAGCAGACCGAGTCCGATTCGCGCCGGGCGAAACCGCTGTGCTGGCTGGCCGCGCACTCCTTCGACCGAGGCACCCGCCGCCTTCGCGACCGCCATGCGGGCGTGGCATGCCGTCGCGGCGCCGAGCACCAGCAGATCGAACTCCTCGACACCGATCCATCCGCTCCACGCCGAAAATCCGGCCACCGGCAGCAAGGCGGGCACCGCCTTCAGCCAGAGCGACGGCCGGCGGTATACTGCGAAACACCAGAGCAGCCAGCCCGGCGTCAGCAGGTCTGGCCACAGCGGATGCTGCACAGCGATCAACGCAGCCAGCAGACCGGCGAAGATCGCCAGGCCAGCGTGCACCCAGCCCGGCATTCCGTCGCCCGGCACCCGGCCAGGCTCGGGCGCAGCGACCTCGCTCAGACTGGACACCGGGGGCCACCACCGCCGACGCCGCGATCTGGGCGCGATTCGTGCGTCGTCGCGGACAATCTGCGAAACTTCCGGCAAGGCCGCAGGGCCGGCGGCTGCGCGACCACGGCAGACGCCGGCAACACCTGTCGGCCCCCCCTGTCAATCGCTGCGCAGCTACGCAGACGTTTCCCGAGCGAGGCTTGCATGTCTACCGGTTGGATCATCTTTCTTGTCTGTATCGCCTTCGTTCTCGGCGCCGCTCTGCCGCTGATCAGCAATCGCGACGCGCGCAGGCATGCGCCTCCAGCGCGCAAGGAAACGCTGCGCGACTGGCGCAAGCAGCCGTAGCGGCGGGGCCACCCACCCGGCAGGGTGACGCCGTTTGCCGTGACTGCAGTTCAGTCGCCGCTGGCCGCCCGCAACTCCTTGCAGATCGCTGCCAGGACACCCGCCTGCTCGCGGTGCTGCTGCTCGGCCAGCGCCGGAAAGGCCGGCCAGCCGGGATCGAGCCATTCCAGCCCGAAAAACCGGCGACTGCCGTTGTAGCGAGGAATGACGTGAAAGTGTACGTGGTGATCGACCATCATCAGCATCAGGTAATTGATGATGTCGTAGCCGAAGGCCGATTTCACGGAACGCTCGATCGTCCCGACGAGAGCGGAGAGCTCGGCCATTTCGCTTGCCGTCACCTCCGCCAAATGCGCGGCGTAGCGGTTCAAGGAGAGGACGCCGCAAGCCAGTGTCGCCTGCGCCGGTCGCACCGACCACGACCAGGCGGGCGTTTTCGCGACCAGCAGCTCGTCGACTTGGAACTTGCTGCGAAAATCGGCAAGTATTTGTGTTCCGTCCATCTTCTTGTTCCCCCCATGCGGACGCGACAGGCTTCGAGGTGACCGTGACCGATCGGGGCAAGACCGTCCCTGCCGGACGCCGGCTTCGCCCCACGGCGAAAGTGTGACACACTTGTCGGGGTACTGGCGACCGCCGGCACCCGCCGGCCAGCCAGGAATTGCACGAGGAGCGAGCATGACCCGATATGGATTCGTCGCCTCCGGTGGCGGCTACCGCAGCTTCTATACCGAAGGCGTACTGGTATGGCTGCGGAAGAACGACGTCCCCGTGGTACACATCGCTTCCACCAGTTCGGGCAACAACATCGTTCTCGACTACCTGCTGTGGGACTGGCAGAGCGAAGATCTGCCGCCGGTCCTGACGCGCACCATCCGCCTCAACGCAGGCGACATCTTCGACATCTTCTCCAACTTTCGCGGCCTGCGCCCGCAGTTGTTGTCGGGCGGCACACACCTGTTCAGCGTGGACAAGGACAGTTGCCGCAAGTCGCTGCAGCTCGACGACGAGCGCCGGCGCACACTGCTGGCGCAACATCTCGCGACACTGCGCTGGGACATTCGCACCACCAACCTCAGCCGCCGGCAAGGGCGCTTTTTCCAGGTCAATGAAATGCTGTCGCGCGTCGACGACCGCAGCCTCGACGCATTCATGGACGCCTTCCTTGCCGGCATCACGACGATCCCGTATTTCAAGGCAGTGACCATCGATGGCGACTACTACATCGAGGGCGGCTATCTCGACAACACACCGCTGCGCACCCTGTTCGAAGACGACGAAGTCGACGAGATCATCGCCGTGGACTTCACCGATTACGACTATCACCGCGAACTCGACAAGCTGTACAACGCCAACTCGTTCCTGCTGCCGCTGAACAGTATCGACACGCATTTGCTGGTCAGCGACATGCAGCTCACGCTGCCCAACACGCGCATCTTCGCGCAGGCAACCCTGATCAACGGGATGCTCGCGGCAATGGGCAAGACCAGCGCGGAGATCGCCGGCAGACGCTACTACGCCAAACCCCTGCACGTCCTGCGCCCGCGGGACCTGGAGAGCATGACCATTTCGTTCAAGGACCGCAGCGCGCAAAAGCGCTACTTCGAGCTCGGACAGCAGGAAGCAGAGGCACTGTTCAAGACTTCGTAGCCGATGACCGAGGCGAGGCAGTGTGGTAGCGCTGCCCACTTCGACAAGGAGGCTGCGCCTTCGAGTTGCGACTTACCCTATGCCGCGACCCGGGCGGGTCGATGACAGGGCCATCGTTGGGGTGCCACCGATGCTGAATCGCCCACCTCCAGCGACATGCCGGTTGCCGGCAGCGACGCATCGCGTTAGTATCGGCTCGTATGATCTCGAGCTTCAGGTGCCGGCAAACTGAATTCCTGTTCAACGGAAAGCGTGTTCCGGTTTTTGCGAACATCGAGTCGGTGGCGATGCGCAAACTGGCGATGCTCCACCGAGCCGCGAGGCTTGACGATCTTCGCATTCCGCCAATCAACCGGCTTGAGCAGCTGAAGCCTGATCGCGCTGGCCAGTACAGCATCCGCATCAACGACCAATGGCGCCTGTGCTTTCGCTTCGACGGCGGGAATGCCTTCGATGTCGAGATCGTCGATTACCACTGAGGACATTGAATCATGCGCGACGTCCCTTACCCGACCCCAGGTGAAATCCTGCTCGAAGAGTTTCTCAAGCCGATGGGCATCAGCCAGTACCGCTTGGCGAAGGAAATTGGCGTACCACAAAGGCGCATTGGCGAAATCGTTGCGGGCAGGCGCGCGCTCACGGTTGACACGGGCCTGCGCCTCGCCCGCTTTTTCGGCACCAGCGACGGCTTCTGGGTCGGCCTGCAAACCGATTACGACACAGCACGAGCCAAAGACGCATTGTCCGCAGTTTTATCGCGAATCAGGCGTTTCGAGTCGGCTCACCCCTGAATCGGATCACTGGGACGTTTCGAGACGAGCGGCAGGTTCGCCGGCAAAGAAGTTGTAAAGATATTTCTTTCTCCATATTGCCATTCCGTTTGGCGCATCCATTCGCCATACTGTGCCTGGTGGTGTTAGCACAGGAGCGCAGCATGGCAGCCAAGACGCTCAAAACGGTTCCCAAGATCTCCGTCAAGATCTGGCGGCCGATCATCGAGAAGCTCGATGCAAAGATAGACAAGGCATGCCTTCGACGCGACGCTTACCTTGCGAAGATCCTCGAGGTCGAATTGGGTTGGCTTGATGAAGAGGTCTCCATTCCAAACACACAGGCGAGCTACGACCATGTCTTGGAACGGCTTGACCAGCTTGATCGAAAGCTCGTGAGCTTGGCGCTGCCGTCAGACCTGACAGCGCGGCTCAACGAAATATGCAGCCGCAAGCGTATCGTGCGCGATGCCTTTTTCAACCGGCTATTCCTATTGCTCGCAGTTTCACCGGCTGTTGTCGACAAGCTCCTCTTCCGCTATATCGGCAGCGCATGGCGCAGTGCGGTCTGAAGCGAGTACAAATCGGTTGGCCCGTTCTTTCAGAACACCTTCTATCCGCTGGAGTCTATGATCGATCCGTTCTGGGCGATCCGCTGTGGGATGCAAATATACGTCGATGACGCAGGACTTGAAGACTACGTGGAACCCAGCAGCGGTAAGACGGTTCGGGTAAAAGGAAACCCCATAGCGGGCTCCGTGGCTCCGGCTGACAGCGTGTACACGACCATCTTCGAATACAAGATGCGCGACAACAAGGATCTGCTCGGGCTGAGCTGCTACATGCCTGACTGGCTTATCCCTGGGCACGACGCCCAGCGTGACTACTCGGCGAAAATTGACACCATATTTGCCGATTTGTAGCACCCCTCGTGAACACCAGGCATGCCAAGGTTCGGGCGCAGCAACGCTGCATTCCGCCGATGGTCGATCAACTCCTCGACCTCTACGGCCAGGAAGAGCATGACGGGCACGGAGCCCTCATCCTTTACCTCAACAAGGACAGCATCCGGAATATGGAGCGCGACCTGGGCCGTCGCCCGGTGTCAAGACTTGCGGAGTATTTCGATGCCTACAAGGTGAAAAGCGCGGACGGCCACACCATCACTGTGGGCCATCGTACCCGTCGTCTCTGGAGGAAGTGATGCAAACTCAATTCGAGCAAGACACGCAGCCCTGTTTCCCGATACAGGAGTTGGAGCAGATCGAGGCCGCCATTCAGGCCGCGATGCGGTGGCTCGCCACACTTAAGGAAGGTCTGAACAAGATTCCCGAAACTGGGAGTTTTCTCGGCGC
>NZ_JAMTDV010000082.1 GCF_023806565.1 Accumulibacter sp. | reverse complement strand
GCGCGGCGATGAAAACGCGGCGGTCAAGATTCCTCTGCTCGGCAAAGCGCTGCGAAACGAGAATCGCCGCTGCCGCGCCACAGGTCGGCGGACAGGCCATCAGCCTCGTCATCCCCGCCTCGGCGAAGATCAATGGTGACGCCAATACCTCTTCCTCGCTCACCACCTGACGCAGCAGCGCCGTCGGATTGTGCGCGGCATGCCGGCTGGCCTTTGCCCGCACCCGGGCGAAAAGATGCGGCGTGACGCCGTGACGCTCCATGTACTCCTTGCCGGCACCGCCGAAGTAGCGCAGCGCCAGCGGAACCGGGTAGGGAGCGATGTCGGCGCACAGCTCGTCGAAACGGGAAAAGGGCGAAGGTCGGTCACTCCAGTGCTCGGTCAGCGCCCCCGGGCGCATCTGTTCAAAGCCCAGCGCCAGCACGCAATCGAGCGCGCCAGACTCGACCAGTTGGCGCGCCAGGAAAAGAGCCGTCGATCCGGTCGAGCAGTTGTTGTTCACATTGACGATCGGAATACCGGTCATGCCGACACCGTACAGCGCGCGCTGTCCCGAGGTGGAGTCGCCGTACACGTAGCCGACGACCGCCTGCTGCACCGCCTCGTAGGGCAACCCTGCATCGTGCAGAGCTTTTCTGGTTGCTGCCGCGGCCATCAGGTCGTAGCTCTCGGTCGCCCCGGGCTTGCCGAACGGCAGCGTCCCGACCCCGGCGACAAACGCCTTGCCATCCATCACTTCGTACTCCTGATCCGGTTGCCTTGCGTGGCCGGCCAAGTCGTCAGGGCAATTGCCGAGCGAGAATGATTCGCGGGAACGCCGCCCGCAAACTGCTCCCCGCCGAGCGCGCGGCAGCGACTCCGGTCGATCGGCGATGGCCGCCCGCTTACTGCGGCGCCGTCCCCCGCAGGACCGCCAGGCGGTTGGCGATCTGCATCGACCACTTGTCGAACGCGTCGCGCGCGTAGGACCAGCTCTGGAACGAACTCATGTAGCCCTTGACCCAGGTGTCGGTAGCCCCGGCTGCACCGGCATCGACGTCAGCCGCGTACTTGCGGCCGATCTGCGCATCTGCACACTCGCCGAGAACGACGTTGCTGGCACCGTCGAGAAACTGGATTTCGACACCGGTCTCGCCGAGATACGGCGTCGAACCGGCGGGCCGCCCGGACGCAGGACCGGAAGCCGCCTCGGCGACGAAGCCGTAGGGAATCGCCGTGCCGGCCAGGCTCCGGCTGACCTGTGTCGGCACCAGATTGGTCAGCGCGATGCGCAGCACGATCACGCCGGGCCCGGCCTGATCGACCACCTGCATCTGCGGCTTCAAAGACTTGACCAGCGCGTTGTGGAAGTAATCGACCAGCGCCTTGAGGTCGGACGGATCGACCGCCTCCTGCTGATCGGTCTTGAGGCTGACCACGATGCGCGTGATCATCACCTTGCTGTAGCGCTTCATGTCGAGGTTGGGCTGCCGCCAGCACATCGCACCGTCAGCACCCGGAGCGGGGGCCAGCCGGTTATAGTCCGAAAGGAAACCGCTGCGCGTGATTCGCAGCGGATCGCTGACGGTGACGTTTGACGACGGACCAATCAGGTCGGCACAGCCGGCGAGCAGGAGCAGCGCAGCACTGGCGGCGAGCCGGGTAGCCGCGCGCTTTGGTACTTGTCGGCATGCGCCGGACACCCGCGTGCACTCGTCGGTAAAGGTCTCTTTCTTCGTCGCAGTCATCATTGCATCTCCATTGGTCCAAGGGTCTATTGTACCGCGTCAGGAAGGCCGTGCCTGTCCGTGGGCGCTGCGGTTCGGTTTCGCCTGGCCACCCGTCGACCTGCGCGCGGCAAGTCCCCTGCTGCCTGCCGTCCGTTCGGATGCGCCGTCCACGGATCCGGAATGCCGTCCTGGCGGAGGCCGCCAGGACGGCATTCCGGACACTCAGATGCGCACGCAGACCTTGCCGAAATGACTGCCACTGGCAAGGTAGTCGAGCGCTTCGTGCAGGGCGTCGAAGGGAAACACCCGATCGACCACCGGCCGCATACCATGCCGAGCAATGGCCGCGCTCATCGCCAGGAAGTCGTCGCGGCTGCCCACGGTAACGCCCTGCAGACGCACATGGCGCGTGACGACGAGGCCGAGGGGTGCATCCATGCGTCCGCCGGAAAGCACGCCAATCAGGCTGATCGTCCCGCCCGGTCGAATCGCACGCAACGACTGGCCAAGGGTGTTTTCGCCGCCGACTTCGATAATGTGATCCACGCCCTCGCCGCCGGCGATTTCTCGTGCGCGGCGACCCCACTCGGCAAGCGTCCGGTAATTGATCGTGGCGTCCGCGCCGAGCGCGCGGGCGCGCGCAAGCTTGGCGTCACTCGACGACGTGACGATCACCTGACAGCCGGCGAGCTTGGCAAACTGCAAGGCGAACAGCGATACGCCGCCAGTGCCCTGCACCAGCACCGTGTCCCCCGGACAAACGCTTCCTTCGCCAAGCAGCGCCCGCCACGCCGTCACTGCCGCAGTCGGCAAGGTCGCTGCCTGAAAGTCGTCGAGATGCTCGGGGACCCGCGCGACACCGCTCTCGGGAAAAACCCGATAGTCCGCCATCGTTCCGTCGGTCTCGCAGCCCAGGCTCCGACTCAGGCGCTCGGCGTTTGCCGGGCCACCCGGCCAGGACTGGAAAAACAGCGGGCAGACGCGATCTCCGAGGGCAATCGTGCGCACCCCGGGGCCGACCGCATCGACGATGCCGACACCATCGGAGAGCATGATCAGCGGCAACGCCTGCATCCGCGAACCGTAGCCGCGCTGCGGCACGAGAAGATCGCGGTAATTGAGGGCAGCCGCGCGCATCGCCACCCGCACCTCGCCTGCGCCTGGCTGTGGATCGGGACGACTGGACATACGCAGGTGCTCGCGGTTCCATTCGCCTTCCACCTGGAATACTTTCATGAGACCCCCTCGCGCCCATTTGGCTTCGCGACAACGACCCGGGGACAATCCCGCAGCCGCTCGCGTGGGTATTGTACACGCCGTACAAACGGGACCGATTACTTTCGGCCGACCAGCCAGACCCCCGTCAGCACCAGCGCGGCACCGCCCAATTGCGCCATCGACATCGGTTCGCCGAGCAGCCACCAGCCGAAAAAGATCGTCAGCATCGGACCGAGGGTGCCGATCAGCGCCGACTTGCCCGAGCCGATGCGGCGGATCGCCGCCGATTGCAGGAACACCGGCAACACGGTCGAAAAAATCGCCATCGCCACGCCATAGCCATAGATCGGCAGCGGCTGCAGCAGGGCGGACAGCGGTTGTCGGGCCAGGAAGTGGATCTGCGTCGCCAGTGTCGACACCAGCATCGCCAGCGCAGTAAACCGGGCCGCGCCGAGCCGCGTGATCGCCGGGCCGCTGCCCGCCAGATAGCAGGCGTAGCAGAGAGACGACCCGAAGACGAAAGCGGCGCCGATCAGCACACTGTTCAACTCGCCGGCCAGCCGCAGGTCGTGCGCAAAAGCCAGGCCAATGCCGGCGTAGGACAGCAGGAGCGCCGCGACCTCGCGCCGGCTGAGACGCTTGCCCAGGAACAGAACGCCGATCAGCAGCGTCAGCGTCGGATAGGTGAACAGGATCAGGCGTTCGAGTCCGGCCGAGATGTACTGCAGGCCGAGGAAATCGAGGATGCTGGCGCCGTAATAGCCGAGCAGTCCGAGCAGCACGATCATCGCCCAGTCGGCGCGCGTCAGCGCGGGCGCCGCCCGGCTTGCGACGAAGCCGACCCAGAGGAATGCCGGCAGCGCAAACACCATGCGCAGCGAGAGCAGCGTCACCGCATCGACCGGCGCTGTCGCGTACGCCAGCTTCACCAAGATCGCCTTGAATGAAAAACCGAGTGCCGCCAGCACCGCCAGGACGACGCCCAGGCGTTCCGCCGACCAGTCCTTCCAGGGCAGGACGAAGCGGAGAAGCGAGGCAAGGCGAGTGCTGCCCATGATCACGCGGCAGCAGCGATCGCCTGTTTGGCAGGGGCGCGATCGCCCTGCCCTTCCGGCTTGCCGATGAGGACTCCTTTCACGGAAGCGGCCATTCCTGCGGACCGGAGAAAAAGACCCGGACCGTGAAAACTTGCGCACTGGCCAAGGCCGCTTGCGACCTATGATTCTGCCGTCGCCCCGATTGACCACCGACGTGCGGTTTTCAACCGGGCAGAACGAACTGCTTGTCCAGCCGCCTTTGGCTGGCAAAAAAATGCTCCAACGACCTTCCGACAATCATTATCAAGGATACGGCAAAATGCCAACGATCAACGTTCGGACCTTCTTTCCGCTGGCCCCGGTCGGCGTCCTGGTGCTTGGACTCGGCTGCTTGAGCCCCTTGGCGCACGCTGGCCTCACGATCAATTCTGTGGTCGGTGGCGTACCGAGTGGAGCCGCCAGCTACGTCAATTTCGATGATCTCCCGCTGGGAAGCGCAGGCGGAAGCAGCGCGGGGATCGCGGTATCCTTCACCGGTACCGGCCGGACGGTCCAGGGAAGCCTGGCTGGCCAATATGCGGCGCCCTATCTCTCGAATCATAATGGCGCCCAGTTCGGCAACGCCGACGGTCTCGACGCCACGCCCTACCTCAGCACCGGCATCGGTACGGTGATCATGCGGCTGCCCGGCGCCGAGAAGTATTTCGGTCTGCTCTGGGGTTCGGTCGACACCTATAACACGCTGGAATTCTTCGACGCGAACGACGTGTCCTTAGGAACCATCACTGGCAGTCAAGTTGCCGCCGTCGCCAACGGAAACCAGGGAGCGAGCGGCACCTATTATGTGAACATCGACTCGACGACTGCCTTCAACAAGGTCGTGGCAAGAAGCAGCAGCTACGCCTTCGAGTTCGACAACGTGGCCTTCAACGTCACCGAACTCAGCGTTCCGGAGCCGGAATCGGCAGCGCTGTTGGCGATGGGCCTTGGCGGCCTGTGCTTCGCCAGACGCAGACGCGCCGCGTGATGCACACCGCCGGCGAGCGTTCGCCGGCGAGACGGGAACGTTCGGGATCGACGCCAGGAGCACAAAACGCGCCGCAGCGGCGCAGCGCTCACTGCGCGACGAGCCGGCGAAGGATGGGATCGAGCGTCGGTTCGTCGAAGCGGCCCAGCCGACCACCCGCGATCCGGCCGTCGCGGTCGATCACCAGCGTGTAGGGCAGTCCCTTGATCTGCAGGTCCGGCGCCTGCGTGCCGGCGGCATCGCCGACCAGTAGCGGGTAGGCCACCGGTGTGGTCCTGACGAACTTTCGCAGGTTCTCCACTTCATCGACACCGATGCCGATGAACTGGACTCCCTTCGTCGCATACTGCTGCTGCAGGCGCGAAAAAGCCGGCATTTCCTCGACGCACGGCGCGCACCAGCTGGCCCAGTAGTTGACCACCAGCACCTTGCCGCGCCACTGCGCGAGCGCCTGCGGACGCCCGTCGAGATCGGGCAGCGTCAGCCGCAGGACGGCATCTGCCTGCGTCTGGTCCGGCTGCACCTGTTGCGACGAGATCAGGCCAGGCGGAATGCCGCCCGGCAAACGGTTCCGTTCGAGCAGTCGATAGCCCAGCCAGCCGATGCTGGCCAGCGTCGCCATTCCCGCAACGACCGCCGCGGCAAGCGCGTATTGCCGTTTCATTGCGCGGCCCGCCGCGCCATCGCCCGCAGGCAGACGACGACGAACAGCAAACCGCCGACCACCGCGATCAGGCCGCCAATCCCCATCATTCCCATGCCGATCTTCTGCGGCAGCGTGGTCAGCATCTGGTCCGCGCCGGCCACCTTGCGCTGCACGCCATAGCCGCCCGACCACGCCAGCCCGAGCACGTGGATCAGCTGCCCAGCGCCATAGACGTAGGGTTGCCAGATCGCCATCCGACCCTCGGGCCGGCCGAAGCCGAGCGCCGGCAGCAGCACGTAGGCAAGGCCCATGAAGGCGAGCGTGACGCCGACAGTGGACCCGTGGTAGTGGGCGGGAATGACGACGTTCACTCCCTCGATCAGGTAACCCAGCACGCCGCCCAGCGCAAACAGGACAAACGAGGCGACGAAGGCCGACCTGGCGGGATCCGGCCCCAGCGTGCGCGAACCCCAGAGCGACAGGGTAGCGAGCAGAATCAGCGGACCCATGTAGGGATGTCCCCAGAGCATCAGCTTGGCGAACAGTTCCATATGCGGCAACGAACCAGCCGGAACCAGCAGATAGATCGCCGGTACGGCCAGCAGCGGCAGCGCGCCGATCACGAACAGCACCGACACCGCGCGTGCCGAGGTAGGCGCCGGACGACCCAACTGCGCCGCGATCCATAGCCACGCGACGACCATCAACAGCGCGTGCTGGAACTGCAGCGCGTGCCCGCCACCCCAGAACAGCACTTCGTAATAAATCATGCCCTCGATCCGGGGCACCTGCCACCAGGAAGCAAGGAAAGCGGCGAGCGACAGAAAGGCCGCGACCGCACCAAGGAAGGCACCGAGGCGCAGGGGCTCGGCGAGTCGCGGCCAGGTGGTAAGCAGTGCGCGCAGAACGGTGAGGCCGAGGCCTGCCCCGAAAATCCAGATCGACGCGAAGAACAGCGGCTGCTGAAGTACCGGGATGTAGTTGTTGAGCAGCGGTTCGGCATCGGGAAAAAACGGGGAAACCCCCATCACCGCGGTTCCCAGCGCCGCCAGGCCGAAACCACTCCAGCCCAGCCACGCCAGACCGGCATTGCCGACCGCCGACCAGATCACCGCAGCAAAGGCCATGAACCACACCGCCACCGAGAGATCGACATGCACCACCAGCGCCGCCCGGAACAGGTCCTTCAGCGGGAAGACATCCTGAATGCCGGGCGTACGCGACAACACCAGCAGCACCGCCAGCACACCCGAGCCGATCAGCGCCATCACTCCCAGCCACAGCCAGGCGCGCGCCAGGCGGGTCGGGGTTCCCGCAACGATCACCGGTACCCCAACCGCCGCCGATGCGTCGCCCATCAATTGTCGTTCCACTGCTGCCCCACACGAGAATAATCGAGCGAGTATAAGCCGAGATCGGGCATTTGCGCCGTCGAGCTGACGCGAGATATGATTCGAGCTCCGACAAAAACGAGGCACAACACGAGGAGGAGCAGATGACAAAACTCAAGATGGCGGACCCGCGAACGACTCGCGTTGCCGACCTCGCGCCCGGCCAGTACAACGATGGAACTCCACTGCACGACATCCAGTATCTGCAATGCAAGCTGATCCTGAAAACGGACGAATTCACCTCACCGAAGGGCTTCAAGAAGTATGGCAAGCTGGTCGCCCAGGCCGCCAAGGAGTGCGGAGTGGGCTTCGACGACTCGTCCGCCAAGGGAAGCAAGCCGGCGATCCGGGAAGTGCAGTTCATGGACACCGCGGACTTCCGGCTCTACAACAACGCCTTCATCCTGCGGCGGCGTGTTCAGTTCGAGGATGGTTTCCCGGTCGGGGAACCGGAAATCGTTTTCAAGTTTCGCCATCCCGACCAGCAGCGGGCGGCCGAAGTCGATGTGCGGCCGAACATTCCGGGAGACTACCGGATCAAGTTCAAGGCGGAGGCGCTACCGCTGAAGGACGCAGTCGGCGGCTATCGGCTCCTGTTTTCGCACAACGTGCAGTTTCCCCTGAGCCATGTACAGGACGAAGGAGACCGCAAGGCGATGACCTTCCTGTCGGACATTTTCCCGGCATTGCAGGGGTTGCAGCAGAACGAAGGCGAGCACGTCGAACTCGTCAACCAGACGATCGTCGAGGAAGTGCTGCAGGACCTGGGCTTCCTGGACTTTGGTAAAGGGGTCACGGCGAATACCAACGTTGCGCTGTGGCGCACGCGTGGCGAGCACTTGCCGCTGGTCGGCGAGTTTGCGTTCCAGGCGAAGTTCCAGAACCGCGCGCAGGTGCACGACAAGGCGCGGGAGCGTTGCGCGAAGTTCTTCATTCGCCTGCAGCAGATCGGCGCGGACTGGATCTATCTGGGCGTGACAAAGACCGGGATGGTCTACCGTTTGAAGGGCAATCCGCCGCAGGCACACGAGTAGCGTCGCGAAGCCAGAGGATCATGAGCAGCGCAACAGGTCCCGATGGGCTATGTAACCTCGCTCGAGGAAATCCTGTGGGGAGGCACGCTCGTCGCGATCACCATGGTGATACACGGTTGCGGCATGATTCTGACGCTGGACGCATGTGGGCTACTCGGTCATTCCAGCGACGAGACTCGTTCCTTCGCCCGGCGTTTTGGTGTATTGATCCTCGCGAGTTGGATGATCGTCCTCGTCCATCTCGTCGAGGTTACGGCCTGGGCGGCCTTTTTCGTCTGGCAGGAGGCAATGCCCGACGCCAGTACCGCTTACTTCTTCTCCCTGATGCAATACACGGCCGTCGGCAGTGGCTTCCAACTGCCGCTGCGTTGGCGCCTGCTCGAAGGCCTGCTGCCGATCGCCGGATTGATGACTTTTGCCTGGTCGACGGGAGTCTTGTTCACCCTGGCGCAGGACTTTCAGAGCCAGGAACTCAGGCGCATCCGGGAACGCCGCAAGGCACGTCAGGCGAAGGGGCGATCGCATCAGGACGAGGACACGGAGCAGTCGACTTGATCCTGCGGAGGGTAGCGTGAGCATCTTCGACCGCTTCCGGGAGGATGCGCGCGGCATCCATTACGCCGCAAACATCTTCATCGCGACGACCGTGCTCTGGATTCTGGTCGAGGAAGTCGCCGACGAGAACCCGATCTGGGCGATCAGCTCGATGGTCGCCACCAGCGACCCGATGATGAAGCAGGCGCTACTGAGCTTTCGTGGCCGCATCATCAACACCCTGCTGGGTTGCGCGACGGGCGTCGTTTTCCTCGCTCTTGGCCGCACCGCATGGAAGCTCCCGTTCGCGATGGCGGCGACGGTGCTGCTCTCGTCCTACGTGGTCAGGATGCCGACCATGTGGCGGCAGGCTCCCATTACTGCGGCGATCGTGATCGCCGGCGGCTTGGCGCATCACGACAAGTTGTCCGGATTCGAAGCAGGCCTGCACCGCGTTGCCGAAGTGCTGTTCGGTTGCGTGGTGGGCATTGCCGTGGCGTGGCTCCTGTCGAGAGTCTGGCCACTGCCGGAATCCGGCAGCACCGCCGGGAAATGAGCCCGCGGGCCGCCTGCCGTTCCTGCCGCTGCGTCGTGCACCACAGCAGTCCCGGCGAGTCCGGCAGACCCGTCCTGCCGTTATCGTGGCATCGTGCGTCGAATAGCGTACGTTCGGGAACAAGCTCGCCTCGTGCGTGGGAGCATGCGCGAAGAGAGCATTTGCGGGCCACCGGGAATCGGTCGCCAACCGGTTCGCTGACTTCTTGGGATGCCCGCGTTGGCCAGGATTCGGGACGCGCCATGTGCCCGGCGTGCGTTCCCCGAATTCGGCTCGCCGAGAGGGAAAGTGATGATCGGAAGCTGGTTTGCTGTTGTCGCCTCGATGGCGAGGCCTCTCGGATGGGCCGGCATTCTGGTCGTCACGACTGCTGCCGGGGTGTTGACACCGATCGTCGGCGCCGCGGCTCCCGCGCAAACGCGGCCAGCGCTGCGCGTGGCGACCTCGCCGATTGCCCCGTTCGTCCTCAAACAGGATGGACAATTGAGCGGATTCAGCATCGACCTGTGGGAGGCTCTCGCGAAAGAGCTCGCGGTCGATTTTTCCTGGATCGAGTTCACGAACGCCAACGAACTGCTGGCAGCGGTGGAACGTGGCGATGCCGACGTGGCCATTGCCGCAATCACGATGACTCCCGAGCGCGACAAGATCGTCGACTTTTCGCATCCATTCTTCGACTCCGGTTTGCAGATCATGGTCCGCACGCAGGAGGAAGAAGCCTTCCTGGCCACCCTGCAATCGATCGTGTCGCCGGCCGTGCGGCATTTCGTCGGCGCGGCGATCGCCATCCTCTTCGTGCTCGCGAACATCCTCTGGCTGATTGAGCGCCAAAACAACCCGCGCTTCCAGCAGGGTTACCTGAGAGGCGTTCTGGAAGGTCTCTGGGGCGTCACCCTGATCATCGCCACCGGAGAACACGGTGATCGCGACGCCCCCGGTGTCCTCAAGCGCTTGACCGTGGCCTGCATGTGGTTGCTAGGAGTTGTGCTCGTTGCCCAATTCACGGCGACGGTGACTTCCCTGCAAACGGTACACCAACTGCATTCGAACATTCGCGGGCCTGGCGATCTGCCTGGCAAGACGATTGCCACCAAGGCAGGAACCACGGTTGCCGACTACCTGGATCAGCTTCGCCTGCCGTATGTCGAATTGACCAGCGCCCAGCACGGATGCGAAATGCTCCTCAAAGGCCAGGTACAGGCGATCGTCTTCGACGCCCCGACGCTGCACTACTGGGTGAGCCGTTGCGGCCATGGCCGGCTCCAGGTCGTCGGCCCGCTCTTCCGGCTACAGAAATACGGCATTGCCGTCGCGGCCGGCAGCAGGCTTCGCAAGCAGATCAACGAGACCCTGCTGACGCTGTACGCGAATGGCACCTACGAGGAGATTTACCAAAAGTGGTTTGCAGAAACGAAGTAGCGTCCACGCAGATCCGCGGCCGGCAGCGACCGGCAAGGCCGCTGCGGCGGCGGCAGTCGGCCCCCGTCGTTGCTGCCGTCGGCGACGAATCGGGGAAATTGAAGGGGAGAGTGCGATGAGCGTACACGCTTCTCACCCGGAGATCATCAAGCGCCTGAAGCGCGCCGAAGGCCACCTGCGGACTGTCGTAACCATGCTGGAGACTGGCCGCACCTGCCTGGAAGTCGCCCAGCAACTGCAGGCGGTCGAGCGCGCCCTGGCCAGCGCCAAGAAGACTCTGGTACGTGACCATATCGACCACTGTCTCGAACACGCCGTGCGTGATGGTTCGCGCAGTGCCGACGAAACGATTCGCGAGTTCAAGGAACTCGCCAAGTACCTGTGAGCGCGGCGTCGCTTTGGCGCAGGCAAGACGCGAAGTCGGCGAAGGGATCGCGACCGAATCCGTCCAGGCTCTGCGGCCGGGCGAAGACGCTCGAGCCCGCCGCGCCTGTCGCGATCGCTCGCGCGCCTTGCCGCGAGGGCACCGCGTGACCCTGATCCGGGAATCCGGTCCGCGCCGCGGCCGTGGTGCGACCTGCAACCCCGACGGCCGTTTCGCGACGCGCAGCACGGAAGCGGCCGACGACGGCTGGGGCGAGCCGGATGCGGAGTCACGGCAATTGCCGACGATCGTCGTCGAGCAGGCGGCGCGATCGATCATTGCGCGCAACGATTCGCCTGATGTTCCCTTCGATCAATCCGTCAATCCCTACCAGGGCTGCGAGCACGGCTGTGTTTACTGCTATGCACGTCCCAGCCTCGCGTACCTGAATCTTTCTCCGGGTCTCGATTTCGAGACCCGGATTTTCGCCAAGACGAACGCGGCCGAACTGCTGCGCGAAGAACTCGCAGCCCGCGCTTACCGTTGCTCACCGATCGCTCTCGGGGCAAACACCGATCCCTATCAACCGGCCGAGCGACAGCTACGCATCACGCGCGCCGTGCTCGCGGTGCTCACCGATTGCCGGCACCCATTCACCATCACCACCAAGGGGGCACTGGTCGAACGGGATCTCGACCTGATCGCACCCGCGGCCGCGCAAGGGCTCGCTCGCGTCTTCATTTCGGTACCGCAACTCGACCCCCAGCTCGCCCGCCGACTCGAACCACGCGCCTCGGCACCGGCGCGGCGGATCGAAACCATTCGCCGACTGACGGCCGCCGGCGTACCGACCGGCGTGCTGGTGGCACCGCTGATTCCCTTCCTCAACGACCGCGAGCTCGAAGCGGTGCTTGCCGCGGCACGCCACGCCGGCGCGACGACGGCCGCGTTCATCGTCCTGCGCCTGCCGCATGAAGTGCGCGCGCTGTTTGCGGCGTGGTTGGGCGAGCACCACCCGCTCAGGCGCGAGCGGGTGCTGAACGCGATTCGCGAGATGCGCGGTGGCCGCGACAATGATCCGCGCTTCGTCAGCCGCATGACCGGTAGCGGCCCCCTGGCAGAACTGCTCGCCAGACGCTTCGCGCTCGCCTGTCGCAAGCTTGGCTTCGACGAGGTAAGGACGGAACTGCGCTGCGACCTCTTCCGGCCGCCGCATCGGCAAATGGAGCTGTTCTGAGCGGCACGCCCGCAGCGTTCCGGTGCGCACGGAGCATGGCCAGAAACGACGATCACGAGGAACGACGATTGCCTTGCGAAGGAGACGTTCGTCGCGCTATAGTGGCAGCGCGAATGGGAGAGTGCGGCACGACCGCCGCCGAAGGCGCAATCCACCCGGAAACGCTCAGGCAAATGGACCGTTCGTGATTTGAACTCTGGAGAGCGGCGCATGCCTCTGGCGAAGCGCCCACCGATGGGGCAGGCTGCGATGCACGATTGCGGCCGGACAATCTCTCAGGTACATGGACAGGGGGGTGAACTCGAGTCGAGTTCGCCCCTTTCTTGTTTCTGGAAGCCACCGCAATGAACTGCCCTCAGGAAATGCCGCGATGAAAAAGACAGTCCTCAATGAGAATCACCGCCGATACGGCGCCAGAATGGTCGATTTTGGCGGCTGGGAAATGCCCCTGCATTACGGTTCGCAGATCGAGGAGCACCACGCCGTGCGTCGCGACGCGGGCATGTTCGACGTCTCGCACATGTGCGCAGTCGATGTCGTTGGTGCCGACGCCGGCGCCTTTCTGCGGCGCCTGATCGCCAACAACATCGACCGTCTGCGAATCCCCGGCAAGGCACTCTACAGCGCCATGCTCAACCCCGACGGCGGGGTGATCGACGACCTGATCGTCTATTACCTCGACGACCACCGCTACCGGGTCGTGATCAACGCCGCTACCGCAGAAAAGGATTTGGCGTGGATGCAGAGCTGTCTCGCCGACTGGCGGCTGGCCACCGGCATCACGCCGCGCCGCGAGGGGCACTCTGCGCTGGCGATGATCGCCGTCCAGGGTCCGCACGCCCGCGCGAAGGTCTGGCAGGTGCTGCCGGAATGCCGCGCCGCCTGCGCCGCGCTGAAACCCTTCTTCTCGACGGTCGTCGGTGACCGTTTCATCGCCAGCACCGGCTACACCGGGGAGGACGGATACGAAATCACCCTGCCCGCCGAACAGGCCGAGGGTCTGTGGAACGCCCTGGCGACGGCCGGGGTGCGGCCCTGCGGCCTCGGAGCCCGCGACACCCTGCGCCTGGAGGCGGGGATGAACCTGTACGGCCAGGACATGGACGAGACCATTTCGCCGCTCGACGCGGGCCTGGCGTGGACCATCGATCTGCTGGCCGAACGCGATTTCGTCGGCAAGGCAGCGCTTCTCGCCAGGCCGCAGCAGCGACAGTTTCTCGGTCTCGTGCTGCTCGATCGCGGCGTGTTGCGCGCCCACCAGCAGGTACGCAGCGAACACGGCGACGGGAAAATCACCAGCGGCACCTTTTCCCCGACGATGCAGCAATCGATCGCTCTCGCCCGCCTGCCGCTCGCCGTGGCGATCGGCGACACCGTCGAAGTGGCGATCCGCGACAGGCTCCTCGCCGCCAGGGTGGTCAATCCCTGTTTCGTGCGGCACGGCAAGATTCTCGTCTGAACTTCAGCGACCGCTGCAAGACCTTAACCCACCCATCAGGAGAGGAAATGAACATCCCCGCCGACCTCAGATACACCAAGAGTCACGAATGGATCCGCGCCGACGCCGACGGCACGGTCACGATCGGGATCACCGACCATGCGCAGGAGTTGCTCGGCGATCTGGTCTTCGTCGAACTGCCGGAAGTCGGCAGCGAATTCGCAGCCGAACAGGAGGCCGCCGTCGTCGAATCGGTCAAGGCTGCCGCTGACGTCTATGCGCCGCTGGCGGGCACCGTCATCGAAGTCAATCAGGCTGCGGTCGACGCACCCGAACTGATCAATCAGGATGCCTACGGCGTCTGGCTGTTCCGGATGCGACCGGTCGCTGCCAGCGAACTGGACGCACTGCTCGACGCCGCTGCCTACGAGCGGATCGTCGAAGCCGCCTAGGCCAACCTTTACCGGAAGCGAGCATGGACGCCTCTATCCCCTCCCCGCCCCTCTCGGCGCTCGAGCAGCGCGATGCCTTCGTCGGCCGCCACATCGGACCCGCTGCCGGCGAAATCACCGCGATGCTGGCAGCAATCGGCGCCGACAGCCTCGAGCAACTCGTCGAGCAGACGGTGCCGGCGACGATTCGCCGCAAGGCGCCGCTGGCGCTTCCCGGCCCCCGCCCGGAAAGCGAAGCACTGGCCGCCTTGCGCGCTCTGGCGAGCGGCAATCGAATTCGCCATTCGCTCATCGGGATGGGGTATGCGGACACGCTGACGCCGCCGGTGATCCTGCGCAACGTGCTCGAAAATCCGGGCTGGTACACCGCCTACACGCCATACCAGGCGGAGATCGCGCAGGGCCGCCTGGAAGCGCTGCTCAACTACCAGCAGATGGTGATCGACCTGACCGGGCTCGAACTCGCCAACGCCTCGCTGCTCGACGAAGCCAGCGCAGCCGCGGAGGCGATGAGCATGGCGCGGCGGATCAGCAAGGCGAAGTCGAACCGCTTCTTCGTCGATGCCATGTGCTTTCCGCAGACGATCGACGTACTGCGCACGCGTGCCGCCTACTTCGGCTTCGAACTCGTCTTCGGCGCGCCGGCCGACGCCGCGCAGCAGGAGGTCTTCGGCGCCCTCTTTCAGTATCCGAACGACCACGGCGAAATCACCGACCTCGGCGCTCCGATCGCTGCCGTCCGCTCGCGCGGCGGTGTCGTCGCCGTCGCCGCCGACCTGATGGCGCTGGTGCTGCTTCGCTCGCCCGGCGCAATGGGCGCCGACATCGCGCTCGGATCGGCGCAGCGCTTCGGCGTGCCGCTCGGTTTCGGTGGCCCGCACGCCGCCTTCTTCGCCACCCGCGACGAGCACAAGCGTGCCGTCGCCGGCCGCATCATCGGCGTCTCGGTGGATGGCCGCGGCAAGCGCGCCTTGCGCATGGCGCTGCAGACCCGCGAACAGCACATCCGTCGCGAGAAAGCCAATTCGAACATCTGCACCGCGCAGGTTCTGCTCGCCAACCTGGCCGGCATGTACGCCGTCTACCACGGGCCGCACGGTCTGCGCACGATCGCCAGCCGCATTCACCGCCTCGCCGCGCTGCTCGCCGAAGGTTTGCGGCAAGCCGGAATCGAGGTCGTCACCCGGCATTTCTTCGACACCCTGCGCATCGACCTGGGCAGCCGCGCGCCGGCGACCTACGCCGCCGCCCTCGATGCCGGCTACAACCTGCGCCAGGTCGGAACCGACATGCTCGGCATCGCGGTGAACGAAAGGACTTCGCGCGCCGACATCGCCCGTCTGTGCAAGCTGATCGCCGACCGCGAAATCGACCTCGACGCGCTCGACCAGCGGCTGCAACTGGCCGACCCGACGCTGCCGACGGAACTCTTGCGCGCGGACGCCGTCCTCGCTCATCCCGTCTTCCACAGCCACCACACCGAGCACGCGATGCTGCGCTACCTGAGGAAGCTGCAGAATCGCGATCTGGCGCTCGACCACTCGATGATCTCGCTCGGATCGTGCACCATGAAGCTCAATGCGACCAGCGAGATGATCCCGATCACCTGGCCGGAATTCACCGACATCCACCCGTTCGCGCCGCTCGATCAGGCACAGGGCTATCTGCAGATGATCGCCGAACTCGAGACCTGGCTGCGCGCGATCACCGGTTTCGACGCCATCTGCATGCAGCCGAACTCGGGAGCGCAGGGCGAATACGCCGGCCTGGTGGCGATCGCGCGCTATCACGCCAGTCGCGGCGAGGCGCAGCGCAAGGTCTGCCTGATCCCGAAATCGGCGCACGGCACCAATCCCGCCACCGCACAGATGTGCGGCATGCGCGTCGTCGTCGTCGACTGCGACGATGCGGGCAACATCGACGTCGCCGACCTCGCCGGCAAGGCCGAGCAACATGCCGCCAACCTCGCCTGCCTGATGATCACCTACCCGTCGACCCACGGCGTCTTCGAGGAAGCGGTGCAGGAAATCTGCGCCATCGTCCACCGGCACGGCGGCCAGGTGTACATGGACGGCGCCAACCTCAACGCGCAGGTCGGCCTGACCTCGCCGGCGCTGATCGGCGCCGACGTCAGCCACATGAATCTGCACAAGACCTTCTGCATCCCGCACGGCGGCGGCGGACCCGGGATGGGGCCGATCGGCGTCAGGGCGCACCTGGCGCCGTTCCTGCCGAACCACTGCGTGCAGCCGGTCAGTGGCCCGCACGTCGGCCAGAGCGCCGTCTCCGCAGCCCCCTGGGGATCGGCGTCGATCCTCCCGATCGCCTGGATGTACATTGCGATGATGGGCGGCAGCGGCCTCACCCGCGCCACCGAGGTCGCCATCCTCAACGCCAACTACGTCGCCAGTCGGCTGCGGCCGCATTACCCGGTGCTGTACACGGGCCGCAATGGCCGCGTCGCGCACGAGTGCATCCTCGACATCCGGCCGCTCAAGGCAGTCACCGGCATCTCCGAGATCGACATCGCCAAGCGCCTGATGGACTACGGCTTCCACGCGCCGACGGTCAGCTTCCCGGTCGCCGGAACGATGATGGTCGAACCGACCGAGTCCGAATCGCAAGCGGAACTCGACCGCTTCATCGCGGCGATGATCGGCATCCGCGAGGAAATCCGCCAGATCGAGCTCGGCCACTGGCCAGCCGACGACAATCCGCTGAAGCACGCCCCGCACACCCAGGCCGACCTTGTCGACGAACAGTGGAAGCGACCCTACACGCGCCAGGAAGCCGTCTTTCCGCTCCCCTACGTCGCCGAAAACAAGTTCTGGCCGAGCGTCAACCGGATCGACGACGTCTATGGCGACCGCCACCTGTTCTGCGCCTGTCCGCCGGTCGAGGAGAACGCGTCGTAGTTCCCCTGGCAAGCACCCTTTGCCAATTGCGCGCACAATGGCAGACGCTACCCGCCCACCCGCCGCCGGCCCGCCGGCACGGCCCGAATTGACGTTACGGAGGTCTCGATGATGTCGGTAAATGCCTATCTCTCCCGGCTGCAACTCGCTCCTGTCGCTGTGCACGACAAGGCACCTGCTCCCGCCGAACGCCTGCTGCGATCGGGCGCGGGCAGCGCGGACACCGCGCCAGCGCCGGCCGCGACGCCGATCGCCGAGGTGCGCGCCGCGGTCAACGTCGGCAGCCTGGTCAGCTTCGTCGATGGGCTTGACGCGCAGAGCAAGGATGACGTGCTCGATTCGCTGCAGCTCGCGCAGCGTGCCGCCAGCGGCGCCCACGACCGTTTCGCCGAGGTGCAGGTCTGGTACGAAAAATACCTCGAGGTACTGAATCAGGTCGGCTGGGTGACCGAGCAATTCGCCTTCGTCGCCGACCAGCAGAGCGAAGGCGAGCTGCGCATGGATCAGGCGGCGCTGGCGGTGATCATGGCGATCGCCACGCAGAACCAGCTCGCGATCCTGAAGGAGGCGGTCTCGGCGCTCGAATCGCTGGCCTCGACCGACCACACCATCAGCCTCTTCTCACAGATGAGCGCGCGCGAGGGCGCCGGCAACTTCCAGATGGGTGCGGCACAGCAGGCTGCCAACGGTGCCGTCAGTCTGGCGATGGGCGCGTTCCATTTCCAGTCGCAGGACCAGACGTCCAAAATCCTGTTCTTCAAGCGCGCGACCAAAGCGCTGCAGATCTGGAGCGCTGCGCAACGCATGACGTTCAACCCGGCCAGCTATGCCGACGTGCGCGCCCAGATCCGCGAAATGCTGGGGGAACAGCGGCGCCAGGCGATCGCAGCACTGAAGCTCGGCTGAGCGAGGGGCCGCCGCCGGACGACCGTCACGGGGGGGGTCGCGGCAACATCAGAACCAGGGGAGGTCAGCAACCATGCAGGCGACGATCACCGCCAGCGGCGACGGATTGCGTGCCCGTATTGATGGCGGCGGCGCCGCTGCCGAGTGGACGGCCGCTGCCGATGCGGCACAGGCATAGCTGCAGCAGTGGTGCCAACGCTACGACCAGGCTGCCGCCAGAGACGACGACAGCGAACTGCTCGCCATCGGCCGCGAGATGGCGCGCTGGCTCGATGGCTCGGGCTGGCTGCGCGCGTGGCTGAGCGAGAACGGTGCCCACCGCCTGATCCTGCAGGCACCCGACGCCAGCCACCGGCTGGGCCGGCTGCTGCACGACGCGCCGTGGGAATTGCTGGCCGATGCCGGTGCCGAGCCGGCTCACCTGGCGGCGGACGTCACCCAGCCCTTTGAAGTCGCCCGCCGCATCGGGCCGCCAGCTGCAGCGCGCAAGCCGCAATACCGCGACCTCTGCCTGCTGTTCCTGGCGGCGGCGCCAGCCGGGCAGAAGGCGCTCGACTTCGAAGCCGAGGAGGCGAGCATTCTGGAGGCCACCGCCCGCCTGCAGCAGTTGCACCTGACCGTCGAGGAAAGCGGTTCGCTCGACGGGCTGGCGCTGCGTCTGGGAGCCGGCGAAGACGCCTTGCCCGAGATCGTTCACCTCACCTGCCACGGTGCCGAAGCGGCGAACGGCGAGCCGGTTCTCCTGTTCGAGGATGCACGTGGCGAGCAACACGAGGTTTCTGCCGGCGAACTCGCCCGCACCCTCGCCGCCGCCGACGCCGACGGCGGCAAGGTCGTGCGGCTGGTCGTTCTGTCGGCCTGCGGGACCGCCGCCTGGACCTCGACCGACTCGGGCCACCGTACGTCCTTGGTGAGCGAGCTGATCCGCAGCGGCATCGACCAGGTGCTCGGTTGGGACGGTTCGGTGAACGACCAGGACGCCACCCGCTTTGCCGAAGCGTTCTATCGGGCCGTGACCGGCCGGCGCGACATGGTCGCCGCGGCGGCACTGGCACGGCAGAAATTGTTCGCCGAGCATCAGGAGGCACCGGCGCGGGGCCAGCACTGGCACATGGCGCGGGTCTACCTGGGCAAACACGGTGGACACCCCCTGTTGCTGGCGACGGGGGGGGGAACAAACGCCGCCTGCGCAGCGAGGCCGGGCAGGACCAGTTCCTCGACCG
>NZ_JAMTDV010000081.1 GCF_023806565.1 Accumulibacter sp. | reverse complement strand
CGGCGCGGCCGCAGGGGCTTGTGCTTCCGGGGTGGGGATGCGGGCTGCCGTCGTCGTCGATCTGCGCGACCAGGGTGTCCCAAGCGACGAGCCCCTGCTTGTCGACGGTCAGGCGCAGCAGCCAGCCGCTTCGCGCGGCCGGGTAATCGAATCCATCAAAGACGAAGTTGCCGAGGCTGTACACGATCAGCTTGCCCCGATAATACTCTGCGCCCTGGGTGACGTGCGGATGCCCGCCGACCACCAGATCGGCGCCGGCGTCGATCATCGTTCGCGCCAGCTGACGTTGCCGCTCGCTCGGCTGCCGTTCACGCTCCCAGCCCCAATGCATGAACGGAATTACCAGATCGGCACCGGCGGCGCGTGCCGCGCGGATGTCGGCGACAACCTGCGCATCCTCGCTCCAGGCGATTCCTGGCCATTCGGCCCCGGCTTCAAACGAGCGCGGCTTGAACTCGTTGTACGCGAGCACGGCGATACGCAGACCGCGACCTTCGATCCACAGCGGACGGTGCGCTTCGGCGAGCGTGCGCCCGCCACCGACGGCGGCGACGCCGTGGTCGGCGAGATGGCCAAGCGTTTCCAGAAATGCCGCCTGGCCGTAATCGCCGGAATGATTGTTGGCGACGCCAAGCGCATCGAATCTGCCGACCAGCACGCGCAGCACGCGGGGATCGGCGCGGAAGCTGAACAGCTTGTTGTCCAGCGGCTTGCCCGCGGTAGCGATCGGACATTCCAGATTGCCGATGCGGTAGTCCGCGTCGATGAGCACGGCGGCAAAGGCGGCGAGCGGATCGCCGCCGCGGCTGACGAGACGGCCCGGCCCGTCGTCGAGCATGATGTCGCCGACAAAGATCAGGCGGATGGGGTCGCCGCCGGCCGATCCGGCGAGCACCACGCCGAGCGCGGTGGCGAGCCAGCGCAAGTGCTTTCGCAAGGTCACGGGGTGCGTCCGGCTGGCGGCGACAACTCGCACCAGTACTCGAGTTCGCCATCGCGAATCGGCTCATAGACGCGGTTGCGTCCGGTAAAGCCGTAACCGGCGCCGCCGCCGGTCGCTGGCGGGTAGCAATGTGTCGCCTGATGGATCGGCAGCGGTCCATTGTCCCGGTTGGCGAAGACGTAGAGCTTGATCGCGGCCAGATCCGGCGGGTCTTTCTGGAACACCATGCGGAACAGGAAGTACGAGCCAATCGCGTGGACGGGAACGGCATAGGGCGAATCGACCGGCAACGCTTCCAGGGAGCGTGTTTCCCCGCCATAGCTCAGGTGGCAGACGAGCGTCTCGGCGTGTGCGGAGAAAGCGACGACGAGGGCTGCGGCGAGCCAGCGGCAGCAATGGGTCGGCGAGTCGATTGCCGGGCGGCGACCGGGCATGGGTGCGCGAGCAGAGTGCGGAAGTGCCGGCAGTATTGGGGTTCGTGCCGCGTGAGTCAATCGTTTCGCCGGATGGTTTGCCAGGCACCGCCGGTGCTGCCGGCTGGCGATCCGGCAGCGACATCCTGTATATTTGCCCTGGCCGGCGAGCCGGCCGATTGGACGGAGGTGCCGATGAACTCTTCTTCCCGTGGCGTCGTTGCGGAGGTTCTGCGGATGCGCCGCGCGAGCACGACACAGTGCGACGATTTCGCGGTGGGTAAGTCGCCGGGCACCACGGTTCTCTCCGGCGCTCGCTGCGGGCGACTGGATGCTTTGCGGGAGCAGTGAGATGCTTGCCAGGCATGATTCGCCGGCATTGGTCATTTTCGATTGCGATGGCGTGCTCGTGGACAGCGAGCCGATTGCCAGCCGCGTACTCGCAGAAGCGTTGACCGAGATCGGTTTTCCTCTGAGCGCGCAAGATGCGGTCGATCGCTATACGGGCATCAGTCTGCGTTCCCTGCTGGCACGAGTCGAGAACGAATGGGGGCAGGCATTGCCGGCGGGTTTCGCCGAAGGTCTCGACGAACGCGACCGTGCCGCGTTCCGGGCGGAACTGCGGCCGTTGCCCGGGGTTGCCGAGATGCTGCGTGCGCTGCCATTGCCAAGATGCGTAGCGTCGTCGGGATCGCTCGCAAAGATCCGCTGCAATCTCGAGCTGACCGGCCTGCTGCAATACTTCGAGCCACACCTGTTCAGTGCCGAAATGGTGGCGCACGGCAAACCGGCTCCAGACCTCTTCCTCCATGCCGCGGCGAGCATGGGATCGCTGCCGCAGCGCTGCGTGGTCGTGGAAGACAGCATTGCCGGTGTGCAGGCTGCCCGGGCTGCCGGCATGGCTGTCCTCGGATTCTGCGGGGGTGGCCACGCGCAGCCGGGGTTGGCTGAGGCGCTGCATGCTGCCGGCGTTCGCCGCGTGTTCAGCCGCATGGCGGAATTGCCGGGCCTGCTCGACGAGAGCGGCGACCAACGGCGTTAACCGGCGCCGGAAGTCGGCGTCGCTGTGCGCCGTAGCGCCTGTTCGATCCAGCCTGCAATTCGTTCGGCAGCGGCCTGCCAGTGCGCGTCGAGCATCAGCGTGTGCCCCGCCCGCGGGATGACTGCGACATCGGCACGCCAGCGCGCGGCGGTGAACGGCAAGCCAGCCGGCGGGAAGAGTGCGTCCGCCTGGCCGCCGATGACGAGAACCGGCAGGCTTGCGCGGCGCAGGCGCATGCGCATGGCCAGCAGCGTCAGGTCGAGGATGGCGCGACGGGACTCGGACTGAAAGAAGCGACCGAAGCGGATCAGGTCGTCGGTGCCGGTTTCCGGCGAGTAATAGACGTCGCGAATCGTTTGCAGCGCTTCCGGCGTGTACTCGCCGCGGGTGGCGCGCCCCTGCCGGTCGAAAAAGGCGGGCTCCGTCAAGGCGATTTTCATCGTTGCGCCGAGGATGCCGGTCGGTGGCACCGGTGCCATCAGAACTGCTGCCTGCGCCTGGTTGCGCTCGAGAAAGCGTTCGACGACCGCGCTGCCCATCGAGTGTCCGATCACGATCGCCGGCGCCGCAAGACGGTGTGCGACCTGAGCGAGATCCTCGGCGTAGTCGTCGAGCCCGTAGGAGTGGAGCCGCTCGCGCCCCTCACTGGCGCCGTGCCCCGAGAGATCGAGCGCGTGGCAGTCGAAGCCGCGGTGGCTGAACCAGGGGAGGAAGTATGCGTCCCAACAGCCGGCGGTGGCATAGCCCCCATGCACGAAGAGCAGTGGCGGGAAATGCGTTGCGCCGACTGCCGGTCGGTGCAGGGTAAGGATGCGTCGCATGGTCACGGGCGATGACTGATCGCTGAACTGTGTTGCAGCGAGCCATGGCGCGTTCGCCACCGCCCGCTGTCTGCCGCTAG
>NZ_JAMTDV010000080.1:7171-19583 GCF_023806565.1 Accumulibacter sp. | reverse complement strand
ACACAGATCAACTCTTGCCGCCGTCGCGAGCCGATCCCGACGCACAAAAAAGGGTGCGCCGAAACGCACCCGAACCCCAATAGAGAAACCTTCCCAAGCGCGCCTCTCCAGCCTGCAGGAGTATTCAGACGGTCGATGTGCCCATTATTGCGATAGCCGGCAGCGTTCGTCTTGACCTGCGTCAAGCACCGCCCATGTTCTTCTCCGACGACCGCACAGAATTCGGCCCGGGTGGCGCGTCCGCCATTGCGCCGTTGGTGTCTGGCGACGCCAACGGCGGCACTCCATCGTCATCCATCAGAATCCGGTAGGCAGGCCCTTCCAGATCGTCGAACTGACCGCTGCGCAGCGACCACCAGAAGGCGATGCCGATCAGGAAGACCAGTACGACCGAGATCGGAATCAGCAGGTAAAGCGTCTCCATCATCGATCAACCCTCGGCGACCTTCTGCAGCCGCAGCGAATTTGCGACGACCAGCAAAGAACTTCCGGACATGCCGATGCCGGCCATCCACGGGGTGACGAAGCCGCCGATGGCCAGCGGCAGAGCCACAAGGTTATAGGCAAAGGACCAAAACAGATTCTGCCGGATTACGCGCAGAGCCCGGCGGGCCAGAACCACTCCCCGACGAAAGTGGTCGAGGTTTTCCGAGAGCAGCACCAGATCAGCCTGCGTGCGCGCCAACTGCGAGCCGCCGCCCATCGCCACCGAGACCTGCGCCTGCGCCAGTACCGGAGCATCATTGACACCGTCGCCAACCATCGCGACCACAGCACTGCTCTCCTGCAGGCGGCGAATGTAGTCGTGCTTCGCCTGCGGCGACGCATCCGCCTGAACTTCCTCGATGCCGAGCAGTCGCGCCACGCGAATTGCCGCGGGCGCTGCATCGCCGGTCAGCAGGGCAACCTGCCGCCCGCTTGCGCGCAACGCAGCGACCGTCGCCGCAGCTTCGGGGCGCGGATCGTCGCCGAGACGAAACAGCGCAATCCAGCCACTCTCGTTACCCAGCGCGATCACCGTGTCGCCTCCGCCGGTCAACGACTGGACGGAATCCGGCACGGCTTCGCCATGCAGCGTGCGAACATAATCGGGCCGTCCGATGCGTACCTTGCCCCCGGCATGCACGGCGCTGCTGCCGCAACCCGGCTCGTTGCACAGCCCTTCGACGTGCGGCAAGACCCGGCCAGCGGTCGCCCGCCGCAACGCGAAGCCGATCGGGTGCTCCGACGCCTGCTCGAGTGCCGCCGCCAGCGCCAGACTCTCGTCGGCATCGAACAGGCCGAGCGGTACTACTGCCAGCAGCCGCATTTCGCCGGTCGTGAGCGTGCCGGTCTTGTCGAAGACGAAATGGCTGGCGCGAGCGAGCGTCTCGACCGCATGGCTGCGCGTCACCAGCAGACCGGCCTTGGCCATTGCCCCACTGGCCACGGTGAGAGCGACGGGCGTCGCCAGCGACAGCGCACAGGGACAGGTCACCACCAACACCGAAACCGTGATCCACAGCACCTGCCGAGGATCCACGAACCACCAGACGACGGCCACAGCCGCCGCGAGAAGCAACAGCGCGACGATGAAGCGGCTGGCAATCTGGTCGGCGAGTTCGACGATGCGCGGCTTCTCGCTCGCCGCACGCTCCATCAGACGGACGATTGCCGCCAGGCGCGTCGCGTCTCCCACCTGTGTGATCTCGACCAACAGTGGACTCTCGACGTTTACCGCGCCGCCGGTGACCGCCTCCCCCGGGCGCTTGCCGACCGGCGCACTCTCCCCGGTTAGAAGTGCTTCGTTGACGCTGCTTTCGCCTTCGGTCACCCGGCCGTCGGCCGGAATCGATTCACCCGGACGCACCAGCACGATGTCCCCCGGCTGCAGATCGGCCGCCAGCGTCTGCTCGACGTCACGCGTCGCGGGATAGTCCGAGACGCGCCAGGCCACTGCAGGCATCAGTTTCGCCAACGCCTCGGTGACGCTGACCGCACGCTGACGCGCGGTCATTTCGAGGAAACGCCCACCCAGCAGGAAGAACACGAACATCGTCACCGAATCGAAATAGACTTCGCCACTGGCGGTCAGCGTCGCCCAGATGCTGGCCGCGAAGGCCGCGCCGATTCCCAGCGCGACCGGCACATCCATGCCGGCGCGGCGCAGGCGCAGATCACGCCAGGCACTGCGAAAGAAGGGCGCGGCCGAATAGAAGACCACCGGCGCGGTCAATACGAGGCTCGCCCAACGCAACAGCCGCTCGATCTCGGGGGTCATTTCGCCGTCATTCGCGAAATACACCGGCACCGCGTACATCATCACCTGCATCATTCCGAAACCGGCGACGAACAGCCGCCACAGTGCGCTGCGCCGTTCCTGCCGCGCCAGTAGTTCGCTTTTCGCCGCGTCGTACGGGTAGGCACGATAGCCGATCGCCGCAATCGCCGCGAGGATGTCCGAAAGCCTGATTCGCCGCTCGTCCCAACGCACTCGCGCACGCCGCGTCGCATAATTGATGTCGACCGCAGTCACCCCGACAAGGCGTGAAAGATGCTGCTCGTTCAGCCAGATGCACGCCGAGCAGGTAATTCCTTCGAGGATCAGCGATGCCTCGCGCTCGTCGCGCTCCGGGTCATCACCGAGAATGCGCACGAAGGCTTTCTGAAAATCCGCATGGTCGTAGAACCGCAAGCCTTCGAGCACCGCCGGCGTCGCCTCGCGCGGTGCATCGGGCAGCGCGTCGCGATTGCGATAGTAATCGGCCAGACCGTGATCGACGATGGCCTGCGCGACGGCCTGACAGCCACCGCAGCACATGGCGCGCGGCTCGCCGTCGATGCGGACCGCTAGTTCGACGCCGGCCTGCACGGGCAAACCGCAATGATAGCAATTGCCGATAGTCATCGCCGCCGCATACAGGGAAAAGATCGAGGCGCCGACTGGCGTCTCGCGAAACTGGTTATAATCGCACGTTTTGTCTGCTCCCACTCGCAGCCAATGCTCGTCTACCGCGGTTTTTCACAGACAGCGCACAGTGCCACCGTCCTCACCATAGGCAACTTCGACGGCGTCCACCTCGGCCACCGTGCGCTACTCGCGCGTCTGGCGCGGACCGCCGCCAAAGCTGGACTGCCAGCGACCGTGCTTACCTTTGAGCCGCACCCACGCGAGTTCTTTACGCCGGAATTGGCGCCGCCGCGCCTGTCCACGCTGCGCGAGAAACTCGAACTGCTCGCCGACGACGGTGTCGATCTGACCTACATCTGCCACTTCAACGCCCGTTTCGCCGCTATCGGAGCCGAGGAGTTCATCGAGCGCGTGCTGGTCGGCGCACTGCGCGTACGACATCTGATCGTCGGCGACGATTTTCGCTTCGGCGCCAGGCGCGCCGGCGACTTTACGCTGTTGCGCGCGGCCGGGGCCCGACTCGGTTTCCGGGTCGAGGCGATGGACAGCGTCACGCTCGACGGCGAACGTGCTTCGAGCTCGGCGGTGCGTGATGCCCTGCACGCCGGTCGTCTCGAACATGCGGCGCGGCTGCTCGGCCGCCCTTATTCGATCGATGGACGCGTCGTCCATGGCGAAAAGGTCGGACGGCAACTCGGCTTCCATACCGCGAACATCCGCATCAAGCACGAGCGGCCGCCGCTGCAGGGCGTCTTCGCTGTCGAGGTCAAGGGTCTTCCGGGCGAACCTCGGCACGGGGTCGCCAACCTCGGCTACCGACCAACTGGCAACCACGTGCAGCGACCACTGCTAGAAGTCCATCTGTTCGATTTTTCTGCCGACATCTACGGCGCGCATCTCAATGTCCGCTTCCTGCACAAGCTGCGCGACGAAATGAAATTTCCCGACTTCAACGCCTTGAAGGCGCAAATCGCCAGCGACGTCAGCGTGGCGAGAGCGTACTTCCAGTTGTGAGACCGCCATGGCCGACTACAAGAAAACCCTGAACCTTACGGACACGCCCTTCCCCATGCGCGGCGACCTCGCGCGACGCGAACCGCAATGGGTCGCCAGCTGGCAGAAAGGCAGGCTCTACCAGCGGATCCGCGAAGCATCGCGGGGGCGCCCACGGTTCGTGCTGCACGATGGCCCACCCTATGCCAACGGCGACATTCACATCGGCCACGCAGTCAACAAGATCCTCAAGGACATCATCGTCCGCGCCCGTACCCTGGCGGGCTTCGACGCGCCCTACGTCCCGGGATGGGATTGCCACGGCCTGCCGATCGAGCATCAGATCGAGAAACTGCATGGCAAGCACGTGCCCGGCGACCGCGTGCGCGAACTGTGCCGTGCTTTCGCCGCGGAGCAGATCGAGCGCCAGAAACAGGATTTCATCCGCCTTGGCGTACTTGGCGATTGGGATCAGCCTTATCTGACCATGGACTTCAAGACCGAGGCCGACGAAATCCGGGCGCTCGGCCGAATCCTCGAGATGGGCTACCTCTACCAGGGTCTCAAGCCGGTGAACTGGTGCCTGGATTGCGCTTCGGCACTGGCCGAAGCGGAAGTCGAATACGAAGACAAGACCTCGTCGGCAATCGACGTCGTTTTCGCAGTGCATCCGAATCACGCCGACAAGGTAGCCAGGGCTTTCGGACTGAGCCACCTGCGCGGTCCAGCTTTCGCCGTGATCTGGACGACGACACCATGGACCCTGCCAGCCAACGAAGCGGTCAGTGCCCATCCCGATTTCGACTACGAGTTGATCGATACGGCGAAGGGCGCGCTGATCCTGGTGCGCGAGTTGGCCCAGGACTGCCTGCAGCGCTACGGCCTGAGCGGCCTGAGCATCGGCTCCGCCAAGGGCGCCGCGCTCGACCAGGTGCTGCTCAGGCATCCCTTCCAGGCGCGTGACGTGGCGATCATCTGCGGCCGGCACGTCACCCTCGAAGCAGGCACCGGCCTGGTGCACACGGCGCCGGCGCACGGCACGGACGACTACCTGATCGGCAAAGCCTACGGGCTGCCCGTCAACAACCCGGTCGGTGACGACGGGCGCTTCGTGCCCGGCACACCGGCACTGGCAGTGGGCGAACTGGCGGGCAAGACCGTCTGGGAGGCCAATCCACTGGTTCTCGAGGAACTCGCGGCGAACGGCCACCTGCTTCGGGCGGAGAAGATCCGGCACAGCTATCCGCATTGCTGGCGACACAAGACGCCAATCATCTTTCGCGCAACTACGCAATGGTTCATCGGCATGGAGCGTCGTCCCGGCGCAAGCGATGCCACAGTCACGGCAGCCGGCGACGAGCCACCGACGCTGCGCTGGTGCGCGGAGCGAGCCGTCGATGAAACACAGTTTTTCCCGAGCTGGGGGCGGGCGCGCCTCGAAGCGATGATGCGCACCCGGCCGGATTGGTGCGTCTCGCGTCAGCGCAACTGGGGGGTTCCACTGCCGTTCTTCCTGCATCGCGAAACGGGCGAGCTGCATCCACGCACCGCCGAGTTTATCGAGGCTGTCGCACAGCGCGTCGAGAAAGCGGGCATCGAAGCGTGGTTCGCACTCGACGCCGGCGAGCTGCTCGGCCCCGACGCCGCCTCGTATCGCAAGATGAGCGATACGCTCGACGTCTGGTTCGACTCCGGCTCGACCCATTTCAGCGTGCTGCGCGGCTCGCATCGGCGTGAACTCGCGTACCCGGCCGACCTCTACCTCGAGGGATCTGACCAGCACCGTGGCTGGTTCCAGAGTTCGCTGCTGATCGGCTGCGCAATGGATGGCCGCGCCCCGTACAAGGCCTTGCTGACGCACGGCTTCGTGGTCGACGGCAAAGGCCTGAAGATGTCGAAGTCGAGGGGTAACGTCATCGCACCGCAGAAGATCGCCGACTCCCTGGGCGCCGAAATCCTGCGCCTCTGGGTGGCCGCCACCGACTACTCGGGCGAACTGTCGATTTCGGATGAGATCCTCAAGCGCGTCGTCGAAGCTTACCGACGCATCCGCAACACGCTGCGCTTCCTGCTAGCCAACACCTCCGATTTCGACGCCGGCTGCGACCTGCTGCCGGTCGAGCAATGGCTGGAAATCGACCGCTATGCGCTGGCCATGACCAGACAGATGCAGGCGCAATGCGAAGCTGACTACGAGCGCTGCGAATTCCACCGCGTCGTCCAGTCGTTGCAGACCTTCTGTTCGGAGGATCTCGGTGGATTCTACCTCGATATCCTCAAGGACCGCCTGTACACCACTGCCGCCGGATCACTGGCGCGCCGCTCGGCACAGAGCGCCCTCTGGCATATCCTGCAGAGCCTGGTCAAGCTGATGGCACCGATTCTCTGCTTTACCGCCGAAGAGATCTGGCAACTGCAGACCGCCGACACCGGGCAGTCCGTGATGCTGCACACCTGGCAACCGCTGCCGGCACCGCCATGCGAAAGCGAACTGCTGGACAAGTGGCGCAAGATCAGGGGCTATCGTGGCGAAGTCCTGCGCGCGCTGGAAGAGTTGCGCATCGAAGGCAGGATCGGCTCGCCGTTGCAGGCCGAGGTGCGCGTGCACTGCGACGGCGAAAAATACGAGATCCTTGCCTCTCTCGGCGACGATCTGCGCTTCGTCCTGATCTGTTCGCAGACCGCAGTGGTGCGTGACGCCGAGGACAAACTGTGCTGCGCGCCTTTACCCCACGCCAAGTGCGAGCGCTGCTGGCACGTGCGCGCCGACGTCGGGAGCCATCCCGACCATCCGGGTCTGTGTGGCCGCTGCCTCGACAACCTGCAAGGTCCGGGTGAACGACGTGCCTTCGCGTAACATCGACCGCTGGCTCGGGCTGGCCGGCATCGTCATTGCGATCGACCAGATCAGCAAGTGGCTGGTCCTCGCCTGGCTTCAGCCGGGCGAAGTGATCTACGTCGCGCCCTTCTTCAATTGGGTGCTGACCTTCAACCCGGGTGCCGCCTTCAGCTTCCTCTCCGACGCCGGTGGCTGGCAGCGCTGGTTTTTCACGGCACTGGCGCTGGCCGTCTCGGCCTGGATCGTCAGCGTCCTGCGGCGGCACGTCGGCGAGTTCCGGTTGTCGCTGGCGCTCACCCTGATCCTCGCCGGTGCGCTCGGCAACGTCATCGATCGTCTGCGCTTCGGCGCCGTGGTCGATTTCATCCAGTGGCACGCTGCCGGTTTCTACTGGCCGGCGTTCAACGTTGCCGACTCGGCGATCAGCGTTGGCGCCGTGCTCATGGCCTGGGACCAGTTTGCCGCGAGGCCTGCCGGTCACGGTCCCGCACACCCCAGCCAACGGAAGTGATCCCGGTGCAGAACGCCGACCTTGCGCCCGCGGTCGTCGGGCCCGACAGCTACCTGACGCTGCACTACAGCCTCTCGACCCTGGACGGCAGCGAATACGTGAGCACCTTCGGCTTGTCGCCGGCGACCTTGCAGATGGGTAGTGGCCAACTCGCCGAACCGCTCGAACACTGCCTGCTCGGTCTGGCGGCCGGTCAGCGCCAGCTGTTCGAACTTGCCGACACGGATGCCTTCGGCACGCACAACCCGCGCCTGGTCGAACGCATTGCGCGCATCGCGCTGCCGCCGGAGATCGAACTCAAGGTCAACTCCCTGATCGAATTCACTTCTCCGGACGGAACCGCTAGCTTCGCCGGCTTTCTCCGCGAACTGACGGAAAGCAGCGCGCTGTTCGACTTCAACCATCCGCTGGCCGGCAGACCAATCCGTTTCGAAGTCGAAATCATCGCCATCCTGTGAGGCCCGAGATGCAGGTCATCCTTGCCAATCCCCGCGGTTTCTGCGCCGGCGTCGAGCGCGCCATTGCCATCGTCGAGCGCGCCCTGCACACCTTTGGCGCACCGATCTACGTCCGCCACGAAGTGGTGCACAATCGATACGTCTGCGACGACCTGCGCGCCAAGGGAGCCATCTTCATCGACCAACTGACGGAAGCTCCCTCCGGCAGCACGGTCGTATTCAGCGCACACGGCGTCTCCCGGGCGGTTCGCGAGGAAGCCGCAGCGCTCGGCCTGAAAGTGTTCGACGCCACCTGTCCGCTGGTCACCAAGGTACATGTCGAGGTGGCGAGGATGCGCAAGGAGGGCCGCGAGATCGTGATGATTGGCCACAGGGGCCATCCCGAGGTGGAAGGCACGATGGGACAGAGCCCGGACGGCATGTATCTCGTCGAGACCGTCGCCGACGTACGCGCGCTGCAGGTCGCTTCGCCCACGCGTCTGGCCTACGTCACGCAGACCACGCTATCGGTCGACGACGCCGCGCAGGTCGTCGCTGCCCTCAAGGAACGCTTTCCGGAGATCGTCGGCCCGAAAAAGGACGACATCTGTTACGCCACACAGAATCGGCAGGACTCGGTCAAACAGCTCGCCCGGGCGGCCGAGGTCGTCCTCGTCGTTGGCAGCCAGTCAAGCTCCAACTCGAACCGATTGCGCGAAGTCGCCGAACTGATCGGCAGCCGCTCCTATCTGGTCGACCAGGCGGAACAGATCGACCCGTCCTGGTTCGCCGGCGCCAGCCGGGTCGGTGTCACTGCCGGCGCCTCGGCCCCGGAAGTTCTCGTCCAGCAGGTCGTGACTCATCTGTCGGGAGGTGATCCCGCACAGGTCGGCCAACTCGACGGCGCCGATGAAAACGTTACCTTCGCCCTGCCACGCGAACTGCAGTAGCTGCTGCCGTCAGCGTACTTGCAAACGGTCGGTCGCATGACTTCTGCCGCTGTCGCTCGCGTCCAGCTCCACTGCAAAGAGCGTTTGGCTGCTGACCGCTACCCCCTCGATCTCTCCCGGACGAAAGCGCAGCCGGGAAAAGGCGGCGAGCAGCAAGGCATTGTAAGCCGGCGACAGGTTGCTGCTTGCCAATTCACTGCGATCCACCGTCCCATCGGCCGCGATGAGCACCCGCAACACGGCCTTGCCGCCACGCCGCTCGGCACCGTCAGCGTTATCCGCCATGGGTAGCAGCGGCTCGTCCTGCAGCACCGGCGGCCGCGTCAGCTCGGCGGACGAGAAATACCAGTCCGAGGCCGGCGCATTAACGACAGCCGCCAGATAGGATGGAACGTGCGCCGCCAGACTGCGCTCGCCGAGCGCTGCCTGCAGTGACTCCGGAGACGCCGCTGCGCCTGTCTGCGCCGCCCAATCGGCGGGCGCATCGGCAGAGGAACCGACCGGCAGGGATTCGGCAGGAAGGCCGCGCAAGGTCGCGACCAGCGGGCCAGCTCCCGCCCGACCGACGGGTCCGACGGCGCGCTCCAACAGTACCGCCAGCAGCAGATGCAGCAGCACCGAAGCCAACAGCGCATACAGCAAGCGCTGCCGTTGACCGGGCGCTGCCGGACCATCTGGGGAAACCGCACTAGACAAATGTTCGGCCTGGAAAGAGGAAGTGAAGAACGCCCGAGCCAGCGGAAGGGCGATTCTACCGCCCGCCGAAGTCCGCGCCTCGCCACTCGTCCGCCACGAGGCGCCGTCCATCGCCGACGACTTGCACCGGACGAGTCCTGGCTTATCATTACCTTGCTTCGTACCGTACCCGATCCTCTTGTCGATGCCGAGGAAATGCCGTGAAAAAACACGCTGGCTTCACCCTGATCGAGGTCATGATCGTCGTCATCGTCATCGGCATTCTGGCGGCCATCGCCATTCCGAACTATACCGACTACCTCACGCGATCGCGGATCACGCACGCCACCTCCGGGCTTGCTGCGTGGCGAGTGCGCATGGAGCAGTTCTTTCAGGACAATCATACCTACGCCGATGCGGCGGCCAAGATCGACGGTTGTGACTCGACAAAACCCAGCGCCAGCGATACCCCCTATTTCAACTTTTCGTGCAGCAACCTGACGGCCAGCACCTATACGCTGACCGCCACCGGCAAGGACAAGATGACCGGCTTCACCTACACGGTCACCGAAGCCAACGCCAAGTCAACCCCCAACGTCGCGGCTGGCTGGACCAGTTCGCCTTCGTGCTGGGTAACCAGCAAGGGAGGCGGCTGTTGAAAACGCCGCGTGGCTTCAGTCTGATCGAACTGGTCATTGGCATGGTCATTCTTGCCGTGCTGCTGAGCATTGCGATGCCCGCGTTCAGCAACTGGCTGCGCAATGCCAAGGTGCGCACTGCGGCGGAATCGGTACAGAATGGTCTGCAACTTGCGAGAGCCGAGGCGGTGCGGCGCAACAATAGCGTCCGCTTCAGCCTGGTAACGACGATCGACGACAGCTGCGCGCTGGCCGTGGCAGGTCCGTCCTGGGTAATCAGCATGGACGACCCTGCCGGCAAGTGCGCGACTCCCGCGTCCGACACGGTGGCTCCGCGCATCATTCAGACGCGGAACGGCGCCGAGGGCTCCTCCGCAACGACCATCGCGGCCGGACAGTCTTCCTTCGTCTTCAACAGCCTGGGACGCGTGACACCGACTCCTGCGGGTAACGTCGCGATCGACATATCGAGCCCGACGGCCGCCTGCCTGGCAGACGCGAGCCCGGGGCCGGTACGTTGCCTACGCCTCGTGGTCTCGATCGGTGGCCAGATCCGCATGTGCGATCCCGCCTTGCCCAGTGGCGATGCGCAGGGCAGTTGCTGATGAAGGGCAAGACCGTCCAGACGCAAGCAGGCGTCATGCTGCTCGAAGCGTTGATCGCCGTCCTGATCTTCTCCCTGGGAATACTTTCGCTCGTCGCGTTGCAGGCAACGTCGATCCAGCTCACCAGCGACGCCAAGTACCGTACCGACGCCAGCCTGTTGGCCAACAAGCTGATCGGACAGATGTGGGCCAGCGGCGCTTCGCCGAATGATCTCCGGACGAGATTTCAGACCGGCGGCGCCGACTACAATACCTGGCTTTCCGAGGTGCAAGGAAAGGATGGGCTTCCGGGCGTCGTCGACGCTTCGGCCGGAATTGATGCCACCTTGCCGACGGTGACTGTCGATGGAGCCACAGGACAGGTGGTGATCACGCTGTTCTGGCGCACCCCCCAGATGAAGCTGACCGGGCCTGGTTCTTCGCACAGCCACATCGTCACCTCCCAGATCATCCAGAACCAATGAGCCCGCATAGCCCGAAAACACCCTCCGGCGACCGCGGCTTCACCCTGGTCGAGGTGATGGTCGCGATGGTCATCGGCATGATCGGCATCGTCATCATGATGCAGGTCTTCGCCACCGCCGAAGGACAAAAGCGCGCAACGACCGGCACCGGCGACGCACAAAGCACCGGTGCAACTGCACTCTACGAACTGCAGCGGGACATACGTCAGGGCGGTTACGGCTTGAACTCGCTGAGCCTCCTGAGCTGCGGCCTTGTCCTCCCCTCCGGGGCCACCTTGCCCACCCTCGGTCCGGCCATCATCAACCCGCGCAAGGCGGACGCAAGCTTGCTGCTGCCAGCCGGAGACGCCAACACCGACACGCTCCTGATTGGCTACGGCAGCGGCGCTGGCTCTTCCGAGGGGGACGCGATCACCAACCCGAACGGCACCATCCTCGCGGTCCAGACGGCGGCCAACTTTGTCGTCGGCGATGCGGTGATCGCCGCGCCAGTTTCCGATGGCACCGTCGCCTGCGCCCTGACGCTGACCATGGACAGGGTGACGGCCGTTGCGACGCCGTGGGTCACGATCGGCTCCACCCCAGCGGTGCCGGGCGGGTTGCTCTTCAACATCGGGCAGGCTCCCGCCATTCGCGCCTATGCGATTCGCGGCGGCAACCTCACCGTCTGCGACTATCTGGCGAACGACTGCGGCAATGCGGATAACGTCGGCGTCGCGACGATCTGGCGGCCGATCGACAGCAACATCGTCAGCCTGCGCGCCCAGTATGGGCACAACAACACGAACCCGATCACCTGGGACCAGACCACGCCGACCACCGCCTGCCAGTGGGTACAGACTTCGGCGCTGCGCATCGCAGTCGTCGCGCGCAACAGTCAGGTCGACAAGAATCAGATCACGGCCAGCGCGCCGACCTGGGAAGGCAGTGCTGCATTGCCCTTTGACCTCAGCGCGAGAGCGAACTGGCAGAACTACCGCTACAAGGTCTTTGAAACCGTGGTACCGATTCGCAACCTGCCCTGGATGGCCAAATGTTAGAGAGCCTGGAGAGCAGACGCCCGTCACCCGTCTGCACGGTGCCCGCTCGACAGCAGGGCGTCGTCCTGATGGTCGCGCTGATCATCCTGGTGGCGATGACCCTGGCTGGCGTCGCGCTGATCCGCTCGGTCGATACCGCCAACGTGATCGCCGGCAATCTGGCTTTCCACGAGTCTGCCACCCATGCCGGCGACCGCAGCACCGAAGTGGCCCTTGTCAACTGGCTGGCGCCGAACAGCGTGCCCGGGGTCACCACGCTGTACAACCCGGCGCAGGGCTACTTCGCCTCACGCGCAGACCCGGCGGCGGGCGTATCCTGGGATGCCTTCTGGAACAGCACGCTGGCAGCCAAGGCAGTGGCGGCAAGCCC
>NZ_JAMTDV010000080.1:0-7071 GCF_023806565.1 Accumulibacter sp. | reverse complement strand
CCTGGGATGCCTTCTGGAACAGCACGCTGGCAGCCAAGGCAGTGGCGGCAAGCCCAGCCGGCGCCACCTGCGCCAATGCCCAGCCCGACGTCGCCGGCAACACGGTCTGCTATGTCATCCATCGGCTCTGCGCCACGACCGGCAAGCCGAATACCGCCGCCAACCCATGCACGCAACCGCCACCGAGCGCCAGCAGCGGTGGCAGCCAGAGCGCCGGCGCAGTGGCTCCGGCCGCGACCAAGCAGGTGTATTACCGGATCACGACACGCATCGAGGGTCCGCGCCGAACCGTCAACTACGTCCAGACCGTCATCGCCCTCTGACGCGGCCGGCTCGGTGCCGCAAGCCGTACCCGTTTTCAGGAGTTTGCCATGAAGACCTTTCCACTGATCGTCACTACCCGCTCCCTGTTTGCCTTGCTCGCCATCGTCAGCGGAGCGCAGGCGGCCAGCACCGACCTCGCGACGGCGCCCTTGTCGGGCGCATCGCAGGTGCAGATTTTCCCGAACATCCTGTTCATCCTCGACGATTCGGGCAGCATGGCGTGGGACTATCTCCCCGATTGGGCAGACTCCAATCCGCAAAAAAACCCGGAGTATCGCAGCAGGAATGCCGGATTCAATGGCATTGCCTACAACCCGGCAGTGCTCTACAGCCCGCCAGCGTATTTCACTGCCGACGGCGCGGTCGACACGACAAGCTATCCGAGCCAGACGAGCGCCGCGACGGCCGCGTGGAGCCTGGTGGTCGATAACGGTTTCGATCAGCGGTCGGCCAAGAGCAACTTGCAGCGCGCTGCCTACTATTACACGACGGTTGCTGGTGAATACTGCACGGACCGCACGCTGCGAACCTGCACCGCAGCGAACGCAGCAAGCGCCAGCTACCCCTTTCCCGCCACACTTCGCTGGTGTTCGAGCCAGGAGGCGGCGCAGACCCTGAGCCCCGCCGCGGGAAGCTGCCGGGCAACGCAAACCGACGGCAGATTCCGCTACCCGCGCATGCCGGAACCGCAGACGAGTCTGCTTACTATCACCGGTGGAGGGTCGGTCGACAGCATCAAGGTCAACAGCCAGGAGCTCCTGTCGCGGACGGCCTCCGGACTCGACGCGGCGACGCTGGCCAGCGACCTGGCGACGGCGATCAACGCATGCAGCTTCGGCCTTACGGGCAACTGCCAGACGGTCGGCTACCGGGCCAGCACCGACCCCGCCAAACCGGGAGTCGTAACGATCAGCGCGCCGGCGGCTTTCGCGACCGACGTGACTCCCGTGCTGGTCAAGAGTGCAAACATCAGCACGAGCAAGTTCGCTCGCAGCGGAAGCAATCAGGCGCCAGGGGACGTGATGCTGACGGTGATCACCAGCAGCATCCCGAGCTACGCCTACGCCAACTCGCCTGCCCGCACCGACTGCAGCGGCGCCAAGGACAAGACCTGCACCTGGGAGCAGGAAATGACCAACTATGGCAACTGGTGGGCTTACTACCATACGCGCATGCAGGCGATGAAGACCGCCGCCAGCCAGTCGTTGTCGAAGATCGACTCGACCCGCCGAGTCGGCTACCTGACCACCAACAACAATGGTGGTACCGATTTCCTGAACATCGACGATTTTGCTGCGGCGCAAAAGAAAGCCTGGTACGACAAGCTGTTCGCTGCGCTTCCCGACAAGGACACGCCGCTGCGCGCGACGCTTTCCAGGGCAGGCTATCTGTACGCGGGCAAGTACAACGGGCAAAGCATCAACGGCGTCGCGGTCACCGATCCGGTACAGTATTACTGCCAGAAGAACGCGACGATCCTGTCCACCGACGGCTACTGGACGACAGGAGACGGCTTCAAGCTCGACGCCAGCACGATGGACGACGAGGACGGTGCTGAAGTCACCCCGACGGTTTCGCGGCCGCAGCTCGACGGTGGCGGAACGCAGGCGTACCAGACGCTCAGCCGGATCCTGCTGACTACCACGCCACAAACACAGCGCTCGCAGAAAACCGAGCAATCGCAGCGTTGGTATTTTTATCGGACAAAGTCGACGTTCTCGTATTGGATATCGCTGACTAGCGAGGCAAACCAGCGGAAGAAGTTAACTCAAACCGGCCAGCTGCAGCAGCTTACGCCGCAGTTCACCAAAACCGTGACACAGATTCAGCAGAAATCCACCAATGACAACGGCCGGACCTGGACCCCCTGGGCCGACACAGACCAGTGCGTGGCCACCAAGAAAGACGCAACTGAGACGCAATGCCAGGCGCTTTCCCCTGCCAGCTCGACGGTCAGCAGCTGTACGTCGGTCACCGGTTACCAGAACCGTCCGGTACCATTGAGTAGTGACACCGCATCGAAGACTGACATTCAGTGCACGGCGCTGACCTCTATCTGGGTCAACACCGCACAATGCACCGATCTCGCGAGCTGCCATTACGTCTGGCCAGCGACCGACCCCCAATACACTTGCCCAGCCGACGACCCGTCTTACAGCCAGAGCGCACCGAGGAGAGACTGCTACACACCCTGGGTTGTGGTCGCTCCGGGAGCGTGCGTCGCCGACTCCACCACCGAGTGTTCGACTGGCGGAACGTGGAAACCCGACCCAAGCTGCCCACAGAGCGCCGAAGGAAAGACCTGCCAACAAATCTGGGGCGCTTACCAAAAAGTCGATTCGTGCACCGCGGACGTTTCCGTTCCTCCGACGTACGACTGCTCCTACGGGTATAGTGAATATCAGGATGTCGCCAGCTGCGACAGTAAACTCATCGATGCGACGCGAGAGTATTATTATTGTGGGTATACGCGTTTGGTCAGCGACTGGGCTCCGTTCGACTTTCCCGACACCTGCAAAGCCACGAGCACAACCGATGCCACGGGGCTGATCACCACTTACAGGTGCGATCCTCGGACCGGAACCAGTCAGTATGTCTCGGACTGCAAGTTTGTCGACCAGATAGCCGACAAAGGCAACGACTGGGTGGCCACTCACTGCTCGACCGAGACCAATACGACAGCGGTGGATTTCTGCCAGCCGCAGGACCCGCAGGGCTGCCCCGCCTCCGTCCCCTCCGACCAGTGCTGGAAGACCACTTGCAGTTCTTCCGCGCGCGCTCCGACGCCGAACACGCTGGCCGACGTCGCGCAGTACTACTACATGACCGACCTGCGAACCGACGCGCTGCACAACTGCGCACCCAATGGCGACGCCAGCAAGTCGAGTGTGTGCGGCCCACCGGACGGTCCCGACACCGATGGCCAGAGGATGCTCACCTATACCCTCGGCCTAGGCGCCAACGGCCTGATGCAGTACGCCGCCGATTACCAGAAGGCAAAGGCGGGAGACGGAACCGACTTTGGCAGCATCCTCGGCGGAGTGACTCCCGATCCGGACAACGGCATCTGCTCGTGGCAAACCGGCGGCAATTGCGACTGGCCGCCGCCGGCCGTCAATTCGCAGACCAATATCGACGACCTCTGGCACGCGGCGGTCAATGGACGCGGCACCTATTTCAGCGCCCGCGACCCTTCCGCGCTCGCTGCCGGCATCAGCAGCGCACTCGCCGACATCAGTACTGCCAAGGGATCGCTGACCGCGGTCACCGTTCCTTCTCCCAACCTGGTCGCCGGCGACAATAACGCGATCTACGAAGTCTCCTTTGAAGTCGGCGTGTGGGCCGGCGAGGTCGACAAACGGACGATCAACGGCGACACCGGAGTGATCTCGGCGAACATCGTCTGGTCTGCCGAAGACCAGTTGCGCCAGAAGGCGCCGGCCGATCGTACGATCTATACCTTCGATTCCGCCAACAAGGCGTTGCTGCCCTTTGTCTGGGCCAGTCTCTCTGCCCAGCAGCAGGCCTATCTCAGCGCGCCGTACATCAACGATCTGTCGCAACTCTGCGATAGCGGGGTAACCTGCCTGAAGGATCCGGAGAAGACCGCCGCCGGCGGCGCGAATCTGCTCAATTTCCTGCGCGGCGATGCCACTTACGAAGGCGCCCTGGACGATCTTTCCAAGTATTACCGCACGCGGACGAGTGCCGACAGCGGTCTGCACCGGCCGCTCGGCGACATCGTCGGCTCGGAGGTGGTCTATGTGCAGGCGCCGCAGTGGAACTACGTCGACAAACAGTATGCCGAATTCAAACTCGCCAAGAAGGACCGGAAGGCGATGCTTTACGTCGGTGCCAACGACGGCATGCTGCATGCCTTCGCGGCCGATACGGGAAATGAGGCCTGGGCCTACGTTCCTGCACTGATTTTCCCTAGGCTGTACAAGCTGGCCGACAAGACCTACGCCGGCAAACACCAATTCACGGTCGATGGCACCCCGGTAGTCGGCGACATCTGCGCCGACAGCGCTGCCAACTGTCTCAGCGCGAGCAGTACCGACGTCTGGAAAACGATCCTGGTCGGCGGTCTCAACGACGGCGGTCGCGGCTACTATGCGCTGGACATCACCGATCCAGACCATCCCAAGGCATTGTGGGAATTCATCGATGACAACCTCGGCTACACTTACGGCAACCCGGTGATAAGCAAGCTCAAGGATGGCACCTGGGTCGTCATGTTTGCCTCGGGTTACAACAATGTCGGACCTGGCGATGGCGTCGGTCGCCTGTTCATTCTGAATGCCAACACCGGTGAACCGATCAGTTCGATCAACGGCGATGGCACCATCGCGACCAGTGCCGGCGACAGGACGACGCCCAGCGGTCTGGCGAAAATCTCGGCCTGGGCCAACTTCCCGGACGTAAACAACACAGCCGAACGCGTCTACGGTGGCGATCTGTTCGGCAATCTCTGGCGTTTTGACATCAACGGGGTCATCCCGGTGGTTTCCGATCCGAAGGTGTACGACGCGCAACGACTGGCGACGCTACAGGATGTGGACGGCAACCCGCAGCCAATCACCAGCAAGCCCGAACTCGGCAAGGTCAAGAATCATCCGGTCGTCTTTGTCGGCACCGGCAGGCTGCTCGGCCCGAGCGACTTCAAGCGGATTCACGACACGGTGCCGAAGTTTCCGAAGGATTCGTTCTATGCGGTCAAGGATCCGCTGACCGACACCGACTACGGCAACCCACGTTCCGTGAACAACCACTTCACCGCGCGCTCGCTGGGAACGGGCAGTTGTCCTGCCGGCGTCATCATCTGCGTGCAGGGACAGGCAGCGACGACGATGCCCGCCCTGCCAAAAAATCCGGGCGAGAGCGACGAAGACTATCAGGCGCGAGTGGAAAACACTACGCAACAGGCGATCAAGGAGGCCTTCGGCAGCGGCAACGACGGCTGGTACGTCGACTTTCCCGGCGATGGAGAGCAGATAAATACCGACCCCAGCCTGGTTCGCGGCAGCGTCGTGTTCACCACCAACCGCCCGCTGGACGGCGGAGCTTGCGTGCCCAAGGCCGTCAGCTTCCGTTACGACCTCGATTACCGGACCGGCGAAGCGATTGAAGGGACCAGCGGTGTCGCCGGAGTCAAGATCGCCGATGCACTGGCAACCAGGGCGGCGGTGGTGGTGCTGACCAACGACAAGCTCTACGGCCTCACCCGCACCGATCAGCCGGCAATCCAGCCGGCGGAAATTCCGACACCGCCACTGCCCGAAGCAGCGCGCCGCATATCCTGGAGGGAACTGCTTACCGAATGAGCGGCGTGGCAGCGCACGCGGATTCACAGGGCAATGTCGGGGCGGCGCTGGCACGAGTTCTGCCTGAGTCGCCGCCCCCGGCGCCTTTCCGCGCCCGACCGCCTGCTCACCACACGCGAAACGCCCTGCCCCGTCCGCTGCGAGGCCCGCCCGTTTGCCCAAGCTCGACGGCCAGGACTTGCGAAGGTCAGGCCACGGCGCGCAAGCCCTGGTAGCCGACATAGAAACCGACGCAGAGGATCAGCACGCCCGAAAAATACGGCGCTTTCCGGGCAAACTCTCCGAATCCGCTCCAGCGACTGCTGACGTGTTTCACGCTCAGGGCCGCCAGCGCGCCGGAAGCCACCATCGTCAGCGCCAGCCCGACGCTGAAGCAGAGGACCAGCGCTGCGCCGAGCGCCACTTCCTTGAGTTGCAGGCAGAGCAGAAGCACGGTGATCGACGCCGGACAGGGAATCAGCCCGCCGGTCAGTCCGAATACGACGATCTGGCCGGTGGTCACGTCGCGATTGGCGAAGCGGCGACGAATGTCGTTGGCGTGTGCCAGCTCGTGCGGGTCCTGATAACCGGGTGCCGATACGTCCAGCCCCTCGTAGTCGGAAATCGCGTGATGCGCGTGATCGTGCTCGACGTACTCGACGTCATAGTCGTGGCTGTGATGCTCGTGCCCGAGGCGCAGGCGAGCGACGAACTCATGCGGTTCGGGAATCTCCTGCGCCGACTCGACAAAACCGTCGCACTGCACGAAAGTGAAGACCTGCCGGCTGCCGTCGGCCCTTTCCGTTTCCACCCTCACCTGCTCGGCTGTCCAGTGATGGCCGTGGAGACTTTCCCGATACAGGCGGAAGCGCGGCGGTACCCCTTGCTCGAAGATCTCCAGCCGGACGACGCCGTGGCCGGTGTCTATCCGCTTGCTTTCGTCGTGACCATGGTCGTGCGCATGCGGATGATCGTGCTCATGGGAGTGGTCATGCTCATGGGCATGATCGTGATCGTGCACTGCCCGCCCCTGTCGCCACGTCCGCCACATCATCCACAGCGCTACGCCGACGATGAGCACGGCGGAAGCCAACTGGAAATACGACTCGGTCACCTCGGTATTCCAGTTGCGCCCGAAATACAGACCCGCCATCGCCACGGCCCAGACGACGGCAGTGTGCGAAATCGTCGCCGACAATCCAAGCAGAACCGCCTGCGTCACCGTGCCGCGTATCGCCACGATGAAAGCCGCCATCATCGTTTTCGAATGGCCGGGCTCGAGACCGTGCAGCGCGCCGAGCAGAATGGCGCTGGGAACGAACAGCCAGGCGTTACCCTGCTGCAGGAGAGAAGAAAATTCGTTCATGGGGATTCCTTGTCAATATCAGACGATCGTCTTGCCGATCACCGGATCGTATCCTGTCCTGGTGGACAGGATACACGA
>NZ_JAMTDV010000079.1 GCF_023806565.1 Accumulibacter sp. | reverse complement strand
ATAGCGAGCCTTCCGCAGCATTCCGCGACGTACCGATAACCAATTGAAAGCCGGTGTAAGTGTGCGGACCGGAGAGCACCCCTGGCCAGACTGTCAAGACGGGAGTCATAGATACCCAAGGTTACGGCAAGGTTTGGTCCAACAGCGACGATTCCAAAGTCTGCCAAGAATCGCTCCGCAAGAATCTTTCCTTCGGCGGGCCGGGCTTCCGTCGCGACAGGCAGAATGATGTTTACGTCTTCCCCAGTCAGCTTGTTACCTGCGTTCCCAGTGGTGGCCGTTCAGCTCAATGAATACCGCCTTGCTTTTTCCCTCGGCCTGCAGTGCGACCGTCTGCGATGTCTTTTTCGGCAACCAGACAGGAAAAACCGGCGGCCACTGACGGAAGCGACGCCAGAAGAGGCGTGGCTTTACCTTCGCATCACTGGAAGATTCGTGGGCCAGAATCGAAGTGAAAAACGGCGTCGCCGCGCCTTCGCGCTCGCGGGAAATGTTGCGGGAATTGTAACGGGAACGGGCGCGGATACTGCGGGAGCAGGCCGAAGCGTGCAAGCGCATCGGCTCGAAGGGCAGCGGTCCCCGGTGTGGATTGGAGCCGGCACGCTGAACCGCCAAGGCGGGGTGCGAAGAAGGGTCGGCTGGCGCACCGTCGAGCGGGTGAATGACCTCGGCCGGAATAGGCGAATCTGTGTGGCAACATCCGAAGTCGAGGTGAATGTCGCCCGACTCGATCCGGTCCCCTTTGTTCGCTGCCATCCGTGCGGTAAAGTTCATGGCTTGTGCCAGTTGGCATCAAGACGCGAACCTGATCGCTCATGGCCCTCAAGAAGTCCGAACTCTACTCCTCCCTCTGGAAGTCCTGCGACGAACTGCGCGGCGGCATGGATGCCAGCCAGTACAAGGATTACGTCCTCATTCTACTGTTCGTCAAATACGTTTCCGACAAGTACGCCGGTGATCCCAACGCCCTGATCGAAGTACCGGCGGCCGGCGGCTTTTCCGACATGGTCGCGGCCAAGGGCAACAAGGAGATCGGCGACCGGATCAACAAGATCATCGGCAAGCTGGCCGACGCCAACGACAGCCTCAAGGGCGCGATCAACGTCGCCGACTTCAACGACGAGGAAAAGCTCGGCAAGGCCGACGCCATGGTGCAGCGGCTGACCAAGCTCGTCGCCATCTTCGAGGGCCTGAATTTCGGCGGCAATCGGGCCGATGGCGACGACCTGCTCGGTGACGCCTACGAATACCTGATGCGCCACTTCGCCACCGAATCGGGCAAGAGCAAGGGCCAGTTCTACACCCCGGCGGAAGTCTCCCGCGTCATGTCCATGGTCATCGACCTGGGCAAGGCCTTCCACGCCGGGCAGAGCATCTACGACCCCACCTGCGGTTCCGGCTCGCTGCTGCTCAAGGCCCACGACGAAGCCAGGAGCCGCACCGGGCTGGACCTGGCGCTCTACGGGCAGGAGATGGACAACGCCACCTCGGCGCTGGCGCGCATGAACATGGTGCTGCACGACTGCCCGACGGCGGAAATCTGGCAGGACAACGTCCTCTCGCATCCGCATTTCAAGCAGGCCGACGGCCGCCTGAAGACCTTCGACTTCGTGGTCGCCAATTTCCCGTTCTCGGTCAAGGCCTGGATGAGCGGACTTGACCCGGCCAACGACCTCTTTGGGCGCTTCGCCTACGGCCTGCCACCGGCCAAGAACGGCGATTACGCCTTCCTGCTGCACATCCTCGCCTCGCTCAAGAGTACCGGCAAGGGCGCGGTGATCCACCCGCACGGCGTGCTGTTCCGGGGCGGTGCCGAGGCGGTGATCCGCAAGAACCTCGTCCGGCGCGGCTTCATCAAGGGCATCATCGGCCTGCCGGCCAACCTGTTCTACGGCACCGGCATCCCGGCCTGCATTCTCGTGCTGGACAAGGAAGGTGCGGCGGGACGCAAGGGCATCTTCATGGTCGATGCCAGCAAGGGCTTCATCAAGGATGGCAACAAGAACCGGCTGCGGGCGCAGGACATCCACAAGATCGTCGATACCTTCAACCGCCAGTTGGACATCCCCAAGTATTCGCGCCTGGTGCCGCTGGCCGAGATCGAGGGCAACGACTTCAACCTCAACCTGCCGCGCTACATCGACAGCACCGAGCCGGAAGACGTTCAGGACATCGCGGCCCATCTCAAGGGCGGCATCCCCAATGCCGACATCGACGGCTTGGCTGCCTACTGGCAGGTCTTCCCCGGCATGCGCGGCGAATTGTTTGCCGATGCCGATCGCGCCGGCTACAGCCAGCCCAGGGTCGAAGCCAGCCAGATCAAGGCGACGATCTTCGCCCATCCCGAATTCACCGCCTTCAACCAACAAGTCAGTGCGCTGTATGCCTACTGGAAAGCAACCAATACCCCGCTGCTCACCGGCATCAAACAGGGCGACCGCCCCAAGCTGCTGATCGAGACACTCGCGGAAAACCTGCTGGACACCTTCCGCAACAATGAAGCCATCGCCTCACTGATCGACCCCTACGGCGTCTATCAGCACCTGCTGGACTACTGGGCCGAGACCATGCAGGACGATGCGTGGATGATCGCCAGCGACGGCTGGGCGGCCACGGTCGACGGCAAAAACAACGTCGATTTGATCCCGCCCGTGCTGATCGTCGCCCGCTATTTCGCCGCCGAGCAGGCGGCCATCGAGCAACTTGAAGCCGGGCGCGACGCCATCAGCCGCCAGATGGAAGAGATGGACGAGGAATACGGCGGCGAGGATGGACTGCTGGCCGAAGCGAAGAACGACAAGGGCAAGCTCACCAAGGCCACCGTCAAGGCGCGGCTGGCCGAGATCAGGCATGACAAGGACGCCGCCGACGAGCGCAAGCTGCTCAACTCCTACGCCGACCTGATCGAACAGGAAGCAGTCGCCAGCAAGGCCGTGAAGGACGCGCAGAAGGCACTCGATGCCAAGCGGTGAATGTCAAGCTAGTTGTCGCCTGGACTCATGCTGCGATTGGCATACTTTGAGGAGCTTGCGGCGCGGTCGCGGGGTTGCGCTCGGGGTTGAGGGTCACGGGAGGTGCGGGTGTCCAGTTCCGGGTATGGCGGCTCCAGCGCGTCGGGTGGGCTTGTCGAGCGGCTCGGTAGAGCTGATCGCGAGCAGCCAGAATGGTGAGGTCCTCCCCGGCGTGGCGCTGCTCCGGGGTGACGTATCGGAGGCCACTGTGGAGGTGCTCGGTGTTGTACCAGCGGACGAAGTCGTTGGCCCAGAGGCGAGCGTCTTCGAGGGTGCCGAAGCCGCGAGCGGGGAACTCCGGGCGATACTTGGCGGTGCGAAAGAGCGCCTCGGCGTACGCATTGTCGTTCGACCCGCGCGGGCGCGAGTAGGACGGTTTGA
>NZ_JAMTDV010000078.1 GCF_023806565.1 Accumulibacter sp. | reverse complement strand
GTTGTGAGTGGGTCGAGGTCGTTCGCCCGTTTCTGTAAAGAATCCTGACAGTCGCTGGCAGTCGTTCTGCGGCCGATCGTGCTGGCGTTTCCGACATTTCGAAGCCGAACCGGGTCGGTTCTCTCAACGGCTTCGGACGGGGTTGGGCAAAGGGGAATTCAGGTCGTGGCCCCCTTTGCCCACGGCCGGCGATCCATTGCTGACGCGTCTGTGGCAGGCCGGGCCGGGCCGGCGGACACCGGGATTGCCCGCGTTCGCAACGGTACGTGCGGTTCCGGACGACCTCTGCCGTGTCAGCCCGTCAGATCTTCCGGGATGTCGAGCAAGGCCTCAAGCTGCGGCGAGTCGATCTGCTCCGCTTGCAGGAAGCGCTGGGCGTACTCCATGTAAACCCTCGAGCGCAGGAAAAGCGCGAACAGATCAGGGTCGATGTGCTGTTCCCTTTGCATCCGGGACATGATGGCGAGTGCTTCCGACAAGGTCTTGCCCTTCTTGTACGGGCGATCGACTGCGGTCAGCGCCTCGAAGATGTCGGCAATCGCCATCATCCGGGCCAGCGGACTCATCTCCTCGCGCCTCAGCCTGCGCGGATAACCGCTGCCATCCATTTTTTCATGGTGACCCCCGGCGATTTCGGGGACTTGCCGGAGGTGCTTCGGGAACGGCAACTGGGAGAGCATTACCACCGTCTGCACGATGTGCTCATTGATCTTGTAGCGTTCCTCATCGGACAGGGTGCCGCGGGCCACGGTCAGATTGTAGAGTTCGCCACGGTTGTAGAGCAGCGCCGGGACAGGCATGCGAAATCCCCAGCGATTGTCCTTCGGCATCTGATCCTGCGGCCGGCGAGCGAGGAGATGTTCCGGCTTGTCGGCCAGCAGAAGCTCGCTGACCGGCAGCGGCAGCGCCGGGGTGCGTGCCTTGCGCAATTTCTCTTCCTGCGATATGCCCATGCGGTCATCGAGCGTGCGCAACCACGTCCGGCCAGCAATCGCGTGCAGGCGGTCGACTCGTTCCTGCGCCATGAACTCGCCGCCTTCGTTGCACTCGGCGACAAAGGCAAAGTCGTCGTCGAGCGCTCGGAGTTCGGCCGTGAGCCGTGCGCGGGCCGCCGCTTCGTCGCCACCTGCGGCAATCGATCGCAGGCAGTTGATCTCTGCGTCGCGCTTGAGCACCTCGAAGCGCATGCGTACTTCGTGGATGCGGTCGTGAATGGTTTCCAGCTTGGTGGCCTTGTCCACCACGTATTCGGGCGTCGTCACCTTGCCGCAATCGTGCAGCCAGGCGGCCACATGCACCGCTTCCCAGTCGTCTTCGCTCAGCTGGAAATCCTTGTAGGGACCACTGCTGGCGGCGCAGGCGGCGCGCGCCAGCATCTTGGTCAGCTCCGGGACGCGCGCGCAATGTCCACCAGTGTAGGGGCTCTTGGCGTCGATCGCTCCGGCAATCAACTGGATGAACGCCGCGAACAGGTCCTTCTGCGCCCTGATCAACGCCATGCTTTCGAGCGACACAGCCGCCGAGCCGGAAAACGCCTGGACAAAACTCAGGCGGCTGCTGTCGGTCGCGCCGTGGCCGAGCAGGAGCATCGCTCCGACCAGCTCCTTCTTGCGGTTGAGCAGAGGTACGGCAATTGCGTGGCTTGCCCCGGCCAGGCCGGCTCGCGCCAGACCCAGGTGCTCGCGATCCCCGGCTTGCAGCGGCGCGGCACGCGCCAAACCGTCGGCAAGCGCAGTTCCCAGCAAGTGGCCGGCGTCCGCGGTGTCCAGCGCGGGCAATTCGCCGGGCAGTGCTGATCCGCTGTCGTCGAGCGCCGCTGCGGGTTGGAGCCGAGTTCCTTCGGCCAGATAAAGCGCCCCGGCATACGCGCCGGCGGCCGACAGCGTGTCGGCGAGCAGGCGTGGCAACAACCGGTCGAAGTTCCGTTCGGCGGCGATCGCCTGGCTGACTTCCAGAAAGCGGTGAATCGTCCGCTTCATCGCGTCCATCGTCACCGCCAGTTCGGTGACTTCCTCGATCGACGAATCCAGCGCGATCGGTCGTGAGAACTCGAAGTGGCGGATTGCCTCGGCATCGCCGACCAGGCCGCTCAGCGAGCGCGAAATGCTGCGCGCGAGTAGCCAGGTTAGCGGAATCGTCAGCAGCAGGACGAGTAGCGTGCTGATCGCCGAATGATGGATCAGGCGCAGCGCGCCAGCCATCAACTCGCTTTCGGGAATCGCGATGACGAGGTATAGCGGGGGCACGCCCTCGACCTCAATCCGTCGGATCGAAGCGCGCCACTCGTCCTTTCCGACCTGCACGCGGAGCGCCCGCTGCGGTTCGTCCCGCATGTCCCTGACGGCGTGCAGCAACGGTACCAGCGCGGCCACGCCCAAATCGTCGATCCTGGGTAGCGTCGGCTTGCTTTCGCTGGCATCCCTCGTCAGGAGCACACGAGAAAGGTCTTCATGGGCCAGTGCGTAGCCTTCGGAGTTGGCCAGAACAACCTGGCTGCCCGGTGTGACTTTCTGTCTGCCCAGCATCTCGCCGAGCGTGTGCAGCAGGATGTCCGCTCCGACCACGGCCCGCCCGTCGGCCGCACGACTGGCCAGTGTCGTTCCGACCAGGCGGCTGGAGAAAAAGAGGTAGGGAGCGGTCTTGATTTGCGTCGGCGAAGCCAGTCCTTCAGTGAACCAGACCCGGTTCCTTGGATCGTAAGTGGCGGCGTAGTCGGGACGATCATCGGTGCGCAGCCGCTGCAGCCTTGCGTCGAAATACAGGAACTGGCCACGCGGCAGCGGGCCGCCACGTTCGATGCTCTGCACGACATAGGCGCTGCCTGTCGGTGCCCGTTCAGCTTCGGCCGCACTGCCCTGGCCAATCCGCCCGAAGAGAAAGTAGTCGCCGTTGTCATATCCGATGTAGAGCGAAGAGAGTGCCGGCGAGCTGTCGAGGGCCTGCCGCAGGAACGGAAGGCTCGTAAGACGCTCGCCGAGCGAGCGCGCCGCCGTCACTCGCTGCACGCTCAACAGCCGCGTGACGGCTTCCGCCGGTTCGATGATGCGACGCAGTTCGAGCAGCGCTTCGCGGCCGAAACCCTCGGTCAGACTGGTTGCCGAGGTCTCCAGCAAAGCGCTGCTGAGCTGGTAGCCGACGCCGCCAAGAACGCCGCAGACGAGCAGGATCAGCGCCAGAAAAAGCGTAGTGATATGGACGTGTAACGGATAACGGCGGCGCATGTACCTGGCTCCCGGTGGCCTGAGGGTGGCTAACGATACCGAAAAAACGTTGCCCCGTCTGTCCACCGTCCACCGTCCGCGGTCGGGATCGACCTGCCCGAGTCCTCACGGGAAGCAAACCGATGGCAGGTCAATGTCTGCACACCAGGCGCCTCCGAGAGTGTCGTCGTGACACGCGGATGTCTCCCTCCGTGTCGAAAATTCTTACACTCAGGATAAAA
>NZ_JAMTDV010000077.1 GCF_023806565.1 Accumulibacter sp. | reverse complement strand
CCAGCCCACCTCAGACTAGACTAGATGTATAGCTATTTACGAGACATTACACTAGCGTTTGACATCGAGACGATTCCGGATGTCGAGGGCTTGCGTCGGTTGCACGATCTGGACGCGACACTTTCCGACGAAGAGGTCGCCGAGCTGGCATTTCAGCAACGGCGGGCGGCGAGCGGCAGCGATTTCCTGCCCCTGCACCTGCAACGGGTCGCCGTGGTTTCCTGCGCACTGCGGGTAGGCAAGGAGTTTCGAGTCTGGTCACTGGCCGAACCCGAGCAGGGGGAAGGTGAGATCATTCAGCGCTTTTTTGACGGCGTTGAAAAGTTCTCGCCACAGTTGGTCTCCTGGAACGGCGGCGGCTTCGATCTGCCGGTGCTGCACTATCGCGGTTTGATGCACGGGGTGGCAGCGGCACGCTACTGGGACCTCGGCGATGGCGATTACCCGGACAGCCGCGATTTCAAGTGGAACAACTACATCAGCCGCTACCATACGCGGCATCTCGACCTGATGGATTTGCTGGCGATGTATCAACCACGCGCCAGCGTACCGCTTGACGAACTTGCCAAACTGATCGGTTTCCCGGGCAAACTCGGCATGCATGGCAGCAGAGTGTGGGAAGCGTGGTGCGCCGGACGGAAATCCGAGATACGCGATTATTGCGAGACCGATGCGCTCAATACCTATCTTGTTTCGCTACGCTTTCGACTGATGCGCGGTGAACTGAGCGGCAGCGACTACGAACAGGAGATGGCATGCGTCCGCGCAGCGCTGGTGCGGCTGGAGAAGCCGCACTGGCAGGAGTTTCTGGCGGCCTGGCCGGCTTGAGGAGGGATTGCGTGAGAATGCGGCACTGGTGCTTATCCGTGGCGACGATCTTGGTTCTTTGCCTGCCGCTGCCGACGCAAGCTGCCGGGACGCTCGACAAGATCAAGGCGAGCAAGACGATTGCGCTTGGGTATCGCGAGAATTCGGTCCCGTTTTCCTATGTCGGCGACGACAACCAGCCCTGGGGATACTCGATCGATCTCTGCATCAAGGTGGTGGCGGCAATCGTCAAGCAGCTCGGGCTGGATGAATTGCAGCTGCAGTGGCTCGCGGTTACCCCGGAGACACGCATCGCGAAGCTGAAATCCGGTGAGATCGATCTCGAATGCGGATCGACGACGAGTTCGCTGACGCGCATGCAGGAGGTCGATTTCAGCCTGTCGACCTTCATCGACGGCGGCGCTTATCTCTCGCGCCGGGCCGCGGGTATCAGCCGCATCGAAGACCTGGCCGGCAAGAGGATCGCCGTTGCGGCAGGAACGACCACCGAGCGGGTGATTGCCGAGGCGCTGGCAGAGCAGCGCTTGCGTGCCGAACTGATCAAGGTGAGCGACCACCAGCAGGGCTTTGCTGCCCTGTTGCGAGGAAGCGTCGATGCATACGCGGCGGACCGCTCGCTGCTGATCGGGCTCGTCCTCGACTCGGGTATGCAGAGTCAATGGTCGCTCGGTCCCGAGACGTTTTCCTATGAGCCCTACGCCCTGATGATGCGGCGCAACGATGCAGACTTTCGCCTGACCGTGAATCGTGAACTGGCCCGCCTCTCGCGTACCGGCGAAATCTACGTCATTTACGATCGCTGGTTCGGCTTTCTGGCGAAACCGGGGTCCCGCCTGGAAAATCTGTACTTCCTGAACGGACTGCCCGAATAGAAGTCGATCCGGTTGCACTCAGCCGGCCGGAGTTTCCTCCTCATCGGTTTCGACAATGTCTCGGTATGCGTGCCAGGCTGCATGTCCGACCACCGGCGCAGTGAGGACCAGACCGAAAAACAGCGTGGCCAAGCCGATGCCCACCAGAATCACGATGCAGGCGGCCCAAAGCAGCATTGCACCCGGGTTGCGACCGCAGGCGACGAGGCTGGCGAGTGCCGCCGTGATCGCATCAGTTCTGCGGTCGAGCATCAAGGGCAGCCCAATGGCGCTGATCGCAAAGACGAAAGTGGCGAAGATGCCGCCGACGGCGAAATAGACCAGCGCAAAGTCGGGCTGCTCGAAAGTCAGGACGGCGCGCACGACATCAGCGAAACTTGCCAGCCCGCCGGTAAAAAAGAGCGCGAAGACGACGATCGAGGCTCGCGCCCAGACCAGCAGGACAATCGCGAGCAGTGCAGCGAAGAGGCCGACGTTGGCTAGGTTCGGGCGCCAGGCGGCGAGCGTCGGTGCCAGGCGTGGCGGCTCGCCGAGTTCCATCTGTCGACTCAAGTCGTAGAGGCCGAACGAGAGAAACGGACCAAGCAGCAGGAAGCCGGTGGTGAGGCCAGCAAAGAGCGCATAGGCCTGCGCGAAAACCACCTGCATCAACCATCCCGCGCCCGCAAAACATGCGCCGTAGAAGAGGCTGGCCGTTCCTCCGCGGCGACAGTCGTGCCAGCCGGACTGCAGCCAGCCGAAAACAGCGTCTGCCTTCACCCGGCGGATGGCTGGAAAGCGACTCGCCCGTTGGCTGTCCGGAAGCTTCTGCATCGGCGGGTCTCCTTGTGGCGATGTTTGTCTTGGTCAGAGAACGGCGGCGGGCAGGCTGCAGAGTGGGGCAAGTTGCCGCGGCCAGCGGGTTGCGTCGACATATATCACATCCCCGGCGAAGTGGTGACTATCTTTGACGGAGGCACTTGTCGAAGCCGGTTCGGAGGGAGCGACGGGCTGCAGGCGGCTACTAATTATTTATTTGCACTTACTCAATAATTATCGTGCAATTTCGCCGGGGCCGTGTTATTGTTGCTTCATGAGCAATGGACTTGCACGCTACGATTTCAGTGAGCGACTCGCCGACATTCTTGGCGAGTCGCGGCGCGACCTGCGCTTCCGCGTTACCTTGATGGTCAGCGGCGGGCTGTTTGCTCCGGGTCCTCGCGGTCGCGGCTCGCCGCCCGCCACCCCGGATTACGCTGCCCATCTGCTGATCGGGGCGATGGCGGCACCGCAGCAGTCGCTGACGGTCGAGGCCATTCGTTGCTACGCTGACTTGCGGCCGATTGCCGTGGCTCCCGGTGGCAGCACACCGCGAGTGTTGTTCGGGCCGGCCATGGCAACGGCCAGCGCCGACCGCTACCCGGAATCGTCGATTCGTCTCGACGGACTGCCGTTCGGCGAGGCCCTGACGGGTCTGCTGGAACTGGCCCGTGGCGAAGAGACGCGGGCGATCGTTGCCAGCGAGCTGTTCGGCGTCTGGATCAACCGCGGCTGTCCGATTGCTTCGCTGCAGCTTTGCTCGTGGTGGCAGGGGCGGCGCGCCATCATCAGTCATACCTATGGCCTGGCCCCGGAAGCTGCTCCGCCGGCCTGGCTTGACCCCCAGCGTGGTGGAACGGCCGATCCCGGCCTGTTCCATTCCGTCTTTCTACCGGTCCGCAAGCTGCTAGACATCGGTTTGCTGACCACCATGTCCGATGACAGGAGTACTCCAATGTTGCACAAACTGGGCCACAAAGTGGCCGCCATTGCGAAAATGGCAAAACTCGCGGCAAAGACGCCGCACGGAAGCCGCTGGGAGAAACTCCTGTCGGCGCTGACGGCGGTGCAGGCTTGGTCCGAGCAGGTCGACACCCAGGAAAGCCGACTGCGCGAGGTCACCGATTTCGGGTCCAATCCTGGCGAACTGCGAATGTATCGCTACCTGCCCGATGGTCTCAGAGCCAACGCGCCGCTGGTCGTCGTGCTGCATGGCTGCACGCAGAGCGCTGCTTCGTACAACAAGGGGAGCGGCTGGTCGACGCTGGCCGACCGCTACGGCTTTGCCCTGCTCTTGCCGCAGCAGCAATGGAACAACAACCCCTTGCGTTGCTTCAACTGGTTCAGGCCGGAGGATTACGAACGTGAACGTGGTGAGCCGCTGTCGATCCGACAGATGGTCGAGCGGATGGTGAAGGATCACGGTCTCGATGGCCGCCGTGTGTACGTTACCGGTACGTCGTCAGGCGGCGCGATGACCAGCGTGCTGCTCGCCACCTATCCGGAAGTGTTCGCTGGCGGTGCAGTCATAGCCGGTGTCCCCTTCCGTACGGCAAAGGGTTTGCAGGAGGGGCTCGAAAGCATTTTCAAGGGGCGCGCGCGTTCGCCCGGCGAATGGGGAGACCTCGTACGCGCCGCCTCGGCACACCAGGGACCGTGGCCCAAGGTCTCGGTTTGGCACGGCGATGCCGATACTGCAGTGATACCGATCAACGCCGAGGAAATCATCAAGCAGTGGACCGACGTGCATGGCCTGGACTTGCAGCCAACGATCCAGATGACGGTCGACGGCTACCCGCGACGGGTGTGGCAGGGGCCTGCCGGTGATGAACTGGTGGAGTCCTACACGATCACCGGCATGGCGCACGGGGCGGCCCTCGATCCCGGTGCCGAGCCCCATCAATGTGGCACTGCGGCACCGTTCTTCAACGCGGTGGGCATTTCCTCGACGCACCGGATCGCCGATTTCTGGGGCTTGCTGGTCAGCGCAGACGAGAAGGTATCGGCGGCGTCGGCCGCCGGCAAAGACGAGCGGACGCAGCCATTCGATTCGGGTACGCCTGCGTTGGGCGCGGAGCAAGCCAGGGAAGGCGGCAGGGAGCATCGCTCTGCACCAGGGGAAGGTACGGCGGCCGGCCGCCCCCTCTCTCTCGACGTGCATCGAATCATCTCCGCATCGCTCGAAGCAGCGGGCTTGCTCAAGAGCGGCAGTACCAGTCGCCGTGCAGAGAGCTCGGCGCCACTGGGGATCGACGTGCCGGGAATCATCTCCACGGCACTGCAGGCGGCGGGCGTACTGAAGGGGATTGCGCGGCGATCCGCTGCCACCGATCTCGAAGGAGATCTGCAGGATGCGGGCTGGGAAGGTTCTGGTTGGGAACTGCTGCCGGATGACCCGCGCGCCTTCCGCGGCGGTGCGATGCTCTACGGTCACGCCTCGTCCGGCGAGCGCGGTGCCCTCGGGCCGCGCGCGCAGTCGATCTCCCGGCGGGTCAAACTGGGCCCACGGCCCGAGCTGAGCTACGTGCGACGGCTGGATCTCGGGGCGGGGGTCAACGAGTACACCAGCGCAAGTTTCCGCGTACTGGTAGACGGCATCGTCGTGGACGAGGTAACCGCGATCGGCATGGTGCACCAGGAAACCGAGTGGCTACGCCAGCCGGCGATCGACCTGGCGCGTTTTGCCAATCGTACGGCAACCTTGACGCTGGAGGTGGCCGCTTACTCGAACCTCTATCGTACGGTTCACGCCAAGGCCTGGGTGGACCAGATCTCCATTCACAACGCGGTCGATCTGGCCCCCTGTTGATCGGCGTAGTACCGCCGGCCTGGCAGCGCGTCGCGGTACGCGCTGCCAGGCCGGTCGGGATGGGCAGAGGATCAGCGGTTGGAAAACGAGGGCTTGCGCTTCTCGACGAAAGCGCTCATGCCTTCCTTCTGATCGGCGAGCGCGAAAACCGAGTGGAACGTCCGGCGCTCGAAGAGCAGACCTTCCGCCAGCGAGCTTTCGTAAGAGCGGTTGATGCACTCCTTGATCATCATGACCACCGGCAGTGAGAATCCCGCAATCCTGGTGGCGGTGGACAGCGCTTCGTCGAGCAGTTTGTCGGCTGGGACGACACGCGAAACCAGCCCGGCACGTTCCGCCTCGACGGCGTCGATGTTGCGCGAGGCGAGGCACATTTCCATCGCCTTGGCTTTCGAAATCGCACGCGGCAGGCGCTGCGTGCCACCCGCGCCGGGAAGGACGCCGAGACGGATTTCCGGCTGGCCGAATTGTGCAGTGTCGGCAGCGAGGATGATGTCGCACATCATTGCCAGCTCGCAACCGCCACCGAGCGCAAAGCCTGCCACTGCGGCGATCACCGGCTTGCGGCAATTCTTGAGGCAATCCCAGTTGCGTGTGATGAAGTCGCCCTTGTACGCGTCCATGTACGTCAGTGATTGCATCACGGTAATGTCCGCACCGGCGGCAAAGGCCTTTTCCGAGCCGGTGATGACGATTGCTCCGATGTTTTCGTCGGCCTCGAAGCCGGCAAGCGCCTTGCCCAACTCGTCCATCAGGTCGTCGTTCAGGGCGTTCAGTTGTTTCGGGCGGTTGAGGGTGATCAGGCCGACCTTTCCGCGCACTTCGGCGATGATGTTGACGTAGCTCATAAGGCAAATCTCCAGACTGAAAAAAGGAAGGATCGACGCTGCCGCGCAATTCGCGGCAACCTCTGCGTGTCGCGCTCGGGAGCGGCGCCTCCCGCGTCGCCGTCAATCATTGACACCCAACGGTACGCCGCCACGCGCCCATTCGCAAAAAATCGCCGGCCTGAACCGGAGCCAGGCCGGCGAGTCGCTTGTGTAGCGCCAGGGTGCAGCTCTTCGTGGCCCGGAGTTACCGGAACCGGTTTCCGCCGATCAGGAAATGTCCATCTGGAATTTCACCGGACCGCGCGAGTCCTTGCCATTGGCGTCCTTGAAGCTGCCATTGACCGGGGCCTTCTTGGCGTACGGGCTGGTCAGGATGGCGACGTGACCGCCAAAGAAGGCGACCGATTCGAGCCCGTCCCAACCTTCGAGGAACTTGTTGCCGGCGGTCGCACACGGCGGCGTGACGAGGTCGTCCTTGATCGCATAGTTCTGGTACCACGGCACTTTCAGATCGATCAGATTCTTGACGTTGAGGGCTTCGCCAAAGAGTTTGACGGGCAGCGTGCCGTCGTCGGCAATCGGGTCCTGGAAGGTGTGCGAGCTCATGTTGGCGATCGCCAGTGGCAGGTGTACGCGTTCCTTGAGCAACCAGCGGAAGAGAGCAGCCGGCGTCTTGCCGGGGTTGAGATCGGTAGCGCGATGCAGCGAAACCTGATCGAGCACCTTGACCAGCGGGGTTTCACGGTCGATTGCGACGAAGCGCATGCCGAGACTCAGCAGGTAGCCGTTGGCGACCTTGTTGCCGCTGGGCAGCGTCGTCGTGATGAAGTCGTGGTGCATCGTCGGCATGCCGCTGATTGCGTCGCTGTAGGTGCCGTCGACCGGGGTGACGTTGGTGATCAAGGCGTCGCAGACGTCCTTCAGCTTGCCCGAGAGAATGTTCATCAGCGAGATGTAACCGCCCTGGCAGGTGCCGTTCAGCGTCACCTTCTTGCCACTGTTGAGTTCCATGACCTTGGCGCAAAGTTCGCGCGTCTGTTCGCAGTCCTGTTCCGGCGTCATCGTCTGGACCTTGTCATTGCTCATGATGTCCTTGACGACACGAACATAGGTCGGGATGCCTTCGTTGGCGAACGAGTGGCTGTAGCTCTTGTTCTCGTAAGGCAGGAAGGACAGGATATGCACGCCGAGCATGTATGGCGGGACGAGAATGACGGGTTTCAGATCCTTGCGCACTTCGACGCCCTTCTTCAGCGGCAGCACCTGATAGAGCTGGAAGCCGTCGGTCTCGTGAACCAGCTTGTAGTTGGGGGTTTCGAAATGGAAGCCGAACTCGTCGGCGATGGCCTCGATCTGCTCGTTGAAGTTCGAAACCGCCTCCATGATCTCGGCTTCGCGGCGCATGTAACCGCCCAGCTTCTCGCCGTCCGCATTGAGGATCGTGTTGAGGTAGGCACGGGTAGCTTCCTCGATCTGGTCGAAAGCGTAATCGGCCATCTTTGCCTGCATCCCGGTCAGGCCCTTGCGCGTCATGCCGATGTTGTGTTCGACGATCTCGAAGGCCTCCAGCATGCTCAGCGGGTTGTCGCGTGCTGCGGTCATCGCGATGTGCGCGGCGATGAATAGATTGTCGTTGAACTCGCTGATTTCGCGGTTCGAGGCGCGCATCATTGCCAGCGTATACCTCCACCAACTGGTGGTGAAATCTGGCATTTCCCTAAGCAGTGCATTCATTTTCCAACCTCCAACAATTAACGTCAGTCAAAACGGGCAGCCCGCGGCGAGCGGCCCACGATTTCGCTGGTTCCGCCACGCCGGCGGGCACCGTTGATTTCTTGCCAAAAGACATTCCCCTCGCCATCCTGCGCAGGCCACAGGCACGTGAAGCCAGCCGCCAAGGTGACTTGTGTCGTCACCCGGCCGAATGCGCAAGGCAAATGACCAGCTGAGTTCATTCAGGTAGACGCGTAGTGACGAAAGCCGACAAATTCGACCCGCCAGATGCATCGGAAACCCCCCGCCCATTGGCACCCCCCCGAAAAGGGATCCGGGAGATCGCCTGACGGAGAGTTTTTCTGCACCGCACAATACATTTTACTCCTATGCACGCAAATTGTTCACGCTGCTTGGCGGTTCCCGGAAGGTTTATTTTGTGGCTGCCCGAAAGCGGACGGGGGGCCGTATTTACGTACGAATTTCCTACGCCTTCTGCGGCCAGGACGAGGTATCTTGCGGCGAGCCTCGCGGCATTCCCGACGGGCGTCGTGACCGCCGGAAGCACCGATTTGTAGTACCATTTTGCTGCGCTGCGACGACCGAATCGCACGACGCTCTGTTTCTTCGTCATGGTTAGGAAGTGCGGCGGATTGAGCAGGCGGCAGGAGCGATGCGTCGTGCTCGCGCGGGCGGGGCACTGGGACCGCTGGCAGGTTGCCAGCAGATGAATGGCAGTCGTCTTGGAGGAGGAGGAAAATGCTGCAACTTGCGACGTTGATCGAGCATCATTCGCAGTTTCGGCCGGATCAGGTTGCCGTGGTCTTCGAGCACGAGCGCCTGAGCTGGCGGGAGTTCGATGCGCGCGTCGGCCGTTGCGCCCGCGCGTTGCAGTCGCTCGGCGTGCGACGAGGTGATCGGGTGGCGACGGTCCTTGCCAATTGCCGTGAGCTGCTCGAAATCTATTGGGCGGTTCCGTCGATCGGCGCCGTGCTGGTGCCGCTCAGCCCGCTGCTGATGGCATCCGGCCTAGCCAGTCTGTTGCGTGATTCGGGCGCCGTCTGTCTGATCACCCAGTGCTCGATGGCGCCCGTCGTCAAGGAGGTGTGCAGTGAACTGCCGGAACTCCCGGCTGCACATGTGATGATGGTCGACGGTCCGACTGCCGAGTCTGCAGGCTTCGCGGACTACGCGACCTTGCTGGCGAGTTGTCCCGAGGGGCGGCCAGCACCGATATCGCCAGCGCAGGACGAACTGTTCAACGTGATGTACACGAGCGGTACCACCGGTCTGCCAAAGGGGATCATGCACAGTCATTTCGTGCGCTCGATGTACTGCGCGCTGTTCGCTTCGGCGTGGCGGATGCGCCCGGAGTCGGTGGTGCTGCACACCGGCGCGATCGTATTCAATGGTGCCTTCGTGACGCTCATGCCCTGCTTTTACCTGGGAGCGCGCTACGTCCTGCAGCGGCAGTTCGATCCGGAAGAGGCGATCGAGATCATCGCTCGCGAGCGCGTCACGCACACCATGATGGTGCCCGCGCAGATCATTGCCCTGCTCAATTCGCCGAACTTCTCCGCCGAGCGGCTCTCGTCTCTGGAAATGATCCTTTCCTTGGGGGCACCGCTGTATCAGGAACACAAGGATCAACTGAATCGTCTGCTGCCAGATCGATTCTATGAACTCTACGGATTGACCGAGGGGTTCTGGACCATCCTCGACAAGACGCAGTCGGTGCGCAAGGCCGGCTCCGTCGGGTGTCCGCCGTGTTTCTTCGAAATGCGCATCGTACGCGACGACGGCAGCGACGCGCCGCCCGGCGAGGTGGGCGAGATCGTCGGCCGCGGTCCATCGCTGATGGCCGGCTATTTCGGCCGCCCTGATCTGACCGCCCAGGCGATTCGCGATGGCTGGCTGTTTACCGGCGATCTCGGGTACACCGATGACGAAGGCTATCTCTACCTGGTCGACCGGAAGAAGGACATGATCGACAGCGGCGGCGTGAAGATCTACCCAAAGGACATCGAAGAGGTCGCCGTGCGTCATCCGGCGGTGAAGGAGGTTGCCGTGTTCGGCGTGGCGCACGAAAAATGGGGCGAGACGCCGGTCGCCGCAGTTCTTCTGCGCGAAGGTGTGGCAGCCGGCGCAGACGAACTGCGCGACTGGATCAACGAGCGCGTCGGGGCCCGCTACCAGCGTCTGCACGCGGTACAGATCCTGGACGACTTCCCGCGCAACGCGGCTGGCAAGACGCTCAAGCGCACCATGCGAGACGCCTACCGCGAGGCTACCGACGGCGACCGCTGACCGCCGCCACGGGATCGTTTCGCTATCGGCGTAAGGCGTTGCCGGGACGTCGCGACTGGAAGTGCTGCTGTCTCGCGGCCAGCGCAAGCGATGGCCGGAGGCCATCGCTCATTGTTGATGGACGTAGGTTCCGGGTGCGTCGCAGAGCGGCGGATAACCCTTCTCGGGCGATCCCAGCGGCGGTGCCGCTTCGCGCCCAGAGGAGTGCTGCTCGAGCCATTTCTGCCAGGCGGGCCACCAGGAACCTTCGGAGACCTGCGTCTTTTGTTTCCAGGTCTCGGCATCCAGGAAACGCTCGCCTTCGCGACAAACGCTGAGCTGATACGAGCGGTGCGGATGCCCCGGTTCATTGACGATACCGACATTGTGCCCGCCACTGGTGAGGACGAAGGTCAGTTCGGTCGCGTCGCTCTGCAGGTGCAGCTTGTACACCGAATGCCAGGGCGCCACGTGGTCCGCCACCGCGGCAACGGCGAACATCGGCACGTGGATGCTGCTGATCGAGACGGCTCGTCCTTCGACCAGATACTTGCCTTCAAACAACTCGTTATCCACATACAGACGGCGCAGAACCTCGGAGTGCTGGCGATACGGCATGCGTGTGCCGTCGGCGTTCCAGGCCATGAGATCGAACATCGGCTGGCGGTGGCCAAGGTAGTACTCGCGTACCATTTTCGACCAGATCAGGTCTGCCGACTTGAGCAGTTGGAAACCTCCGGAAACCTGCTGGTGGCCGAGATACCCCTTCTGCCACATCATGTCTTCGAGCAACGTCACTTCGCTGGCATCCATGAACACGTTGATCTCGCCAACCTCGGTAAAGTCGGTCATCGTGGTAAACAGGGTGACGCTGGCCAGGCGATCGTCGCCATCGCGCGCCATTGCCGCCGCCGCGATGGTCAGCAGGATTCCGCCCAGGCAATAACCTACGGCGTGGATCTTGCGCCCCGGCAGGACGTTGGAGATAACGTCGATGGCAGTCAGCGTTCCCAGCTTGCGGTAGTCTTCCATTCCCAGGTTGCGGTGTTCGGCGCGTGGGTTCATCCAGGAGATCATGAACACCGTGTGGCCCCGATCGACCAGGTACTTGACCAGGGAATTGTGCGGCGACAGATCTAGGATGTAATACTTCATCATCCACGCGGACTGCATCAGCACCGGCTCGCGCTGGACGGTGTCGGTGGTCGGTGAGTACTGGATCAGCTCCATCAGCAAGTTGCGATAGATCACCTTGCCCGGAGTGATGGCGAGATTTTCTCCCACCCGGAACGCCTCGACCCCCGCCGGCTTTTCCTCGCGCAGCGAGCGGCGCAGATCCTCGCCGTAATACTGGGCGCCTCGCGTGAGATTCGCACCACGCTCGTTGACCGTCGTTTCGACGATTTCCGGGTTCAGGAAGGGGATGTTGCACGGTGCCGTCATGTCGAGGATCTGTTTGGCAGTGAACCAGACCGCAGCTTCACCATGCTTGGAAACCCCCCGAATTCCCGTCGTCGCGTTGTGCCACCACTGCTGATTGAGCAGAAATCCCTGATAGATCACGTTGTAGGGGAAACGCTGCCATCCTGGATGGTCGAAGCGGTGGTCGCCGGGAAGTGGCTTGATGCACGGTTCGGCTTTGCCTGTGATTGCCGAGGACAAAGCGTAGGCACTCAGGCGCATTGCCTTGCGCGCCGCCTTGGCCGCCAGTTGGAACTGCTTGCCGGGCGAAGCGGCGAGATGCACCGTCCAGTCGAGATAGGCCATCGCCAGGGAGGCCGGCGAGATTCCTCCACTGAGCTGGCCAAGGGCAACGTTGGTCATCCGGTCGATGTCTTCCAGCGCGTCCGAATCCAGCAGATGCCGGTCGCCGAGACGACGCGAGAAGTCCGTGTGCGGCGTCGTTTCGCTGGCTGCGGTGAGGGTCGGTGCTGGCGCCGTCTCCGGGACAGCGGCGGCCGGCGCGGGCAATGGGTCGGCGAGAGGCGTTGAAGCCGCCGCGACGGCCGGGCTTTTCCGGGGTGCGCGGCGGCGCTTTGCGGGTGCTGCACCGGAGGCAGACATCGGCCCCGTCGCCGCAGATGGCGCTGGTAGTGGTTTCTGGGTTGTGTCCATGCGTGTTCTCCGTTGAGTGCTGAGACGATCGTCAGCTATGGGCGGCCGAGCTTCCAGACAAGCGCTAACCCTAGCGCAAGCAGCCGGGGGAGGCACTGATCCAGGTCAACACAAGCGCTCACCTGGCTGCCGTCGGCCGGCTTTCTGGCCGGGGACAGGTGGTGTGCGATCTTCGCCAAGGCGTTCCGCAGCGGGAAGGAATCGCACGAACGTGCGCTGGGCGCAGGGAGGCGCAGCGCTGGCCCGGATTCGGGCCCGGCGCCGCAAGCGCTAGCGCTTGTTCCGTGCGGCCATCTCGTCGTGCAGCGTCCGCGACGCGGGTTTCAGCGGCGTGCGGCTGACCGTCCAGCCGGATTGCATCGGCGGCGTCAAGGCGCGGAAGCGCGTCGCCAGCCAGCCAAACGCACGATACAGCGCCGGACGGGTGTATAACGCAGCCCAGCCGGACCAGACGGCGTCCGCCAGACGGCTCTTCGCCGCCCCCTGTCCGAGCAGTGGAGCGTGGCCCGGGCGGGCGTCGTGCTGCGCCTCCGCGCGCAGGCGGATGAGCAGATCGGGAATCGGGATGCGCACCGGGCAGACCTCGCCGCAGGCGCCGCACAGGCTCGAAGCCGTCGGCAGCACATGGGTGGCCGCCAGGCCCAGCATGTGGGGCGAGATGATCTCGCCGATCGGGCCAGGGTAAGTCGTTCCATAGGCGTGGCCGCCGATGCGCGTGTATACCGGGCAATGATTCATGCAGGCGCCACAGCGGATGCATTGCAGAGTGGAACGGAGCTGCTCGTCGGCGTAGGCCTGGGTGCGGCCGTTGTCGACCAGTACCAGGTGCACTTCGCGCGGACCATCCTTCTCCCCGGGTTTGCGCGGGCCGCTGATCATGTTGAAATAGGTGGTGATCGCCTGTCCCGTGGCGGAGCGGGTCAGCAGGCCGAACAGCGGTGGCACGTGTTCGAGCTTCTCGACGACCTTTTCGATGCCGGTAATGGCGACGTGGACGTCGGGCACAGTGGTGCACATGCGACCATTGCCTTCGTTTTCGACGAGGCACAGGGTACCGGTTTCGGCGACGGCAAAATTCACACCCGACAGCCCAATCTCGGCCGTCCGGAACTTTTCGCGCAGCACCGCGCGCCCGATGCCGATCAGTTCATCGACCGAGTCGGTGTAGCTGGCGCCGGGAACCTTCGCGGCGAACAGCCGCGCGATTTCCTCCTTCGTCTTGTGAATCGCCGGCATGATGATGTGCGAGGGCTTCTCGCCATCGAGCTGGACGATGTATTCGCCCATGTCGCTTTCCAGTGCTTCCATGCCGGCGTCGGCCATTGCGTGATTGAGTTCGATCTCTTCGCTGACCATCGACTTGCCCTTGACCATCAGCTTCGTGCCATGGCGCCGGGCGATATCGATGATGATCGCGTTGGCTTGTTCGGGACTCTCCGCCCAATGGACCTGGACGCCGTTTTCGGTCAGTTTCCGTTCCAGCTGTTCGAGCAGTTCCGGCAGGCGGGCCAGACTGTACTTGCGGATGTGTTCGGCGAGCGCCCGCTGCCGTTCGAGCGCAGATGCGTCGGGGAACTGCGCCGCGCGTTTGCCGATCAGGAAGTCCATGGCGCCGCGGAAGCTGCGGCGCAGGTGCTCGTCAGCAACGGCCGCGGCCGCCCGCTGCCTGAATTCGCTGGCCGGGACGAACTGCAGGTGCTGTGCATTCATTTCAGTTCCTCCTCGTTCACCAGCAGGAGCACGATCAACTCCTTCGGACCATGTGCTCCGTAGGCGAGTGTCACCTGGATGTCGGCAGTCTTCGACGGGCCGGAGACGAGCAATGCGTTGGTCGGCATGCTGGCACTCCATCCCTGCGCGGTCATCGCCTGGAATAGATCGTCGTAGATCTGGTCGGCGTCGAGCAGTGCAAAATGGATCGGCGGCACCAAGGACATCAGGCGCGGCTCGTCGGCGTCCGGCCAGACGATCAGCGTGCCGGTCTCGGCAATGGCTCCGCGCGTCGAAGTCAGGCTCGCATCGATTTTTTCGAACAGCTCCTTTTTCCAACCGTCGATCGGTCGATCGTAGGGTCTGAGGCCACTCATCCCGCTGGCGAGCAGCTCGGCAGCATGCCGCTCTCCGTAAAGCAGGGAGCGCACGCCCTTTGCTGCAACCAGCTCGTGCAGCTTCTGCGGCCAGTTGCCGCGCGTTACCCGCACCACTTCGCCGTGCCAGAAGGTCATTTTTTCGCAGAAGCGTTCGATGCGCGCGGCACGGTCGGCGCTTCCGTTGCCGGTCGCCGCGTAGAAGCCAGGAACGTCGGGTGCGAGTGGTTGCGTTCCCTGCGGCGCAGCGCGCAAGCGCTGCAGAATGTTCTCGCGAGCGCTCATTGCCGACCCCCTTCGCTGCCCGTGCGCTGCCAGAGGAAAGTCGCCAGATGCTGGCCCTGCAGGCGATCCTCCCGTTTCCGCAGAGTATGGTTGAGATTGAACAGGCAACCACAGTCGGCCGAGACGAAGGTCTGTGCGCCGGTTTCCTTGATCGCGTCGACCTTGTCGCCGGCCATCGCCGACGAAATCGGCGGGTGTTTCAGCGAGAAGGTGCCACCAAAGCCGCAACACTCGGATTCGTGCGCGTGCACAGCGACTTCGACGCCGGGCAACTGGTCGAGCAGGGTGCGCGCGTGCACATGGGTGCCCATCTCCCGACGCGCGGCGCAGGAGGTGTGCAGCGCCACGCGCGTCGGCTCGCCGTGATCGATCAGGCGGATCCTGACCACCTGCGAGAGAAATTCGGAGAGTTCGTAAACGCGCTCGGCCAGCGCCGTGGCTTCGACGAGCAGGCGCGGGTCGTCGGCGAAGATTTTCGGGTAGTGGTGCCGCATCATGCCGGCGCACGAACCGGACGGAACAATTACCGGCCAGGGTTCGGGGAAGAGCCGCAACTGTGCCAGGGCCACGGCGCGTGTCTGCGCTGGAAAACCACTGCTGTGTGCCGGCTGTCCACAACAGGTCTGATCAGGGGGAAAATGCACCTCGATTCCCTCTCGCTCGAGCAGACGGACTGCGTCCAGACCCGCTTCCGGACAGAAAAGGTCGATCAGGCAGGTCCCGAAAAAGTAGACGCTGGCCGGTTTTTCCGGGTACTTGCGGTTGCCGCATCCTTCCATGGCGCACTCCTGTCCTCTTGCTGCGGGGAAAGTGGTAAGACCAATTTTTATGTACACTAATGCTCGTCCACGTCTTTGTCAATTGGACCCCGGCGGGGAGAGGCAATGGTTCGCCGGAGGCGGTCGATGACAACTGGTAAGACCTTTCGATTCCTGCAATAATCCCGGCCAGCAGAACTTTCTGGCGTAGCCGATCCGTATGAATTACAGCAAGCTGAACCTGCCGCGCATTCCGGATGCCATCGCACATCAACTCGAGATGCGGATTCTCGAAGGCTCGCTCAAGCCGGGCGATCGCCTGCCTCCGGAGCGCGAACTGGCGACTGAACTCGGAGTGTCCCGCCCTTCGCTGCGGGAAGCGATCAAGAAACTCGTTTCGCGCGAGCTGCTGGTCAGCCATCACGGCGGCGGAACCTACGTCACTGACCGGCTCGAAGCCAGCTTCATCGATCCCTGGCAGCAGTTGCTCGATCAACACCCGCTACTGCAGGACGATGTGCTCGAATTTCGCTATCTCCTGGAAGCGTCGGCGGCCGAGCTCGCAGCAGAGCGGGCCACCGAAGCCGACCTGCAACGCCTGGAACAGGCCTATGCTCGCCTGGACGCCGCGTATCTCGGCGACAATCGAAGTGCGCAGGTTGCGGCCGACGTCGCCTTTCACCTGACGATTGCCGAGTCTTCGCACAACGCACTGTTCGCTCATCTCTCCGCGAGCGTGTTGCGTCTCCTGCACGAGCACGTGCGACGGAACCTGAGTGAGCTTGCGGTCGGACCGGAAATCAGTCAACAGTTGATGACCCAGCATCGGGCCATCCGCGACGCAGTCGTCGGGCGCAAACCGGAGGCCGCGCGGAGCGCAGCGCAAGCGCACATTGCCTATGTCCGTCAGCGCCTGGGCGACGCCGCGAGCGCCGACCAGAGGCGACAGCGATCGTTGCGACACCTGAGTTGAAGGCGGCGCCTGGAGCACCGCCGGGAGGATGGGGCGGGATCGCGAACTAGACCTTGACCCGCATCAGGCGAGCCTTCTCGCGCAACCAGTCGCGCTCTTTCTCGGCTTCCCGTTTGTCGTGTTGCTTCTTGCCCTTGGCGAGTCCGATTTCGACCTTGATACGGCCGCGCTGGAAGTGCAGATCCAGCGGCAGCAAGGTATACCCGGCGCGTTCGACCTGACCAATCAACTTGCTGATCTGGCGGCTGTGCAGCAGCAGTTTGCGAGTGCGCACCGGATCCGGCCTGACGTGCGATGACGCAGCCAGCAGCGGCGTGATGTGCATGCCGAAGAGGAACACCTCGCCGTTACGGACGACCACGTACGATTCCTTGATGCTCGCCCGGCCAGCGCGGATCGCTTTCACCTCCCAGCCTTCCAGGGCGATTCCCGCCTCCAGCCTCTCTTCGATGAAATACTCATGAAAAGCCTTCTTGTTGGCGACAATGCTCATCGTGCGCGTTTCTCGGATGGTGAAGTTCGGGAGTGCTAGAATTACCGATTCTACAGGATTCGTGAGGTGCGGCAGGGAATGGCCATGGTGCGGAGATCGGTATTGATCGAGCGTTCGTCGCAACAGATGTTCGATCTGGTCGACCGTGTCGAGGATTATCCGCAGTTTCTCCCATGGTGCAGCCTCACCCGCTGCGAGTTTCGCGACGATCGCAAGACGGTCGCCACCCTGCACATCAACTACCGCAACGTAAGGTCGCACTTCACGACCGAGAACGACAAGGAATCGCCGACCTCGATGAAGATCAGGCTGGTGGACGGCCCGTTCCGGCGGCTCGACGGCCTGTGGCATTTCAAGCCGCTCGCGGCGCACGCCTGCAAGATCGAGTTCTCGCTCTCCTACGAGTTTTCCAGCAAGATGTTCGAAAAGGTCATCGGGCCGGTCTTCAGCCAGATTGCCAACACCTTCGTCGAGGCCTTCGTGAAGCGCGCCAACGAAGTCCACGGAGTGCCGAATGTCTGAGAACCTGACGGTCGAAGTGGTTTACGCGCTGCCGGCGAAGCAGCCGCTGGTCACCCTGAGCCTGCCGCCGGGGAGCACGCTGCGACAGGCGATTGAAGCGTCCGGGCTGTTGCAGAAACACCCGGAAATCGATCTGGCGAAAAACAAGGTCGGGGTTTTCGCCAAGCTCAGCAAGCTCGACGCTCTGCTGCACGATCGCGACCGGGTGGAAATCTACCGGCCGCTGATTGCCGATCCGAAGGAAGTGCGCAAGCAGCGGGCGGCTGCCGGCAAGGTCATGAAAAAGGGTGCCGGCGAAGGCGAGTAGACCAGTCGCCTATCGACAGTTGATCCGTACCGCCTCGCGCGCTTTCGCGGCCTCCTGCGCACGCTGGGCGTCGTCGAGGAAGTAGCGTTCCCCCTTGCTGTCGAGCATCACGACCCGTTCTCCCGATTCCATGACGCGCAAGGCCTGGCGGGAAGCTTCGCAGTTTTCCTGCCGCAAAGCGGCGGCGCGCCGCTCCTTTTCCGCCTGCGCGGCATTTTCCTGAGACTCTTTCTGACGCTTGCGGAATTCCATCTCGCGGTCGGCCGTCGTCTTGCCCTGATCGCCCGACGCCGGCGGAGCCTCCGCGTCGATCTTGCGCTGCTGCCGAGCCTGGGGTGGCGGCGGCAGATCGGAAATGACGGTCCGCTTGTTCTCGTCCTGCCACTGATAGATCTGCGCCTGTGCCGCGACGGCAAGGAGCAGGGCGGCGGCAGCGAGGACAAAGCGCTTCATGGTCGTTCAGCGGTGGGAAGGCAGGCTGTATAATACGTTTTTGTGACCTCGGAACAAAGGCCATGCGTTTCCTTCAGAAGGCGCTGACGTTCGACGATGTTCTCCTCGTTCCCGCGCACTCGTCGATCATGCCGCGCGATGTCACCCTGCGGGCGCGTCTGACGCGCAACATCAGCCTCAATCTGCCGCTCGTATCGTCGGCCATGGACACCGTCACCGAGAGCCGGCTGGCGATCGCTCTCGCGCAGGAAGGCGGCATCGGCATCGTGCACAAGAACCTCAGCCCGAAAGGTCAGGCGGCCGAAGTTGCCAAGGTCAAGCGGTTCGAATCCGGCATTCTCAAGGATCCGATCACCGTTCCGCCGAACATGTCGGTGCGCGATGTGCTGGCGCTCACCCGCCTGCACAGGATTTCCGGGGTGCCGGTGCTCGAGGGGCAGGTGGTCGTCGGCATCGTCACCAATCGCGACCTGCGCTTCGAGACCAGGCTCGATCAGCCCGTGCGGAACATCATGACGCCGCGCGATCGCCTGGTGACGGTGCATGAGGGAGCGACCGTGGAGGAAGGCAAGGCGCTGATTCACAAGCACCGGCTAGAGCGGGTTCTCGTGGTCAACGACGCTTTCGAACTGCGCGGCCTGATCACCGTCAAGGACATCATCAAGACCACCGAACACCCGGAAGCGAGCAAGGATGCCTCCGGCCGCCTGCGTGTCGGGGCCGCCGTCGGCGTTGGTCCGGGTACCGAGGAGCGCGCCGAACTGCTTGCCGAAGCCGGCGTCGACGTGCTGGTCGTCGATACCGCGCACGGACATTCGCAGGGCGTGCTCGACCGCGTCAGCTGGATCAAGAAGAACTTCCCGCTGGTCGATGTGATCGGTGGCAACATCGCGACGGCCGAGGCGGCGCACGCCCTGCTCGCGCACGGGGCCGACGGCGTCAAGGTCGGCATCGGGCCGGGTTCGATCTGCACCACGCGCATCGTCGCCGGCGTTGGCGTGCCGCAGATCACCGCCATTCAGATGGTCTACGACGCACTCAAGGACACCGGCGTGCCGGTGATCGCCGACGGCGGCATCCGCTACTCCGGGGACATCTCCAAGGCGATCGCCGCCGGTGGCGACGCGGTCATGCTCGGGGGGCTGTTCGCCGGTACCGAGGAGGCGCCGGGAGAAGTCGAGCTTTACCAGGGCCGTTCTTACAAATCGTACCGTGGCATGGGTTCGATCGGTGCCATGGCGGCGGGGGCCGCCGACCGCTACTTTCAGGACCCGACGGCCAACGTCGACAAGCTGGTGCCGGAAGGGATCGAAGGGCGCGTGCCCTACAAGGGTTCGGTGCTGGCCGTGATCCATCAACTGATGGGCGGTCTGCGCTCTTCGATGGGCTATCTCGGCTGCCGGACGATCGAGGAAATGCATGCCCGGGCCACTTTCGTCGAGATCACTTCGGCCGGTGTTCGCGAGTCGCATGTCCATGACGTTCAGATTACCAAGGAAGCTCCCAATTACCACGTCGAATGAAGTGCCATCGACCATTGACGGGCGGCTGCAGGCCGCCCGTGTCATTTGAGGCATCGCCATGTCCCATCAAAAGATCCTGATTCTCGACTTCGGCTCGCAGGTGGCCCAGCTGATCGCCCGCCGCGTACGCGAGCAGCACGTGTATTGCGAACTGCACCCCTACGACGTCCCGGCGGAATTCATCCGTGACTTCGATGCGCAGGGAATCATTCTCTCCGGTGGTCCGAACTCGGTATACGAAGTGGAGGACTTCAAGGCGCCGGACGTCGTGTTCGAGCTTGGCGTGCCCGTCCTCGGCATCTGCTACGGCATGCAGACGATGGCCGCGCAGCTTGGTGGCCAGGTCGAGAGTTCGAGCAGGCGCGAATTCGGTTACGCGGAAATGCGCGCCCACGGCCATTCCGCCCTGCTCGACGGCATCGAAGATCGGCGCAATGCGCAGGGTCACGGCCTGCTCGACGTCTGGATGAGTCATGGCGACAAGGTCACGGTGCTTCCCCCCGGCTTCAGGATCATCGGCAGCAACGAATCGACGCCGATCGCTGCGATGGCCGACGAGGCGCGCCGCTTCTACGCCGTCCAGTTTCATCCGGAAGTGACGCATACCCTCAAGGGGAAGGAAATCCTCGCCCGTTTCGTGCGCGACATCTGCGCTTGCGGACACGACTGGAACATGCCCTATTATGTCGGCGAGGCCGTCTCCCGGATTCGTTCGCAGGTGGGGAACGAGGAAGTGATCCTCGGGCTGTCCGGCGGTGTCGATTCGTCGGTGGCGGCGGCACTGATACAGCGCGCGATTGGCGAACGACTGACTTGTGTCTTTGTCGATAACGGCCTGTTGCGACTCAACGAAGCGGAGCAGGTGATGCAGACCTTTGTCCGCAACCTCGGGGTGAAAGTTGTCCGTGTAGACGCCAGCGCACAGTTCATGATGCGTCTGCAGGGTGTATCCGATCCCGAACGGAAACGAAAGATCATCGGTCGCGAATTCGTCGAGGTATTCCAGGCCGAAGCCTGGAAACTCACGAACGCGCGCTGGCTGGCGCAGGGGACGATCTATCCCGACGTGATCGAATCGGCCGGAGCGAAGACCAGGAAGGCGCATACCATCAAGAGTCATCACAACGTCGGTGGCCTGCCCGAGCAGTTGAACCTCAAACTGCTCGAACCACTGCGCGAGCTGTTCAAGGACGAAGTGCGCGAACTCGGCGTAGCCCTCGGACTGCCGCACGACATGGTCTACCGCCACCCGTTTCCCGGTCCCGGCCTCGGCGTGCGCATCCTCGGCGAGGTGAAGCCGGAATTCGCGGACCTGCTGCGCCGCGCCGATGCGATCTTCATCGACGAGTTGCGCGCCGCCGGCTGGTACGAAAAAACCAGCCAGGCTTTTGCCGTTTTCCTGCCGGTACGATCGGTCGGCGTCATGGGCGACGGCCGCACCTACGAATACGTCGTGGCCCTGCGCGCCGTCGAAACCCAGGACTTCATGACCGCGCATTGGGCAGAACTCCCGCACAGCCTGCTCGGCAGGGTGTCGAACCGAATCATCAACGAAGTGCGCGGCATCAACCGGGTGGTGTACGACATCTCGGGAAAGCCGCCGGCGACCATCGAGTGGGAGTGAGGGGGTTTCGCGGACTATCTGGGTCTATCGGCCTCTATCG
>NZ_JAMTDV010000076.1 GCF_023806565.1 Accumulibacter sp. | reverse complement strand
CGTCGCCCTGCTCCTCAGCGGAGGCTGAAATGCTCGAGGAAGTCGCCGCCTATGGCGTGGTGGTTGCCGCAATCGCTTATCTCGGCCGCGGGCTGTTCGCCGCTACGCTCATGCCGGCGCTCGCCCGGCTCTGGCCGAATCTGCCGCGCAGCCGACCGCTCGCCGCAACCAACGGCGGCGAGCGCCAGGCGAATGCGCGTCCCTGCAATGGCTGCTGCGGCTGCGCCAGCCGGCGGCAGCAGCCACAAAGCCAAGTGCTCAGCATCCGCCGCAAAGGCACGGCAGACCGCTGAACAAAATGCCCCGCCGGCCCGGCGATACGGCGGCATTCGCAAGCGACCGGTGTTGCTGAGTCCACACGTTCGGCACGATGCGCGCGGCCTTCCCTGAAGTCAACTCTGTTGCATCTGCAACAGAACCATGTTGAAATGACGTCAACGAGAGTCAAGAGTCTTTTGCACAGCGAGAGGAGGAAGGGCATGTCGATGCAGGAGAAATCGTTTGGCAACAGGGGACTGGCGACCTTGCTCGCCGGCCTGCTGCTGTCCGGAATCCCCGGCCTGGCCGCCGGCGAGGCCGCTGCAGGGGCGCCGGCCCCGGCAAGCGGCGATCAGGTGGCCGCGCCAACGCAGAGTGCCGGCAACGACGACAACGAAGACAAGGCGCCGGACTGGCAGGCGAGCACGCTCGGCGGTGACTGGGGCGGCGCCCGGCAGCGGCTTTTCGACGCCGGCGTCCAGGTCGACCTCGTCTACACCGCCGACTACCTGCGCAACAACAGCGGCGGCCTCAGGCGCGGCGGCGGCTACATGGGCAACATCAACCTCGCCATCGGGCTCGACGGCGAGAAGCTCCTCGGCTGGCGCGGCGGCTCGGCGTACCTGGCCCTGATCAGCAACAGCGGCCAGCGCGTGAACCTCAACGATGTGGGCAGCTTCATGGGCGTCGACAATCTCGAGGCGCCGGTCAACCGCACCGGCATCTTCGAGGCTTGGCTGCAGCAGTCGTTCCTCGACGGCAAGGCCTCGCTGCGCGCCGGTCTCTACCCGCTCGACAGCGAGTTCTACGTCACCGACTCGTCTGGCGTGTTCCTCCACCCCTCGTTCGGCATGGCCGCCGAGGTCGCCGACTTCGGTAGTCTGGCCGGCCCGTCGATCTACGCCACGAGCAGTTACGGCGCCCGCCTGCGGATCGACCCCGACCCGGCCTGGTACGCGATGCTGGCCATCAGCCGCGGCATTCCCAGCGAGCGAATCGACACCGCCGGCCCCAACATCAGTTGGCGCAAGAGCACCGGCAGCCTGCTGATCGGCGAAGTCGGCTTCAGTCCAGTGCAGGCGGGGCTTCTGGGCGATTGCTTCGGCCCGGCCGGCGATGACGACGACTACACGCCGATCAGCAAGGTGGCCCTCGGCGCCTGGCGCTACGCGCCACGCTTCGAGCAACTGACTGCGGTCGATGCCAACGACGAGCCACGCGACTCGCGGCACTGGGGTGCCTACCTGCTGGCCGAGCAGACCGTCCATCGCGTCCCCGGAACGAAGCGCGACCTCAGCCTCTTCGCCCGCTACGGCTTCACCGACGGGCGCACCAGCACGCTCGGCCACTCGCTGAGTGCCGGCATGAGCTTCCGTGGCCCGTTCCCCGGTCGCGAAGACGATGTCTTCGGCATTGCGGCGACGCGCGCGCACGCCGATCCGCAGGGGCGTGCCCTGCTGGCCGACGAATCCGGGTCAGCGCTGACCGCAAGCAACGAGACGGTGGTCGAACTCACCTACCAGGCGCCACTGCTTCCCGGGCTGGTGGTCCAGCCCGTGCTCCAGCGCATCTTCAACCCGGGCTTCCAGCTGCCCGATTCGACCGTCGCCGGCGTTCGCCTGCAACTGACGCTGTGAGCGTCGGCGCGCAGCCGGGATGAGCGAGCTGCGCGCGATCAGGCACGATCAGCGCCGGCGTGACCCGCCACCGAGAATCGAGCCGAGGACACCGCGAATGATCTCGCGGCCAACCTGCGAGCCGATCGCCCGCGCCGCGCTCTTCGCCGCCGTCTCGACCACCGAATCGCCACGCCCGCGACCGCCGCCCCCGCCGCCGAACAGATCGCCGAGACTGCCGAGCCAGCCACCACCGCCAGCCGCCGGCGCCTGCCCGGCGGCAGTCGGCTGCCCGGCCGTCGGTTGCTGCGCCGCGGCGCCCTTCAGCTTCTCGTACGCCGACTCGCGGTCGACGGCCTTCTCGTAATGTCCGTAAATGGCGGAAGCCTTGATCACCGCCTGCCGCTCCTCGGCGGACTGCGGGCCAATCCGCGAAGCCGGCGGCAGGATGAAGGCACGCTCGACGACGTTCGGCCGGCCCTTCTCGTCGAGAAAGGAAACCAGTGCCTCGCCGACGCCCAACTCGGTGATCGCCTCCTCGGCGTTGAACTTCGGATTGGCACGCAGGGTCTGTGCGGCAGCCTTGACTGCCTTCTGGTCGCGCGGCGTGAAGGCGCGCAAGGCGTGCTGCACGCGGTTGCCAAGCTGACCGAGGACCGTGTCGGGGATGTCGAGCGGGTTCTGGCTGACGAAATAGACGCCGACTCCCTTCGAGCGGATCAGCCGCACCACCTGCTCGATCTTCTCCAGCAGCGCTGCCGGCGCCTCGTTGAAGAGCAGATGCGCCTCGTCGAAGAAGAAGACCAGTTTCGGCTTGTCGACGTCACCGACTTCCGGCAGTTGTTCGAACAGTTCGGCGAGCAGCCAGAGCAGGAAGGTCGAATACAGTCGCGGCGAAGCCATCAGCTTGTCGCCGGCAAGGATGTTGACGACGCCGCGGCCATCGTCGGTCTGCATCAGGTCGCCGATGTCGAGCATCGGCTCGCCAAAGAAGAGGTCGCCACCGTGCTCGCCGAGGTTCAGCAGCCCGCGCTGGATGGCGCCGATCGACGCCGCCGAGACGTTGCCGTACTCCGTGGTGAAGTTCTTCGCGTTCTCGCCGACATGCTGCACCATCGCCCGCAAGTCCTTGAGGTCGAGGAGCAGCAAGCCGTTGTCGTCGGCGATGCGGAACACCAGTTGCAAGACCCCGGACTGCGTTTCATTGAGGTTCAGCAGTCGGGCAAGCAGCACCGGCCCCATGTCCGAGATCGTCGCCCGCACCGGATGTCCCTGCTCGCCGAAAACGTCCCAGTAGACGACCGGGCAGCCCGCCGGCACGTGATCCTTGACGCCGAGCGCGTCGAGCCGTTCCTGCAGCTTCGGCGTCAGGCTGCCGGCAGCGGCCAGCCCCGACAGATCCCCCTTCACGTCGGCCATGAAGACCGGCACGCCAATGGCGGAAAAGCGCTCGGCAAGCAGTTGCAGGGTGATCGTCTTGCCGGTCCCGGTGGCGCCGGTGATCAGGCCGTGACGGTTGGCGAGTGCCGGCAGCAGCGCCAGTTCGGTGCCTTCGTGCCTGGCGACGAGAAGTGGTGAGACCATGGACGACTCCGGAAAGCGATGACGGGAAAGGATGGTGCGGCGGAAGTGCTAGAATGCCGGCCTTGATTATCGACCATTTGCGGC
>NZ_JAMTDV010000075.1 GCF_023806565.1 Accumulibacter sp. | reverse complement strand
CCCAGAAGCCGACGGCATTCTGGCTCTGCATGCCGACGAAAGCAGCGTCGAACTCATGGCCGTAATAGCCCGAGAACCAGATCCCGGCACTCTCCTGGGCCGACGCGATCTGGCGGACACGCATGCGGCCGCCGACATCGAGCCGGAAACCGGGGGCGACGCCGAGGCCGACGCGCCCGGGAATCGACAGGTCGTTGACCAGCTTGGCGCCGGTGACCGACTGATCGGCGAGCTTGGCCGTGCTCACCGAGCCATCGGTGAGTTCCGCAGTGCCGACGCTGCCATCGACGATCTTGGCGCCAGTCACCGAATTGTCGGAGAGCTTGGCAAGCGTCACCGCCTGATCGGCGAGCTTGGCCGTGATCACCGAGCCGTCGGCGAGTTCGGCGGTGCCGACGGTGCCATCGACGATCTTGGCAGCGTTGACCGAGTTGTCGGCGAGCTTGGCAAGCGTGACCGCCTGATCGGCGAGCTTCGCGGTGGTCACCGAGCCATCGGCGAGTTCTGCACTGCCGACGCTGCCGTCGACGATCTTGACGCCATTCACCGAATTGTCCGCAAGCTTGGCAAGCGTGACCGCCTGATCGGCGAGCTTCGCGGTGGTCACCGAGCCATCGGCGAGTTCTGCACTGCCGACGCTGCCGTCGACGATCTTGGCGGCACTCACCGAATTGTCGGCGAGCTTGGCGGCCGTCACCGCCGCGTCGGCGAGCTCGGCGGTCGTCACCGCCCCGGGCGCCAGGGTGGCGGTCACCGTCTGGCGTCCATCGCTGAATACGTCGCCGAGATTGCCGGGGACGTTGCCGGTACCGGTCAGCGTAAACCGCCCGAGCCGGATGACGCTGCCGTCACCGGGCGGCGTGGTGGTGACGGCGAGCACCTCCGGCCGCTCGGTGACGCGCGTGTTGCCGGTGACGCCGGTAGCCGTGCTCGGATCGCTCTCCTGCTCCTGGTAAGCGATCGTCACATGGACGGTTGCGCCGGCCGGATACACGGCCGAATCGGTGAGACTCAGCACGCGGCTGTCGAGCAGCACCAGCTCGCGCCCCTCACGATCGACGGCGATGCCCGCGGTCACAGTGACTTCCTTGTCGCCGCTGCGCGTGACGGCAAGACCGTCGCCGGCGCCAAAGCCGTGCAGTGCGGCGTTGAGCCGCCGGCGCATTTCCAGGTGGTAGGTCTGTTCGTCGGTAAAATCGGCCTCGACCAGGAACTGGTGATTGAAGTAATGCAAGCGCTTGATATCAGCCATGGTAGTCCTTGCCTCTCTGGTCTCTGGTTAATGGGGTAATCAAAAGTGTTGGTCGCGAGCCGCGCCGATGTTGTTACTCCCTCCCCTTCAAGGGGAGGGTTGGGGTGGGGATGGGGTAATCAGCGATGCACCATCTCGGGATTCGTCTTGCAACGCCGCCCAGATGGCCTCTACCACCGCGTCAGTTTCCTGTAACACCTGGTTGTTCCAGAATCGCACAACACGAAAGCCGGCCGCATGCAGTCGTCGATCACGCACACGATCTGGCTCGCAGTCTTGGTGCTGACCTCCATCCACCTCGACAATCAGCCGCATTTCCAGGCACACGAAGTCGAGGACATAATCCAGGAACGGATGCAGGCGGCGGAATTTGCAGCCCGCAAGCTGCCGACCGCGCAGACGTTGCCACAGGCGATTTTCAGCATCGGTCATGCGGGTTCGCAGCTTCTTCTGAAGCGCATTGCCGATGACCGAACGGTTCGTCTGTCCCTTCATACGCCTGTTCCGTTGTCCATTTCTGCTCCACTACCCCATCCCCACCCCGACCCTCCCCTTGAAGGGGAGGGAGCGTCTGCCCCGAGCCCCGCTGGAAGTGGGGGAGTATGATCGTCCAGCAGTTTAGATTGCACCCCTGGTTAATGGGCGACATCTCCCAGCAGCGTATCGACGCCGATCTGGGAGTGCACGCCGATCTGCATCGTGGTGTGCGTCGGGAAATAGTCGTAAGCCGTGTGCGCCGGTTTTTCGAGATCGATCAGCGCCCGGATGATCTGGTTCTGCCGCTGCAGCGTCGCCGGGTTGGGGTTGGGAATGTTCACCGTCACCCGGAAATAATGCGGCGCGCTGCCGTCGATCTGCGTATCGACGCCGATTGTCGAGTGGTCGCCGATCTGGAAGACGGTGTTCTCGCCTTCGGAAATGTCCGGATCGAGCCCGGTGTAGATGCGCAGCAGCTCGATGAGATTCTGCCTGGTCCCCCTTCGGCGGTAGAGCGAGACGATGTTGGCCAGGAAGCTCCTCTGCTGATCGTCGCTCCAGTCCGCGCGCAGACCGAGCGCGACCCAGCCGGCCAGCCAGTCGAGGAATTCGCGCGGAGTCGCCAGCGGGTCGAAGAGTTGGGGAATCGCCGCGATGATTTCCTCCAGGCCGCGGCGCGGTTCTCCTTCGCTGCCCGGCAAACCGCTCAACACCTGCTCGAAGGCGAGCAGGAAACGCCCGAGCTGGGGATCCTCGGCGAAGATCGCCGGTAGGTAGCCGAGATAGCCGCTGGTCTGCTTGGCGCCGATAGCCATCGCTTTCTCCTAGACGGGTGTGATGGTCACGTTCAGCGTGCGCGCGCTGACCAGTTCGTATGGCTTCACCGCCAGGCCGACGAGTTCGCCGCCGGAGTTGAGCACGCGGCGCTGGGCATCGTCGGTGGCCAGCTGCACGCTGGTGACGTAATCGACACCAGAAAGCTGGTCGAGCAGCTGGTAGATCTCGGAAACGTAGGCGTTGCGGCCGAAAGGCCAGCCGCTGCGCGCTTCGCCTCCGTGCAGCGGATCGAGGAAGTCACGCAATGCGGCGACCGCCCGCGTCTGCAGTTCGCCCGGCGTCGCGTCAGGGAGCGGCACGACGCTCGCCGCGAGATCGACCGGCAGCAGCGGCGCCTCGACGACATGCACGAAGGTGGTCAGCAGCCGATGCGGTTCGAGATAGGTCTGGACCGCCTGCAGGACCGACGCCATTTCGCTGCCCGGCGTGGCGACGACGACGAGGCTGACATGGCCGGGCTGCTCGGCGTCGAAGTCCATCAGCGCGTTGCGCCGCGGCAGGCAGCGAACACGCGCGACGCGCGCATCGGCCTCGGCGGCGAGCGCCTCGAAATCCTCGACGGAAACGGCGCGCTCGCGGCGGCGCAGGGCCAGCACCGTCTGCCGGACGTCTTCGGCGAGCGCCTCGGCGGTCGTCCCGGAAGGTTGCCAGCCACGGCCGTTGAGCAAGCGGAGGAAGTTGCGCGTGTTCTCGTCGGTGACCCGGTTGAGGCGATAGAGGAGCATCTCGCTAAGCCAGGCGAAGAGCTCGACGAGCATGATTCCGGGGTCGGACGGATTGTGGTTGGTCCATTCCGGAGCATGCGTCGGAATCAGCGCCCGCGCTTCGTCGACGAGGTCGGTATAGCGGCGGTCATCGAGGTTGGGCAGGGTCAGCGGCATGGTCGTCAGGCCTCCCCGAAAGTCAGGTGGATGTCGTGCTCGCCCGAATAGACGAGGAAACGCCCGCCCGCGATGGCCCCGGGACGCTCCTCGATCTCGCTCACCTGCAGCTCGTTCAGGTGATCGACGCCGGCGACCGCTTCCAGCAGTGCGTAGAGATCCGAACGATGCGGCCGGCGACCGAAATCCCAGCCGTTTTGGTCGAGTCCTCCGGTGAGCGGATGGAGGAATCCGGAGAGCGCCTGCGCCACGGCATTGGCCACGGCGCCGGCGCCTTCGAGCGAGACCAGCGCCACCTCGACCGAGACCTCGACGCGAACATATTCGGGTGCGACGACGATCAGATCCGCGGTGGCAATCCGCCGCTGGTCGAGATAGCTGCGCACCTCCTCGAGCAGCGTCAAGGTCGGCAGCGGCTTCGCCTCGCCGCTCCGTGGCACGACGATCAGGCTGACGACGCCGGGATGCGTGCTACTCGCGTCGGGGTCGATGGCCAGGTTGTGGAGCGGCACGCAGAGCGCGCGCGCCACTTCCGGCGAGGCGAGCAGCGCGAGATCCTGGTAGTCCTCGATGCTCACCGCACGGTGTCGATGGCGCAGGGCGCGCGGCGCGCGTTCGAGCAGCGCCGTCAGATCCTCGGCCTCGGCGCCGCCGGACGCCGGATCGGGATTGCTCACCTTGTCGACGTAGGGAACCGTCGTCTTGAGCTGCACGATCGTGTTTGCCGCGCGATTTCCACGCACGCCGCCGCCGGTGCGATAGCTGGCGAGGCGGATGTTGCCCACGCCGACCGGCGGAATCAGGCCCTGGCGGCCGTTACCGAAGCGGAACTCGCCAGTCAGCGGATCGAGGACGTAATGCCGGTCGCGCGGACCCGAACCATAGAAATCGGGTACCCGCAGCCAACGAACCCAGATCGCCGCTTTGCCACCATTGCCGGAATCGACGACCGTGATCGCATCATCGCCGCTGGCCTGCCGGATCGACGCCTGTTCGGCAACCGGCGGCAACTCCGGCTCGCGCACTTCGAGCCGTTCGCCGGCGAGCAGCGGCGAACGCACCGACGACAGCCGCTGGTTTTCGCTGCCGTCGCTGGCGCCGAGAATCTCGTTGCGTACGGTCACCGCCTGCAGGGCCGGCGTGGTGTTGAAGAGCAGTCGGCGCAACCGCGGCGGCAGAACGTAGTCGCCGCTTTCCCAGCGCACGCGCAGCCAGTACGCCGTCGCTCCGAACTCGCTGCGTGCGGCGATGTCGGCAGGCGCGAGCCAGTCGAGCACGCCCGAGCGGGTGAAGTTCTCCGAATCGTCGGCGATCTGCAGGCTCGACCAGCCGGCCGCGCTCGAATATTCCCAGGCAAGCCGCAGCGGTGCCGTCGCGGAAGACGCTACGACTCCGCCCTGGCCGGCGGCGGACTTGAGGGCAGCGACCGCGGCATGGACGCTGAGCTTGCGGTTCGGGAACCGGTTGCGACCGGCCGGAAGCAGGAAGCCGAAATAGGCTGTCGGCCGGTCGTCCGCAGGGGCGCGAAACGGGAAGAAAGCGGAGTCGACCACCGCTACCCGGGCGAAATCGTTGTCGGTGACGAAGGTGGTCAACGGCTCCTCGCCGCCAGTAACAGTGTAATCGACCTGCAGGCGTCGGATCACCGGCGGACAAAAGTCGGCAGGAACCAGTTGATAACCGGCGCTGCCCGCTGCGGCGGCTGGCGCGGCGGCTTCGACGACCTGCCCGTCGGCGTTGGTCCGGGCAGCAGCAAGCGGCTCGTAGCGGGCCTCCCTGCCGTAGTTGCCGGCCGCCAGGCGAATCCGGATCCAGTACTTTTCGACCCCGCCGATCGTCGTCGGAACCGGCTGGCCGGCAAGGCGGAACGTCACGTCGCCGGACCGGGTGAAATTCTCGCTGTCATCGCTGAGTTCGGCGACCGCCGCCCATTGCCTCCCATCCCAGAATTCCCAGCGCAGGTCGATGTCGGCCGACGCCTGCGTCGCCGGAACCGGCAAATTCTTGCCGTCGGTCGGATTGGTCAGATCGACGTGCAAGGTGATCATGCCGCCACTCGCGGCGAACGCCAGGCCGCAGGCAAGATACAGGCAGTCGCCGAATTTCGGCTTTTCGCCGAACGGGTAGAAGTCCTTGCCGAGATCGACCGCGAGCTGGTTGAAAAACGCGGCCTCGATGTCCTGATCGCTCGCCCCACGATCGACCTGCGCGGTGACACGGGTGATCTCGGGCAGCTGACTCGCGCGCAGCCGGCCATCGCTTCGCTCGCTGGCCGTGGTGATCGGTGTCTGCAGGCGGCAGCGAAGCCAGCGACTGCTGCTTCCGGCCAGCGTGCTGCGGGGAATCGGAAACATTCCCGGGCGCGCGGCGAGAACCCAGTCGCCGTCATGCTGCAACGAGCCGGTGCCATCGTCCGGGGTGATCGCGATGCCGCGTTCGCCGTCCCAGATTTCCCATTGCAGATCGCGCGGGTCGGGATCGGGCGATGCTTGGGCAAGTGTGAAGGTCAGGCGCAACTGGCGCAGATCGGCGGCGGCGAACAGCGTGTCGTGACCGAGATAGAAGGTGTGCTCGAGCGCGCGGTCGCCCTCGAAGAGCGCGATTTCGCCTGCTTCGGGATCACTGCGTGAGGAAATCAGGAACGCTCCGCGATCGGCGTAGAGGTCTTCGGCCGGTTGGCGAGCAAACAGGTAGGCAAGCTGCGCGGCGGTTACCACCAGTTCGCGCTCGGTCTCGAAGATCACCGGGTCCTTCTCGCCCTCGGCCGGCGGTGCGGCGACCTGCGTACCCGCCGGAACGAGCGCATCGACGAGACTGCCGGGTGCCAGCGAAAAGCTCAGGGCGACGCTCGCCGGCTGCGGCGGCAAGCGCGCCTCGCCGAGCAGATCGAGAAAGGCCAGCTGATTCTTGTCGGGAACCCGGTTGAGGCGCTGCAGGATGATTTCGGCGAAACGGCCGAAGATCGCGATCAGCGCACTGGCCAGCGGATCGCTGCGGGTTTCGCCGCTGAGCGGATCGACCACCTGCGCGTGCCAACCCGGCACATAGTCTGCGAGCAGAGCGCGCACCTGCGCGGCGACATCCGTCGCGCTGCGGGAATCGACCCGTGGAGCGATCCTGGCCATCAGGCGGTGCTCCTTTCGAGATAGAACGGATAGACCAGATTGAACGCGGTGTTCGTGGCGCGAAGCTGATAATCGATGTCGATCAGCAGGACTTCGCCGCCGTTGGCCGCGCGCACGTCGATGTCCAGCACCTGGATCCGCGGCTCGAAGAGCAGCAGCGACTGGCGCACGGCCTGTGCCACCTTGCCGGCCGTCGACGCGCTATTGACGTCGAAGACGAGGTCGTAGATGCCGCAGCCGAAATCCGGGCGCATGACGCGCTCGCCGCGGGCCGTTCCGAGAATGATCCAGATCGACTGGCGGACGCTCTCCTCGTACTCGGCCCGGGCGACGAAGCCCTGGGCATCGAGCGAAGGTGGAAAGCCCCAGCCGACTCCGAGAAATGGTTTCGACATCAGACCTCCTAAGCGATGAACACGGTTCCGACGGCGACGACCTGGCCGACCGGCAGATCGGCGGGATCGTTGCAGGTGGTCGCCAGATCGCCATTGCGCGCAGCCATCTTGCCGTTGATCTTCACCGTCGCACTGCCGAGCTTGATCGTCGCCTTGTTCGCCGGCGGATTCTGGAAAGCGGTTCCGGGTGGCGTCGGAAGGTGCGGCGGCGTATTGTCGGCGGTGCTGTCGACGGTGGCTGCCGGCAGGCCCATGATGTTCACGTCGCTGCTGAGGCTGCCGTTGAGGATTCCGGCAAATGGATGCGGCAGCGGCGTCGGCACCGGTGGACCCGGAGGCGCCGGAACCATGACGATGTGCGTGTCGGTGGCGACGATCTGGTCGCCCTTTTTCGCGGCAGGCTGTCCCATGGCTTCCCTCAGTTGATATTGACTGTCGCACCCTTTAGATTCAGCGTCGCACTCGCCTTGACGTCCATGCCCGCGCCCGCTTCGACCTTGGCATCGGCCGACGACTTCAGCTCGACTTTCTGCGCATCGAGCTTGATCGTTCCCTGCGGCGCCGAGAGAGCGATGTCCTTGTCCGCGGTGATGGTGATCGTGTTGTTGGCGGTGTCGAAGACGATGCTGTTCTTCTCGCTCTTGTCGATGATCTCGATCTTCTCCTTGCCGTCCTCGTCGCTCAGCCGGACCACGTGCCCGCTGCGCGAGCGGATCAGGCGCACGTTGTTCTTGCCGTCGCCGTTGTCGGCCGGCGGCTTGTCCTTGGCGTTCCACAGGCCGCCGAGCACATAGGGAAAACGCAGGTCGCCGTGCTCGAATGCGACGAGCACTTCGTCGTCGACCTCGGGGAGGAAGAACGCGCCGCGGCCGCCGCCAGCCATCGGCGTCGCCACTCTCGCCCAGAAGCTTTCGTCGGCATCGCTGAGCCAGGGAAACTTGAGCTTGACTCGCCCCAGCCCGTCGGGGTCCTGGTTGTTGGTCACCACGGCAACGACGACACCGTTGATCGCGGTCGTCGCGCCGTGTTCGAGCAGTACGTCGCCAAGATTCATGCCGCGTTCCTCCGTACCGTGAAAGCGGTCCGATAGCCGTTCTGCGGCGTGTATTCGTGGCTCGCCGAGACGACGTAGTACGATCCGCTGAATGTCTTGCCGATCCCGTCGACGCGGATCACCTTGCCCGCACGCAGGTCGGTTCTTCCCCAGCACCTTCCTTCCCCTTCGACCAGGCCGAGAATGCTGCGGTTGAAGCCGGCCTTGGCGAGTTGGTCGGCTTCCGCCTGCGAAGCGACCGGGTGGGTGCCGAGCAATCCCGCTGCCGCCCCGAAAGCGCTGCGCACCAGTGCAGCTCCCGTCTGCTGCCCGCCCATCGTCGATACTTCGGCGCCATCGCCGGCCTGGCCGACGATCGCCGCCTTGTCCTTGACGCTCCAGCCGCGCACCTCGACGTCACTGAACTGTCCCGCTGACGATAGGCGAGGATGGAACTCGAGCAACTGGTCGCCGAGGGTGAGCGTCAGGATGTCGCCGGCGGCATTGGCCACCGGACGGTAAATGAGCGTCCTGTCGTCCACGACCACTTCGTACCCGATCCGCCGCGCGCGCTGTTGCAGGAAGTCGAGATCGCTCTCGTTGGCCTGCAGTACGTAGTCATGGACGACGCCGCTGTCCTCGGCCTGTGCGGTGAGTCCGGCATCGCCGGCGATCTGCGCGGCAATGTCGCTGTCCTTCTGCTGGACGAAGCTGCGCACCTTGCGTCCGCGCTGCAGCCGGTGGCGCCGATCGTAGCCGCGCAGCCGCAGGCGCGGCAGCCGGTCGCCAACGAATTCGGGTTCGAGCGCGGTGATCTCCCCCTTGATCAGGCTGGCGAGCGCGTCGACGTAGCCCAGCTTGACCTCGAGCGCATTGCCGACGACAAAGAGCTTCTGGTCGTCGATCCACGCCGAAATCTGGTCGATGTGCTCGGACGCCGCGAGTTCGACGGCAAACATCCCCGGCAGCTCGACGCTGTCCTCGACCTCGATGCCGACGACGTGCAGCGCCACCGCGACCGGCAGGGGCGAGCCATTGACCGCCACCTGAAAGTCGGCGACCAGCGGGCTCTGTGCGTTGGCCGTGGGCATGGCGGTCCCGCCTAGCTCCGTTTGGGAATCGCCAGCGTCCGGCCGACGACCAGATGCAGCGGATCGTCGAGCTGGTTCGCCTCGGCAATCACCCGCCACAGCGTCGGGTCGCGATACGTCTCGGCAGCGATGCTGCTCAGCGTGTCGCCGCGCTGAATCCGGCGGGTGGTGAACTCGGGATCGGTCTGCCTTCGGTCGATCTCGGGATCCAGGAACTCGATCAAGCTCACCGTCAGCGTCGCGCGCAACGGCTTGCCGTCGCTGCTGAACAGCGTGAAGCGCTGCACGAGGTTGCTGACGACGCCGGTGAACGGAAAATCGGAGTTTGCCGGCGGCGCCGCTCCCCAGCTCACCTCGACCGCCGGTGGGCGCTGCAGGTCCTTGTCGATGCGCGTCAGTCCGACCATGCGGTTGGTTTCCTGGCGCACGTCGTCGGTCGCAACGCCGTTGATCGCTTCCGTCACGTCGTAGAACAGCTCGAGCGTCAGCGAACGGCTGCCACCGCCGCCGAAAGTCAGCGTCGGCGCATTGACCGCGCGATCGGTCGGCGTCCGCCCCGCGCTGCCGGCGCCGAGCGCCGTCCAGGTAACCGCCTTGCTGATCGAATAGCTGTTCGGGTTGAACAGCACCTTGAACGCATCGGCTTCGACCCGGCTGCCGCTGCGATCGAGCGGTGCGATCTCGATCTTGGCTAGTTCCATGCCTTCCACCCCCGACGTTCCCGTTCAACCATCAGTTGCCGCCGGATCCGGCGACTCACCTCGCTGACCAGACGCTCCCAATCGACTTCTCCCGACGCAGTCGATGCCGTTCCCGCCGGTGCCGGATCGGCGTCGGCCGCTTGCCGCTCAGCCCACTTCGGCGCACCGCTTGACGGCCCTGCGGCATCGGCAGTGACGCCGGCGGCCAGCGCCAAGCCGCTGGCCTGGGCCTCGCTCGCCGCGCGCGCGGCCGTGTCCGATCGCCCGCCAGCACCCGGCGGCAAAGGCGCCGAAAGCCGACGCCAGACGAAAGCGCCAGCTTCCCGGCCGCCCGGGGCGGCGACTTCCGACGCCAGCAGGACCGGGGAACGTCCGGCAGCGCGGCGGAGAGCGGCGAACGCTCCGTCGCCCGCGAGTGGGGGCCGGGCAGCGCCGCCAATGGCCGACTGGCTTTGGCGCCCGGTGCTGGCAACCCGCGCAAGCATCGTCTGGCTGTTCGTCGTGCCGGGCGAAAGCGTTTGCCCGACCGGGCCGGCAGCGTCGATCGTCGGCCGACTGCCGGCGGCCAGCGCGTTCGCCAGCGGCGAGCGAGTCCCCTCGTCCGCCGGCGCCGCGATCGAGAGGGTGGACCGCGGCGCGGCGCGCGCGAAATGCTCGGCGACGCCGCCGGCGCCTGGACGATCGGCGGCGGTTGCTGACGACGTCTGCCCCGACCTGCGCATCGCCCCCTGTGACGGTCGGCGAGCCGGCCAGGCAGGTGTCGCCGCCGAAACCGTCTCCGGTTCGTCCCGCGCAACGAGCGCAGCTTCGGCGAGCGCTGCGCGAGCAACAATCGCCGCCGCGGCGCCCGCGGCGATTCCCGGCATGGCGCCGGCCAGCCGTTCCTCGCCCCTCGACAGCTCGGGAGATGCCGGCGATCCGACGGCGAGCGGGCGACGGTCGACCACGGTCGGACTTGCCGGCGGGCGACCCGGCCGGCGGACTCGCGCCAGCCCGGCGGGCCGTTCAGGCTGAACGTCCGGCGTGTTCAGACGGGGGTCGCCTCGCTCGCCCGCGTGTGGGTCCGGATCGATCGCCGGAGACACGTCGCCGCCCGCCGCTGCCTGTTCCCGTTCGCCAGCCGTTGCCGCCGGTGATGACATCGACGCGAGTTCCGGACTTGCGCGCAGGCGCTCGCCGACCACCGGCGAGCGGGAAGGCAGGCCGGTCACGGGTGACCGACGGGCGGACGCCGCCGTGCCGGCATCAAGACTCCCGCTGCCATCGACGAAAGTCCCGAAGCCATCGAATGCGCGCCGTGCACCCACGACGACGGGCGCGAGATCGGCGTGCATCACGCCGGCCGGCGCAGCATCCGCGCGCGCACCGCCCGCATCCCGCCCGCGCGGCTTCGGCGGATCTTCCGGCCGGGGTTCGCCTCGTGCAAGCGGCACCCAGGGCTCCGCGGGCGAGGTCGGATGGGTATCCGGGCGATATTGCTCTCGGACAGGCGCAGTCCGGGTCTCCGCGGCCGACGCCGCAGCGGCCGTCACCTGCCGGGCGACACGTACTTCCGCCGCCGCAGGCCGCGCGACGGGACGCGCGTCACCGACTGCAATCTCTGCCCCGTCGCCGGAGTCCGGACGCGCACGCGGCGGCTGTCCCGCGGTGTCCGTCGGCTGATCGCCGCCGCCTGGCAAGCCGGATGCGGGCACGATTTCCCGCCGACCGGCTCGCTGCATCGACAATTCCACGCTGCCAGCACTTGCGGGCAGGCCCCTGTGGATTTCCGGGGGAGCGACGCTACCGCTGTCCACGGCTCCGCGATCGCGCTCGCCAAGCGAAGTTGCCGGCGCCCCCGTTGCGCTCGCAGCGAACGCCGGCGGCGCGCCGAGTGCGCGAGCGGAATGCGCGGTCGCTGCCCCCGAGCGAGCGTGCAGGGCAGCGAGCAGGGGCTCCTCTCGGCCGGCGCCGGTGTTCAGCCGGGCATGGTCCGCCAGCACCTGCGCCACGTCGATCACGCCTGCTGGCCGGCTGGCGTGGCTGACGAGGCGTTCGCCCGGCACCGCGCTGCCGGTTTCGGGCGTTACCGGCACCGCCGCTTCGAAAGCAGGGCCACGGCCCGCCGCATCCGCGCCACCCAGCCGCACGGCCTGGCGGAATACGAATCCGCCGGCGAACGATCCGCCACCGCCCTGCCCGCCATCTTCCACCCTTGCACGCGCGAGCAGGCGTGGCAGCAGTGGCAGGCGTTGCCCCGTCCAGCCGACGCGGCGCTCGTAGCGATGCTGCGGCCAGCGTACGTCGATCATCGTGCCATCCTCGTCGGCTCGACCCTGCTGGCGATTGCGCGGACCGGCGGAACGGCCCGCGCGCCACCGACTGTCCCGGGCATCAGAAGAGCCCTCCCGAGAAATTCACCGATCCGCTGATCGCCGCGCCGATCCCGGCCAGCGCCGTCGCCAGCCGCGGGCGGCTCAACCCGCGATGGACGAGTTCGACGCTTTCGACGGCGACCTGACTCGAACCCGCGTTGAGCGACGGACCAGTCCAGCGGAACGGAAAGGCCTCCTTGAAGTCCCACCAGATCACCGGAATGCGCTGACTGTTGAGCAGGTAGATGGTGCCGTTGTGTCGCTCGATGGTGCCGTCGACGACGTCCTGGTGCCACGCCCAGAGGCCGTCGATCGGCGTCAGGCCGTGCCGGAGAACCAGCGGCGGATACCTCGTTGGCCCGGCGAAGCGATGTGCGTACGCGTTGAGACCGCCTTCGCGGTATTCGTAGGTCTCGGTCTCCACCTGCAGGCCACTGCACTCCGAGAAGCCACCGGCGAGTATGCCCTCGATCTCGACGAGAAAATTGAACACCTGGTAGGGGTCGGCCCGCACCCCCGTGAGATTCGTCGCCAGACTGAAGACGGCGTTCAAACCCAGTTCCGGCATAGCCCGTTCTCTCCCGCTCGTTAGTGTTTACCCATGCTCCGCCGACTGCTGATTCAGGCGCCGGTTGATCCGGGCAATCTCGGCCACCCAGCGACGCCTTTCGATGTGGTCGAGACTCATGATCTCGTGTTGCGGCCAGTGAAAGTGATACCCAATGTACGCTACCTCTTCATAGAGCCGCTCTACGGGGTAGCGCCAGACTCCCCCGGCTCGCCGAGCTCCACTTCGAACTCCTTCTCACAGTAAGGGCACTGCGTGCGCACGCGATCGCTGCCGCTGTCGTTGAGTCGCCGGTACAAGGCCTGCAGATACGCCAGGTCGGCCGCGAAAAAACCCTCGACGATCTTCGGGTTGAGCTGCTCGATCCGTCCGAGTCGCGTGATCACGCGCGAAAGCAGAATGATCAGCAGGTAAGCGGGGTTGTTGTGGACGCGCGGATCCTTGAGCGGAGCGATCTCGTCGAACGCAGTCGCCAGCCGCATCACGCCTTCCTTGTGCAGGTTGCCTTCGCTATCGACGTAGCCCATCGGCAGGGTAAACGGAAACTCGGTCTGCAACATCGTCTTTCCTGTCATCGATCGATCACGGAATGCCGGTCAGCGGCGCATCCAGCGCGCACCGTCGGCCGCCGCCGGCGCCGCTTCGCTCGGCGGCGCCGCTGCAACCCGCGCGGACGGTCGGCTGCCTAGGCCTTCTTCAGTTCTTCGTGAGTGATCTCCAGCGACTCGATGGCGACCGAGTTGCTCGTCGAATTGAACGCCGGTCCGGTCCACTTCGAAGGCCAGGCGCTGACGAAATTCCAGCGCAGCTTCTCGGCTCCGGCTTCGTCGAGCAGGACGATCGATCCGTTCTTGCGCTCGGCCTTGCCGTCGATGACCGTCTGCCGCCACTTCCAGAGCTCGTCCGAATCGGTGATCCCGCGCTTGAGGGTCACGGGAATGTACTTGTTCAGACCGGTCAGCTTGCGCACGTGGTTCGGGTCGGTCCCCTCGCGGTAGTCGACAGGATCGGTCGACACATCGAGGCCACTGCACTCCTGAAAGCCCGCCTGGGTGATGCCGTCGATCTCGACCATGAAATTGAAGCCACGATAGGGGTCGGTACGTGTTCCGGTAGGCATGGGACCTCCTGCAATTCAGTTGGGTAAGAAAAAGTTTCTGTTCACTCCGGTGAGCTAGGCGGCAACTGCCGCCCCTGCCCGATGAATGATCCGGACGACGACGAATTCGGCCGGCGCCGTGATCGCCAGTCCGATCTCGGTGACCACCTGTCCCGCCAGGCGATTCTCCGGCGGGTTGGTCTCGATGTCACACTTGACGTAAAAGCCCTCCGCCGGCGTCGCGCCCTGCAGCGCGCCGGCGCGCCACAGACCGGTCAGATAGGTATCGAGCTCGCGCCGGATGCGCAACCACAGCCGCGGCTCGTTGGCCTCGAAAGCGGCCCAGGTCATGTTCCGGTCGATCCACCGCCCGATGGTCAGGAAGAACCGACGGCCACTGACGTAGCGCCAGGACGGATCCCGACTCAGCGTGCGCGCGCCCCAGACACGAATGCCGCGACCCGGAAAAGCGCGCAGGCAGTTGATGCCCTCCGGATTGAGTCGATCCTGCTGTCCGTTGTCGATGACCGTCTCGAGATCCAGAGCGTCGAAGATCTCCTCGTTGGCCGGCGCCTTGAACACTCCGACGCGGGCATCGCTGCGCGCGAAGATTCCGGCGACGTGACCACAGGGCGGCAGCCAGCGGTCACCTGCGGTACGCAGCCACGGATAGTACAGCGCACCGCTGACCGGTTCCGCAGCGCCGGCGCCGATCGCCCGCCGCTGTTCGAGCACGCCGTCGAGCGAACTGCCCCGCCGCGAATCGAGGATCGCCAGCCGGTCGCCTTGGGCATGGCAGTGTGCGAGGACGTCCCGCTGCAGCGCGTATTGCTCCGCCGCGTCGGCGAGCAGCATGGCGTCGGGTACGGCGACGAGATCGACGTCGAGCAGCGGTGCGAGCGTGGCCAGCGCCGCGCGCAGGGCACCCGGCCGATCGCCGGCGGCAGGGTCGGCGACCGCCACATAACAGCGGCTGCCGCCGTTGGCGAAGAATCCGGCCACGGCGTCGGCGAGAAAACCCTCCGCCGGGCTGAGCAGCGCGGCGGCGAATTCCTCCTGGCGATGCAGGACCACCGGCAGCGTGATTCCCTGCCCGGCCACGGTCCCCAGGCCGACGAAGCCCGGGACACCGGTCGGCAGCACGGACGCTGGCCGGAGGAAGACGTCCTCGCGGTAGACGCCGGGGCTGTGGTAGGCGACGGCCATGCGCTCAGGTGCCCGTGGCGACGAACTGGCTGATGCGGAAGATCACGAACTCCGCCGGCCGCACGATCGAGACGCCGATTTCGGTGACCACCTGGCCGAGTTCGCGCAGTTCCGGAGGATTGGTCTCCGCATCGCACTTGACGTAGAAGGCCTCCTGCGGCGTCGTCCCGAACAGCGCGCCCGAGCGCCACACGTTGGTCAGGAAGGCCGACACGTTGCGCGTGATCTTCTGCCACAGCGCCGGCGTATTCGGCTCGAAAACCGCCCATTGCAGCCCTTCGTCGATCGATTCGCGCAGGAAGAGCAGCGTACGCCGGACGTTGATGTACTTGAGATCGGCGTTGGCGTCGCCGCCGACGGTCCGTGCTCCCCAGGCGAGGATGCTGTCGTTGAGCACGCGCAGGCAGTTGACGCCCTTCGGATTGAGGCCGTCCTGGTCGGCCTTGCTCAGTGGCTGGGTGACATTGAGGGCGCCAAAGATCGCCTCGTTGGCCGGTGCCTTGTGTACCCCGCGCTGGGTGTCGACGCGCGCATAGATCCCCGCCAGATGGCCGCTCGGCGGAACCGCGATGGCGCCGTCACCCGACGGGGCGAGCATTTTCGTCGCCGGGTCGAAGACCTTGATCCACGGAAAATACCAGGCCGCGAAATCGGTCTTCTTCGGCATCACCCCGGGCGTCGTGTCGGCTGGCGTGCGGGTCAGCGTGGTCAGATCGCTGGCGCTGTCCGGACCGTCGAGAATGGCGAAGCGATCGGCGGTGTTGATGCAGTGGGTGACCAGCTTGTCGCGCGTCGCGTCGTCGATGATTCCGGGCGCGGCGACGAGCGCGATTTCATCGATCGTCGCAAACGCCTTGAGAGCATCGTCGAGATCCGCCGTCGACAGGATGCGGACGACATAGCAGCGGCTGCCGCCATTGTTGAAGAAACCGTAGACCGCGTGCGCGAGGTGCTGATGACCGGCGTCGACAGCCGGACTGGCGTCGCTCGTCGCGGGCACCGTCTCACTGCCGACGAGATCGCCGAAGGCCTTGGTGAATTGCGTCCAGCTGGTGATCAGCGCCGGCTTGTCGGCCGCCGTCGGCAGCGTGAAATCGACGAACTTGGTCGTCCCGGGCGTCGCCCCGGAGGGGTCCTTCGCCACCAGATGAATCTTGTCCGGAACGACGCCGATGAAGCCCGGGGTGCTCGTGCTGACCCCGGCAATCGCCTTGATGGCCGATGGAACCTCTTCAACATAGACACCGGGGGAAAGATACTGTGCCATACGCTTATCTCCTTAGCAGTTAGCAAGCCTACATTTGCACGTCGTAGTGGTTCCCGGCGGTCACCGGGACGGTGATGGTGACCGTCTTCGAGCTTGGTCCGGCCTGCACGCGCAAGGCGAAGCTCCCCGCCTGCGGCACGGCCAGCGTGTAACGTCCGGCGGCGTCGGTCACCGCTTCGCGACCGGATTCGACCAGCGTCACCCGGGCGTTGGCCACGGGCTGGCTGCCGGCATCGGTCACCGTACCGCCGAAACGCAGCAGCGACAGCCGCGTCGCCGGATCGATTGCTTCTTCTTCAGCGCCGGTGCGTTCGCCGAGCACGACCTGTTCGGTGATCACCAGCGGCGCGCTGATCGCCGGCAGCCGCTCCATCGCCAGCGTCGCGATCACCTGGATCGACGGCCGCAGACGATTGCCGATCGCCGTCCAGAAATCGGCCGGGTCCTTGAGGCCGTCCGCCTGCGCGGTGATCATCGGCAGCGGCGGCTGCTGGCCGACGAGACTGCCCTGCAGGAAAGCCGCCGGAATCGTCGGATGGCGCGCGAGCACCTGCAGCGTCTGGCTCAGCAGCCGGTGCTCCTGCAGCGGCAGATCCGTGCCGCCGACCGGCCAGGCGGTGACCAGATAGGTGCAGGCGACGCGCAGCGGCGGCCGATGGATCGTCGCCTGGCCGTTCTGCTTCTCGATCAGCGGTTCGCTGCTGCGCAGTTCGACGTTCTCGCGCACGTCGTAGAGAAACAGGTCGACCGTCGTCTGTGACGGGCTGAACTGTTCCGACGGACGGTCGAAAGCGATCTGCGCGCTGGCCAGCTCGGGGAAACCCGTGCCGAGCGCCGGGTCGTCGAGCAGCGCGCGCAGGCTGAGGCTGAGGTCGCGGATCATCGCCGGTCCGCGTTGCCGTCGTCGGCGCCGCGCAGGAAGCCGATCCGCCCGATGATGTCGCGCACCGGCCCGCGGTTGGCCTCGTCGAGCGCGCCCGCCAGCGCCGCGAGCCAGGTCAGCGTTTCGCCGCCGAATCCGAGCGGACAATGGCTCCACTCGCCGCTGTCGTCGATCTCCACGTAGTAACCGATCGACCCCGCCGGATGCCGGCCTGGCGAGAATCGAACGCCCCCGGCCGCGAGCGCATCGACCAGTGCGGCCAGTTCGCGGGCACCGATCACCGCGCTCCCCCAGAACGGCTGCGCCACGTACTCGCCGGCGCGCGTGCGCGAGAGCAGGCAGGCGCGGTAGAACGGCTTGTCTTCCGGTCCGTCGTAGCCGATCGTCACCGCGAAGTCGGTCGCTTCGGCGGGTGACTGCAGCGCGCTGGCCATTGCGATCGCTCCGCTACCGCCGGCCGTCGGTGCTCCGGGAAAGCGCCCGGCCGCGCTCCCGCGGAATCATGAGAAGGTCCATTGCGGAAACTCGGACGAGAGTGTGGACCGGTGATTCGCTCCGCTGCCGGCGGTCGCGTTGCGCATGGTCACCGTTCCCGAGCTGTCGATCGAGAATCCGTAGGTCAGGTAGTCGAAACCGGTCACTGTCTTCGCCGACTCGTCTACGCCGTTGAGACCGAGGATTGCATCCCAGGTCGTCGTTCCGGTGGCCGGCGCGGGACGCGAAGGCCGATCGCGGAAGGTCGTCGGCGACGCCGCGTGCTCGGCGTCGGTGTAGTAGAAAGGCTTGGTATCGTCGTTCGGGCGCGGGTCGACGTACGGCGAAGTCGTTCCACCGAGCGGAACGTTGGTATCGATCGTCTGCGTCCACTTGAAGCCGTCGGGATAGGTCGCCGAAGTATAGACGCCAACCGCCTCGACCACGATGCGGACACCGTTGGCCGTTGCCACCAGGGTCGTCACCGAGGCGTTCTGGTCCTGCATCTGGCTCTCCTCGCTGAAGCTCTTGTCCGGCGCCTTCGCCGAATGTTCCGCTCCGCCGGCGCCAGCTCCCTGCTCCCAGGTGACACTCTTGACGACGATCCGCGGCGGCTCGTGCTGTTCTTCTTCCTCCTGCCGCGCGACGGCGTCGGCAGTCGCGGCGCGTGCCGGCGCCAGCGACGAAGTCGAATGGCCCTGGAGAATTCCGACGACTTCGCGCGCCGTCGCCTCGGCCTCCTCCTCGCTGCGGTCGCCGGGCTGGCTCACCATGAGCTTCGCCTGCGGCGTCGCGCTGTGCTGCACGACGTGCGTCAGTTCGTGGGCGAGCAGTTCCTGGCCGTCGGCCGATGCGGGGTCGTATTCGCCCTGGCGGAAGAAAATGTCGCTGCCGACCGTGAACGCCCGCGCTTCAAGGCTGCGACTGAGGCTGTCGGCGAGACCGTTGTCGTGTACCCGCACTCCCGCAAAACTCGCCCCGAACAGCGGCTCGAAGCGATCGCGCACGCCATCGGCGAGTGGCTGGCCGCTGCCGCGCGCGCCGTCGATGCCCGCCTCGACCGCCGCGCTCACCTCCGGATTCGCCCCGGCTGCCGCCGCGCGGCCGAGCAGCCGCTGGACGAAACGATTGCCATGCGTCTGCTGCAGGGCGAGCACGGCCTGCTCGCGACCCTGCCGGACCGGAGAGACGGGCGCCGGCGCTGCCTGCGCCACCCGATCGGCGGTTGCCCGATCATCGCTGCGAAGCTGCTGTATCGTCCTCACTGCCATCGCCACTTTCCTCCAGATCAAGGCGCAGGGGCACGGTTCCTGCCCACCGCGGGTTCGCTCCAAGTCCTGCCGAGTTTCTGGTGTTCGCGCCGCACCGCGCGCAGCAGATCGTCCATGGCGATCGCGCGACCATCGGCCGCCGCGTAGAACGCCGCAGCCAGCCCGATATTCTTGATGTTTCCGCCTGCGAGTTTGACTTCCCGGGCGAGCAACGCGAAATCGACGTCGTCGGCGAGCGGCGCTTCCTGCGGAAACAGGCACTCCCAGATCCTTCGCCGATGCGTTTCGTCGGGAAAGGGAAACTCGACGATCGCCTGCATGCGGCGCACGAAGGCTTCATCCATGTGGCTGCGCAGATTGGTTGCCAGGATCGCCACGCCTTCGTACTCCTCCATCTTCTGCAGCAGGTAGCCGACCTCGATGTTCGCGTATCGGTCATGCGCGTCGCGAACTTCCGAGCGCTTGCCAAACAGCGCGTCCGCCTCGTCGAAGAAGAGGATCGCGTTGGCACTCTGCGCAGCGCTGAAAATCCGCTCGAGATTCTTCTCGGTCTCGCCGATGTACTTGCTCACCACCTGCGAGAGATCGATCTGATATAACGGCAAGTATAGATCATTCGCGAGGATGTCGGCGGCCATCGTCTTGCCGGTTCCCGGCGGCCCCGAGAAGAGGACGTTGAGTCCGCGGCCGTGCGCGATCTTGCGCGCGAAACCCCAGCGGCCATACACCAGGTGGCGGTGGCGCGCCTGCTGGCAGATCTCCTGCAGTTGCGCGAACTGGTCGGCGGGCAGAACGATATCCTGCCAGCGATAGCGCGGCGAGACCTCGCGCGCCAGGTCGCGCAGCAGGTGGCCCGATTGCGCGCGCGCACTGGCCAGCAGGTCTTCGCTGCTCACCCGTGCATCCGCCGCGCCCGATGCCGGCGCGCCGTCCTGCGCGGCGCTGCGCCAGCGCGCCCTGTGCGTCGCCGCCGCGATCGTCGCCGCGATCTCTTCCGGGGTCAGGCGAAAACGCCCGGCGAGCGATTCGACCTCGTCGGCCGGCAAGGCGATTGCCGCAGCTGCCAGCCGCGCGCGCCAGCACGCCAGCCGCTGTACATCGGTGAGCGCCGGCAGCACGACCTCGTAAAACGCTTCGCCCGCCTCGCCGCTCGCCGTCCACGCCTGCGTGCCGGCGAGAACGACGGCGCCGGCGTGCGCCGCGAGGCGCGCGCGCAACACCGCCCAGGCAGCGAATCCCGGATCGCCGAGCAGCCGGTCGGCACCGGTCAGGTAGAGCGTGGCGCCAGTCAGCAGCGCCGTGCGCAAGAGCGTGCCGACGAACGCGGCAAACTCCGCTGGCGGCTCCGGGAAGTGCGCAAGGTCGGCAACCAGCAGCGGTGTTCGCAGCTGACCGGCAATCGCCGCCGCGACCTGGCGCTTGCCGATGCCACGCGACCCGCGCAGATGAACCCGCGGGAATCTCGGCAAGGACGGCGGCCGCCCGCCCGCGCACGTCCCGGCGAGCACTCCCGGCAGCGCCCGGCGGATTTCGTCGGCGACCGGCCAGGCGTCGGACCAGGTGGCGGCACCGGCGATCAGCTCGCAGAACGGCAGCCGGGCGGGATCGAAGACCTCCTCACCGAGCAGATACGCCGTCAGCAGCGGGTCGAGTTGCAGGTACTCGGCGAGCAGCGGTGGCGGCAGCTGCTGCGCGTCGGCGAACAGCGTGATCAGGCCATGCCGGCGCAGCGGAGCGGTCGCGGCGAGCCGGGTGCGCATGGCGATCTTGTCCACGGCCGACCGGCAGAGCAGGTTGAACACCAGATCGACACTCGGCCGGCGGCGCGTGACGTCGTCCTGCAGGTAGGCGTAGAGCCGCTGGTAGCGCAGATCGAGTTCGGGAGCGAGCGCGATGAGCAACAGGTCGAGGTCGAAGGCGTCGAGCGCAAAGGTCCGCTGCAGCCGGCGCAGGCGCGATCCGTCGGCGCAGGCGGCGGCGAGCGGCAGCTCGGCCCCGGCTGCCTGCAACAGCGGCTGCCCGAACGCCGTCCCGAGCAGCCGCCCGGCGTCGCCGTCGGCGACGTAGAGCCCACGGTAGGGATCACTCGCCGCTTCGCGCCCATAGACCCGCTGGGCGACATCGACGGCCGCCTGCAGCAACCGGTCGATGCGTTGCAGCGCCGGCAGCAGCTCGGCCAGCGCCGCTTCGGTCGGGCGGTGTTCATCCGCCGTGTAGGAAGTGGCGGCGTCAGCGCCAGGCGTGTCAGGCATTTTCGGGAGCTTCTTCAAGGCCGGCGCTGCGGTCGCCCGGGCACGCGACGCGGATTCCCGTTGCGGGTGGGCGTCGGCGAGCCGTCGGCCAATGCGGCATGCGAAAAACTCCCGCGACACCCGCTTGCCCCCGCATTCCGGCTCTCCTGCACAAGTTCGATCGCTGAAGCATACACCCGGCGCACCAGGCGCAAACCGGTTCGAGGAGCACGACGCTGGCTCAACGCGGGGCTCACTTTTTCCTGACGGCGCGCGGCGTCCCGCCGCGCGCGTCCGGCTTGCCGCCCGTCCCGTGCGCCAAGCCGGCCGACGACGACCGCTCCGCGGTCGCCGCCCGCCCCCTCGCCGGCTCCGCCGGCGACTCCTCTCTTTCCGGCTCCGCCGGCTGCCCGCGACCTGGGGCGAGCCGGAACCCGACGCCGAAATTGCGCACGCCGGGCCCGCCGTAGACGCGGCTGGCAGAACGCACGTTCCTGCCGTGGCTGATCCACGAGCCGCCGCGCAACACGCGCCGGGCGCCCGTCGACGCTCCACGTGGGTCG
>NZ_JAMTDV010000074.1 GCF_023806565.1 Accumulibacter sp. | reverse complement strand
GCAAGCCTAGCGTGACCAAGAACCGAGACCAATTCTATTGCCGTGCAAGTCGCTCTAGCAACTTGCGCGTCACACTCCCCGCGTGTCGTGCTCGTCCGTGGGCAGGAAAAACTCTTGCTCACTTCTACGCGGCGCTGAGCGCAAGGACTCCTCCACGCTGAGCCCGCTTGGGACGCCCTATGAAGAGCGGCGTTCAGCCACTTTGTCTTGGATCGAGCGTCGTGGAGCCTGCGCGCGTCCGGACGGTACGCCACGCCCACCGGTCGCCGGTGGCTGAAAGGCCGGAACCAGGTGTTTCAGGCCGTTGCCGATCAGATCGGCACGGCCCATCGCCCGCAGCGCTTCGCGCAGCAGTGGCCAGTTCTCGGGATCGTGATAGCGCAGAAAGGCCTTGTGCAGCCGGCGCTGTCGGGCCCCTCGTACGGCGTCGACCGGCTCGGACTCGCGGCTGACCTTTTTCAGCGGGTTTTTCCGGCTGTGATACATCGCCGTGGCGATCGCCATCGGCGTTGGCAGGAAGGTCTGCACCTGATCGAGACGGAAACGGTTGCGTTTCAGCCAGAGCGCCAGATGCAGCATGTCCTGATCGGTGGTTCCCGGATGCGCGGCGATGAAGTAGGGAATCAGGTATTGTTCCTTGCCGGCCTCTTTCGAGAATTTCTCGAACATCGCCTTGAACTGGTCATACGAACTCATTCCCGGCTTCATCATGTGCGCCAGCGGTCCTTCCTCGGTGTGCTCGGGGGCTATCTTGAGATAGCCGCCGACGTGGTGCGTCACCAGTTCCCTGACGTATTGCGGATCGCGCACCGCCAGGTCGTAGCGCAATCCCGAGCCGATCAGCACTTTCTTCACGCCGGGCAGCGCCCGCGCCTTGCGATAAAGCCGGACGAGCGGCGTGTGGTCGGTGACGAGGTTGCTGCAGATGCCGGGGAAGACGCACGACAGGCGACGACAGGCGGACTCGATTTTCCGGTCCCGGCACGCCAGGCGATACATGTTGGCGGTGGGTCCGCCGAGGTCGGAGATGACGCCGGTGAATCCGGGCGCCTTGTCGCGAATCTCCTCGATTTCGTGGAGGATCGATTGCTCGGAGCGGCTCTGGATGATGCGCCCCTCGTGCTCGGTGATCGAGCAGAAGGTGCAGCCGCCGAAGCAGCCGCGCATGATGTTGATCGAGAAGCGGATCATTTCGAAAGCTGGAATCTTCGCGTCGCCGTAGGCGGGGTGTGGCCGGCGCTGGAATGGCGCGGCGAAGACGCCGTCGATTTCGGGCGTCGATAACGGGATCGGCGGCGGATTCAGCCAGACGTCGCGCTCGCCGTGCGCCTGGATCAGCGCCCGCGCATTGCCCGGATTCGACTCGAGGTGAAAGGTGCGCGAGGCGTGCGCGTAGAGCACCGGATCGGCAGCGACCTGTTCGTACGATGGGAGGCGAATCGCGGTGCGCGCGCGATCGGGTTTCGCCGCCAACCGGATCACCTGCGTCCGATCGGATCGGTCGTCATGTTCGGCTTGCGTCGGCCCCGCCATGCAGGGGGCCTCCCGGTCGCTCGCCGGCACCGTGGCATAGGGATCGGCATGGCGAGTCAGGCGACCCGGCGTGTCGACCTCGGTCGAATCGATCTCGCTCCAGTTGTCGCCGGGCCGCCAACCGCGCGGCACCAGAAAGGCTGTGCCGCGGAGATCACGAATGCTGTCGATCGGTTCGCCGGCGGCGAGACGATGCGCCAGCTCGACGATCGCTCGCTCGGCGCTGCCATAAATCAACAGGTCGGCTTTCGCATCGGGCAACACCGACCGCCGCACCTTGTCCGACCAGTAATCATAATGGGCAATTCGGCGCAGGCTGGCTTCGATCGATCCGATGACCACGTTGCTTCCGGGAAATGCTTCCCGGCAGCGCTGCGCATAGACGACGACCGCCCGATCGGGCCGCCTGTTGGGCTCGCCATTCGGCGTGTAGGCATCGTCGGAGCGGGGCTTGCGATCGGCCGTATAACGATTGACCATCGAATCCATGTTGCCGGCGGTCACTCCGAAAAACAGATTCGGCCTGCCGAGCGCGCGAAAGGATGCGGCCGACCGCCAGTCCGGCTGGCTGATGATGCCGACGCGAAAGCCCTGCGCCTCGAGCAGGCGCCCGATCAGCGCCATGCCGAAACTCGGATGATCGATGTAGGCGTCGCCGGTGACCAGAATGATGTCGCACGAATCCCAGCCAAGCGTCGCCATCTCGGCGCGCGACATCGGCAAAAACGGGGCAGTCCCGAAGCGACAGGCCCAGTACTTGCGGTACGAAAAAAGGCCTCTCGGAGAGCTGCCGAAAACAGGGGAACCAAGCACTTTCATGGGGCGGGCATCCTACAGGAAGCGGACGGGGATCCCCCGAACGCGCATTCTTTCGACGCGTCGCTAGACGCCGAGTGTATAGTACTGGATCAGTACTTCTGAGAAAGCGATCCTCTTTCGCTGCTTCGATTCGATGACGCATTTCTTTGCCGATGATGGCGAAAAGATCCATGTGCACGTTTCCGGCGACGGTGCACCGATCCTCATGCTGCACGGCTGGACGGCCAGCCACCGGGAATGGTCTCCCTTTCTTGACCAACTGACAGCGCATCACCGCGTATTCCGATGGGATGCTCGCGGCCATGGCGGACATCGCCTGACCCGCGACACCGCTCCGACGGTCCAGCGCATGGCACAGGACCTGCACAATCTGATCGAGCACTTCGACCTCAATCAACTCGTCGCCGTTGGCCACTCGATGGGTGCCCTGACCCTGTGGCAGTACATCGAGGACCGTGGCTGCCGAAGCTTGCGCAAGGTCTGCTTCCTGGATCAGTCGCCCAAACTGCTGACCGACGCGGAATGGATGAACGGCATCTACGGCGATTTCGATCGCGAGCGTTCCGCCGCCTTTCTGCGCCACCTGGAGAGCGACTTCGCCGAGTCCGTTCTCCTGCTCGGCGCGATGGGCCTCAACGAACGCGCCCGGGACAAATATCAGCAAGGATCAAGGGGCCTGGACAAGGCTCGGCAATGGCTGAAAGAGCAGGATCCTGCGCCTCTGATCGCCTGCTGGGAGAGCCTGACCGAAGCCGACTATCGAGATACCCTCGAACGGATCGACATTCCTGCGCTGCTGGTGTACGGCGGGGCCAGCAATTACTACCGGAGCGACACCGCCCACTACGTCCAGAACAGGATCGCCAACGCGGTGCTGCACATTTACGAAGGTACCGACCACTCACCCCACCAGTGGGAGCGGGATCGCTTCGTCCGCGACCTGCGGGAATTCATTGACTCGCCTTGAGTCGACCGGCAAAACGCTGGCGAAACTTCGCCAACTTTGGACTGACGACCGCCTGGCAATGGTCCTGCTCGGGATTCTTGCGAAAATACTGCTGATGATACGATTCCGCTGCGAAAAACCGCGGCGCCGGCAGTACTTCGGTAACGATCGTTGCTGGCCACAGATCCGCCTTGCCGAGTTCAGTGATCAACTCCGCGGCGACCTGCGCCTGCTCTGCGCTGTGCCAGAAAATGACCGAGCGATACTGGGTGCCAACGTCGTTACCCTGCCGGTCACGCGTCGTCGGATCATGCGAACGGAATGCGAGCCGTCGTCAGTCACCACCAGCCTGGGCGCGACGAAG
>NZ_JAMTDV010000073.1 GCF_023806565.1 Accumulibacter sp. | reverse complement strand
ATGGTTATAGCATATCCGGTCGGCAGCAAGCCGAAAGTCCGACAGGCTGCTAGCCTCCAGCTCCCGCGCTTGGGCGGCGGCGCGGAGCACATCGCCGCCCAGTTCGGGGCTCATCGCCAAAAGGATCACCACGAAGGCGGGCAACAGGAACGTCGGCAGCTGCGCCAAGCCGTAGACCGACAATGCGGCCAGCCCACCGGCGGCAGTGGTACTGACGACGACGCTACCGCCGACCAGCGCTGCGCGGTCGCCACGCCGCCACAACGTCAGTGCGGCGTCGGTGACGAAAACCTGCAGCAACAGGTTGCCCAGTTTCGGCAACCACGCCCAGCGGCTCGGCGTGCCCACCGGCACCGCGACGATCGACTTGCCCCACAACACTACGTACCCCAGGTCGACCAGCTGCTCGAAGTTGGCATTGACCCCGGTCGTGAAGTTCTGAACCAGCGTTGCGAGGCGCAACGCGACGATCGCGGCCAGCAAGTCAAGGCAACCGTTGCGGAAGTGCAGGCGCACGAAGACCACAGTGGAGACAACGAAGATCGCCAGCGGTACGTGGCCGGCGCGCAGGGCTGCAGCCCAGGCCGCAGGTGTGGCCGCACGCATCATCTGCAGCTCGAAGGCACCGAAGACGGCCGCCGAGGCGGCCACCACGAAGAAGGCCAGGAAGTCCAGCCGCTCACGCTGGCGGGCCCAGACGTATAGATGGATCATTCCCAGCGTCAAGCTGGCCGCAGCCGTTGTCATCCAGGTTAGGTCGACCGCGTTGTCCCCATCGTCCGGCAGCATCCGATCAGCATGGCATGCTGTTGCGCTCCGCGGCCCAGTCTAGGCTGTGCCACGCCAGGCTCGGCCGTGCAATACGATGCATTTGGACCTTGGTCCTGTTCCATCGCATGTGCCTGGCGCCCACAATTCAAGTGAGCGCGAATGGAGGAACGACATGGACGAAATCGCGGGGGACGATCGTGTGGCCACCGGCAGCGACAGCTCGGCTTGGATCTTCGCCATCTCGGCGTCCGGTGAAATCGGCGTGGGCACTACTGTGGTGCTCTTCCCGCAGGTGCTCGGCTGGCTGATCGGTCAACCACTTGATCCTGCTGGCTTGATCGTGGCCCGACTGGTCGGCTGCGCAGCGCTCGCTCTCGGATTGATCTGGTGGCTTGCGCGCGACCTGCCAGCAAATCGAACGCGGCTGCGCCCGAGCTTGCTCGTTTACGACTTAGGCGCTGCGGCGGTCTTCGTGTTCGCCGCGCTGCTGGCGCCGAATCCGCTTCTACTCGGGCTCGTGGCGCTGCTGAACCTGGGACTCGGTGTCGCCGTAGCGGCATTGGGACCAACGTCCAGTACCTGACGGCCGCGTCGAAGTCCGGCGAATACAGTGCGCCAATCAACCAAATTCGGTCGGATTCGCACCCACGTCGCCCCAGACTTCAAGGCAGTCGTACGAATCAGCGTCAACTCGTTGTGGTCGCACGGCTTCGTCGACCTCAACGAGGAGCCGATGGTCGTCACCATCCCCGACTCCGGCGACCGGTACATGGTTGTGCAGGCACTCGGCATGTGGAGCAACGACTTTGCCTCGGCCGGCATACGGACGCCGGCGACGAAATCCGGCGACTTCCGCGTCGCGGGGCCGAAGTGGAATGGCACGCCACCGCCAGGGATCAAGGCCATCTGACGCAGCAGCACGCGCTACGCCTGGATGCTGGTGTAGATGTCGGCCGGCAGCCCGGACGACTTCCCGGCGATCCACGCGCTGCAGGGCAAGCTCGCGATCACACCGCTGTCGGCCTACGGCAAGCCCTACGCGCCGCCTGTGACCGTCACGGTCGATCCGAACGTCGACCTGACGGCAACACCCTTCGACCAGGTACGGCTGATGACCGGCGAGATGTTTTTCAAGCGGATGGCACTGGCGATGAAGGTCAACCCGCCCAGCGCCGAGGACGGCTGGGCATTGGACAAGCTCAAACTGCTCGGTGTCGAGCCAGGAAAACCATTCGACCCGAGCAGGATCGACGAGCAGTTGCGCAAGGGCATCGGCGAGGCGCCGTGGACGTCTGGAAGCTGCTCCCCGAGGGTCCCTACTCGATGAGCGCGGCGAACGGCTGGGTCAACATGCTCGATCTGGGCCGCTACGGCAAAGACTATGAAACGCGCGCCTTCGTTGCCTACATGGGGCTGGGTGCGCTGACCTCGTCTGACGCCGTCTATCCGACGACCTATGTCGATGCCGACGGCCGCGCGCTTGACGCCGTACGTCATGCATATCGCGACGGGCGCGCTGCCACCGTCACCCGTGAACGTCCGGCCGACCTCGCCGTATCGCGAGAATTTCTATGTGCGCAACGCGCTCAACCGCTATGGCATCTTGTCGTCAATGCCGCTGAAATTCAACACCGACGGTTCACTCGACATCTACATGGTCCGGTCTTGTCGCACATGAATTGTCCGAATTCCCCGCCACGGGCGGCCGCAACTGCAAGGACCGTTAGCGGCGAGTCCCGCGCTCCTTGCTGATTACGTGCAGCGGGTGCCGGTCGCGGTGTTTCGATGGTGCCGGCCAGGGCTGTTCAGGGAACGAGTTCCGATGCTATATTGGGCCAGCCGGGGGAGGGTATTGCAGCCCGCGCTGCCGATCCGGCGGTACGTTGCCGGCGGACCGGCCGCTGCGAGCGTGCCGCGAATCCGTTCCGGCTTCACGTTCTCAGGGCGAAACGGTATGTGGAAATCAGTCGTAGCCATCTCCGTCGGTGCGGCGCTCGGCGCGCTGTTGCGCTGGCAACTCGGGCTTCGGCTGAACGCCCTGTTTCCCACGATTCCGCCCGGAACGCTGGTGGCCAATCTGATCGGTGCCTACGTCATCGGACTTGCGATCGCCTTCTTCACGTCGTTCTCGGCGATCCCGCCGGAATGGCGTTTGCTGGTGATCACAGGTTTCTGCGGCGGGCTGACGACCTTCTCGACCTTTTCCGCCGAACTGACGATATTGCTGCAGGAAGGGCGGATGGCGTGGGCGCTGGGAATCGTCGGAGCGCACGTCGTCGGCTCGGTGCTGATGACCCTCGCCGGCATGGCGACGATTTTATGGGCGCGAAGTTCGACCTGATGCCCGCATCCGTCGCGGACGATGGGGAGGGTGCAGCAGGCGAAGGGGAGGCAAGCATGGAAGGTTCGTTCCTGAGATTCTACGTTGGCGAAAGCCTGACGCATCATGGCGTCCTGCTCTGGGAGTGGCTGCTCGATCAGGGCAACCGGCTCGGCATCCGGGGTGGATCGGCGTTTCGCTCGATCGCCGGATTCGGCCGACGCCACGCGCTGCACGAGGACCGCTTTTTCGAGCTGGCGGGAAGCGGCGGCATCGAGGTCGAGTTCGTCGTCACCGACGAAGAAGGCCAAAGCCTGCTCGATCTGATTCGCCGCGAGAAGATTCGCATCTTCTACACGCGCATCCCGGCCCATTTCGGCATCATCAATCCGGACGGCAGAGACCCGCCGGGAGCAAGCGCGGACAGCTGACCGGGGCGAGAGATGGGCAAGGCTTTCGCGCGCTTGCGGGAGTTGCCGCGCGCCGTCTGGCTGCTCGGTCTGGTGAGCCTGTGCAACGATTCCACGAGCGAGCTGATCTACCCGCTGCTGCCGATCTACCTCGCCTCGGTGTTGATGACCGGTGCCGGCGCACTGGGCGTCATCGAAGGCGTCGCCGAAGCGAGCGGCAGCCTGCTCAAGCTGTTTTCCGGCGTGCTCTCGGACCGGCAGCGCTCGGTCAAGCCCTGGGTGGTCGGCGGCTATTCTCTCGCGGCGGCGGCGCGTCCGCTGTTCGCCCTGGCGACCTCCTGGCCGGCTGTCCTGCTGCTGCGCTTCGCCGATCGCGTCGGCAAGGGTCTGCGCTCGTCGCCACGCGATGCGCTGCTGGCGCTGTCCGTGGCTCCGGAGCAACGCGGACTGGCGTTCGGGCTGCATCGCGCCATGGACAACGTCGGCGCGGTCGTCGGGCCGCTGCTGGCGGCGTGGCTGCTGGCGGTGGAGGTGCCGCTGCGCGACATCTTCCTCTGGGCCTCGCTGGGCGGGGCGTTGACCGTGGTTCTGGCGCTCGCCGTCGAGGAACCACAGCATCCTCCACCGGCATCCGCGACGCCCTTCTGCTGGCGCATGCAGGGCCTGCCTGGACCGTTCAGACGCTACCTGGCGGTGCTGGCGCTGTTCACTCTCGGCAATTCGTCGAACGTGTTCCTGCTGTTGCGGGCAAGGGAGCTGGGACTCGCCGAATACCAGGTACCGCTGCTCTGGGGCTTGGTGTCGTTGAGCGCAGCGCTGTTCTCGACGCCCCTGTCGGCACTCTCCGACCGGGTTGGCCGCCCTCGCCTGATTGTCTGTGGCTGGGGCGTTTACGGTGCGTTCTACCTGCTGCTCGGCTGCATCGGCCAGCAACTGCTGCTGTGGCCGCTGTTCGCGTGCTACGGACTGTTCATGGCCGCGACCGAAGGCGCCGAAAAGGCGCTCGTCGCGGATCTCGTCGAGCAGGAGATGCTGGGCACCGCCTATGGCTGGTTTCACCTGACGTCGGGTCTGCTCCTGCTGCCCGCCTCGCTCGTTTTCGGCTGGCTTTGGCAAGCGGTCGCCCCGCTGGCGGCGTTCGCTTTGGCGGCCGCCTGTGCGCTGCTGGCAGCACTGTTGCTTCGGCTGTGGGCATTGCCGCGGCAGCGGTAGGACTCCCGGCAGAGAGGCGCGGCGCGTCAGATGACGATCAGGTTGTCGCGATGGATGATCTCGGGTTCGTCGATGTAGCCGAGAATTTCCTCGATGTCCTGGCTGGCCCGGCGGGCGATGCGGCGGGCATCGCTGCTGCCGTAATTGACCAGGCCGCGCGCAATTTCGTGGCCTTCGCGGGAAACACAGGCGACCGCTGCACCGCGTTCGAAATCTCCCTGGACGGTCACGACGCCGATCGGCAGCAGGCTCTTCCCGTCGCGCAGCGCCTTGACGGCGCCCCCGTCGAGCACCAGTTTCCCGTTGAGCTGCAGGTGGTCTGCGAGCCATTGCTTGCGCGCCGTCAGCGGCTGAGTTTCCGAAACCAGCAAGGTGCCGAGCGCCTCGCCGCGTGCCAGGCGGAGAATGACGTCGGTTTCGCGCCCGCTGGCGATCACCGTGTGCGCGCCGCTGCGCGCCGCACGCTTGGCGGCAATCACCTTGGTGATCATGCCGCCCTTGCCGAACTGGGTGCCGACACCGCCGGCCATCGCTTCCAGAGCAGGAACGCCGGCGCGTGCTTCGGCGATCAGCGTGGCCGCGGCGTCCTTGCGCGGGTCGGCCGTGAACAGGCCCTCCTGATCGGTGAGAATGATCAGGCAATCCGCCTCCACCAGGTTGGCGACCAAGGCACCGAGCGTGTCATTGTCGCCGAACTTGATTTCGTCGGTGACGACGGTGTCGTTCTCGTTGATGATCGGCACCACGCCGAGTTGCAGCAGCGTGCTCAGCGTCGAGCGTGCGTTGAGATAGCGCTTGCGGTCGGCGAGATCGTCGTGGGTCAGCAGGATCTGCGCGGTATGCAACTGGTGCCGGGCGAAAGCGCTTTCGTAAACCTGTGCCAGACCCATCTGGCCGACGGCCGCCGCCGCCTGCAATTCATGCACGGCGTGCGGGCGCTTGCGCCAGCCGAGGCGTTGCAGGCCGCAGGCAATCGCGCCCGAGGAAACCAGGATGAGCTGTTTGCCGCCCTGCGTCAGTTCGGCGATCTGTCTCGCCCAATCGCCGATCGCCGCGAGATCGAGGCCTTCCCCGTTGTTGGTGAGCAGTGCCGAACCGATCTTGACGACCAGGCGGCGGGCAGACGCGATACGCGTGGCGGCCATGTTCAGGGCTGCGGTTCTTTTTCGCACGGGTCTTCCCAAGAATGGGCCGTCACTGCCGGCACGTCGGCCGGCGATTGCGGCAGTCGATCGAGAGCGTCCTGCAGCCGTTGCGTCAGGAGCCGGCAGCCGTCGCCGCTGATCGCGCTGATCCGGAAGCTGTTGGTCGGGTCAGCCTTGCAGGCTCGCAGAAAATCGGCGATACGCTGCTCGCGCTCGTCTTCCGGGATCAGGTCGACCTTGTTCACAATCAGCCAGCGCGGCCTGGCGGCGAGTTCCGGGTCGTATTTCTGCAGTTCGCGGACAACCGTCTGCACCGCGCGCACCGGGTCCGCCGCCGGGTCGGCCGGGGCCAGGTCGACGAGGTGCAGCAGCAGGCGCGTGCGCTTCAGGTGCTTGAGGAAGCGGATGCCCAGTCCGGCACCCTCGGCCGCGCCATCGATCAGGCCGGGAATGTCGGCGACGACAAAGCTCCGGTCCTGATCCGTGCGGACGACGCCGAGATGTGGTTCGATCGTCGTGAACGGATAGTCGGCCACCTTTGGTCGGGCCGCGGAAACGGCCCTGAGGAAGGTGCTCTTGCCGGCGTTGGGCAGGCCGAGCAGGCCGACATCGGCGAGCAGGCGCAGTTCCAGCCGCAGGTTGCGCTGCTCGCCCGCTTCCCCGCGGGTGAATTGCCGTGGCGTGCGGTTGACGCTCGACTTGAAATGGACGTTGCCGAGGCCACCGCGTCCCCCCTTGGCGAGCAGCACTTTCTTGCCATCTGCATCGAGGTCGGCGAGCACTTCCTTGCTGTCGACGTCGGCGATGACGGTGCCGACCGGCACGCGCAGCGTCAGATCCTTGCCTCGCTTGCCGTAGCGGTCGCTGGAACCGCCGTTCTCGCCACGCCTGGCCCGAAAGCGGCGAGCGTAGCGGTATTCGATCAGGGTGTTGACGTTGCGGTCGGCGACGCAATGCACGTTGCCGCCGTGTCCCCCGTCGCCGCCGTCCGGCCCCCCTTCGGGCTCGTACTTCTCGCGCCGGAACGAGGCGATGCCATTGCCTCCGTCGCCGGCGGCAACCAGAATTTTCGCCTCGTCGATGAACTTCATGGCCGGGTTTCTTCGCTGTGGTCCGATTGGCAAACAAAAAGCCCTACCGGCAAGGATAGGGCTTCGAGCAGGGCCGGCTTGCCGCGGCAGCCAGCGGCCTGGTGTTCAGGCAGCGACGGGAACGATGCTGACCGTGCGCCGGTTCAATGCGCCCTTGATGGCGAACCGAACGTGTCCGTCCACCAGTGCAAACAGGGTGTGGTCCTTGCCGATTCCCATGTTGTCACCAGGATGATACGCGGTACCGCGCTGGCGCACGATGATGCTGCCCGCGCGAACCAGTTGTCCGCCGAAGCGCTTGACGCCCAGACGTTTCGCTACCGAGTCGCGGCCGTTGCGTACGCTGCCGCCTGCTTTCTTGTGTGCCATGAGTCAGACTCCTCTCGATCAGACGGTAGGTTCGGGCGCAGCGCCACCGGCGATGGCGTCCACCCGGATCTCGGTGTAATTCTGGCGATGTCCCTGATGCTTCTGCGAGTGCTTGCGGCGACGCATCTTGAAAATCCGGATCTTGTCGTGCCGACCATGCGCAAGCACAGTCACTCTGACCGTGGCGCCGCCGACGGTCGGCGTGCCGACCTGGACGGTTTCGCCTTCGCCTACCATGAGGACCTGGTCGAAAGTGATTTCTGCGCCAACTTCTGCCGGTATCTGTTCTATTTTCAATTTTTCGCCGCTGACAACCCGATACTGCTTGCCACCGGTTCTTATGACCGCGTACATGTTGGACTCCAAATAACGAAGCGAAAGAACCGCATATTATAGGCGGTTTCCTTCCCTCGTCAAAGGCTCTGGACGCGTTCGAACAGCCGCCGGGAGCGCTGCCGCGGGCGTCGCCGAGTGGCCGCCGGCATCGCCGCGTCAGGTCGAGGGTTTCGCCCGCAGGGCGGATTTTGGCCGGAAAGCGCGGATGACCTCGTCGGCGGTTTCGACGTAGGGACCACCGAGCAGATCGATGCAATAGGGAACCGCCGCAAAGATGCCGTTCACCAGCACCGTTCCGTCGGCAGCCCGGACTCCTTCGAGCGTTTCCCGGATCGACTTTGGCTGCCCGGGAAGATTGAGGATCAGCGCCTTGCCACGGATCACGCCGACCTGGCGCGAGAGGATCGCGGTCGGCACGAAATGCAGGCTGATCCGTCGCATTTCCTCACCGAAGCCGGGCATCACCTTGTCGGCGATCGCCAGCGTCGCCTCCGGCGTGACGTCGCGCGCAGCCGGTCCGGTGCCGCCGGTGGTCAGCACCAGATGGCAACCGACGTGGTCGACCAGTTCGATCAGCGTCGCCTCGATCGAGGCACGGTCGTCGGCGATCAGTCGGGTCTCCATTCGCCAGGAGTTGCGCAGCGCTCCGGCAAACCAGTCGCGCAGCGCCGGAATCCCCTGATCGGCATAAACGCCCTGCGTCGCACGGTCGCTGATCGACACCAGGCCGATCAGCAACTCCTCATTGCTGTCCATTTTCATTGCCCAGGTTGGAAACATCGTCGGCCCGCTCGAGTTCCCTGAGCAGCCGAAAGATGGCACGGTAGCTGCGGGGCGCTTTGCCCTGCGCCTGTTCGTGCAGCGCGGCGCGGCGCAGCGAGCGCAGTTGCTGGAGGTCGGCGGCCGGATAGGTGTTGGCGATTTCGTGCAAGGTCTTTTCGTCGGCCAGCAAGTCGGCGCGCAGGCGTTCGAGCCAGTGCAGCCTGCGTGCTTCCTCTGCCGATTCGCCGCGCAGCGCCGCCAGCGCACGGCGGATCGGTTCCGCGTCCACGTCGCGCATCAGCCGCCCGACATACTGGAGCTGACGCCGCCGCGCGTCGTCGTGGCGCGCCATACTCCGTGCCGCACACAGCGCAGCGCGCAGATCTTCCGGCAGCTCGATCTTCCCGAGCCGGTCGGCGGCCAGTTGCACCAGTTCCTCGCCGAGCGCCTGAAGTTCGTGCATCGCCCGCTTGCGCTGCGTTTTCGACGGCGGGGCGGGTTGTTCGTGCGCGAGGTTCATGGCTTGCCGGAATGCTCTTCGTTGTGGCCGGTGGGACCGCCGGGCCGTGCCACAGAAGCCGGGCGGTGAACTGCTATGATAGCGGCTTTTGCTCTCGGCGACCGACCCCATGCCCTCTTCCAACCACACCGTTGCCAGCGAATCGCGCTTCAGTCACCGCCTCGACGTCCTGCGGCAACTGGCCGAGGACGTCCTGCTGCATGCCGGCAAACAGGGTGCCAGCGCCTGCGAGGTCGACGTCACCACCGGCTTCGGTCAGGCGGTGACGGTGCGCTGCGGCGAGGTCGAGACGATCGAGCACAACCGTGACAAGTCGGTCTCCGTGTCGGTTTACCTCGGCCAGAGGAAGGGCCAGGCAAGCACTTCCGACTTCTCGCCGGGCGCTCTGCGCGAGACCGTCGAGGCGGCGCTCAACATCGCCCGGTTTACCGCTGCCGATCCCTGTGCCGGCCTGCCCGACGCCGAACTGTTGGCAATCAATGCCGGCAGCCTGCCGGATCTCGATCTGTACCATCCCTGGCTGCTCTCGGTCGAGGAAGCCGTCGACCTTGCCAGGCGCTGCGAGCAGGCGGCATTCGCCGTCGATCCGCAGATCAGCAATTCCGAAGGCGCGACCGTGTCGATCCAGGAGGGACAGTTCATTTCGGCCAACAGCCTGGGCTTCGTCGGTGGGTACCCGACCTCGCGGCATTACCTGTCGTGTTCGGTGATCGCCGGGGAGAACGAGAACATGCAGCGCGACGACTGGTACGCGACCGCCCGCGACCCGGCGGCCATCGGCTCGCCCGAGTCGATCGGCGATCGTGCCGCGCAGCGCGCGCTGTCGCGTCTCGGCGCGCGCAAGGTCAAGACCTGCCGGGTACCGGTCGTTTTCGAGGCGCCGCTGGCCTCCTCGCTGATCGGCAACTTCGTGCATGCCGCGAGCGGCGGTAGCCTCTACCGCAAGACCTCGTTCCTCGTCGATACCCTCGGCAAACGCGTCTTTTCGAAACGGGTGCAGCTCAGCGAACGACCGCATCTGCGCAAGGGGCTGGCGAGCAGCTATTTCGATGCCGACGGAGTGGCCACCCGGGACCGCGAAGTGCTTGTCGATGGCCGCCTGCAGGGCTACTTCCTGAGTGCCTACAGCGCGCGCAAACTGGGGATGCGGACCACCGGCAACGCCGGCGGTTGCCACAACCTGATCGTCCATCCGGGGAAGCGGAATCTCGACGGCCTGCTCCGCAAGATGGGGCGCGGTCTGCTGGTGACCGAACTGCTTGGCCACGGTGTCAATTACGTCACCGGCGACTACTCGCGCGGCGCTGCCGGCTACTGGGTAGAAGCCGGGGAGATTGCGCACCCGGTGGAGGGGATCACGATCGCCGGCAATCTGCGTGACATGTTCCGGAACATCGCTGGGATCGGCAACGACGTCCTGGTGCGAGGTTCGAAGCAGGTAGGCTCGATTCTGGTCGAAGAGATGAAAGTCGCCGGGCGTTGATCCCGCGGCCGCTTCCCCCCGGCCTACTGGCGCCGGCCGGCGAGAGGATGTGCTGACGATGCGCGCAAGATTCCGCGCCCGATCGCTTTCGCTATAATCGGCGGGAAAATTCCTGACAAGAACCCGGAGGAAAACACTCGTGGAGAGACGTTCGTTCCTGAAAACTGCCGGCGCCGGCCTCGCCGTCGGCGGCATGGCCATGCCCGCCCTTGCCGAGAACGCCCCGACGATCAAGTGGCGAATGGCTTCCAGCTTCCCGAAAAGCCTCGACACGCTGTTCGGTGGTTCCGAATACATGGCCAAACGCGTTGCCGAGGCGACCGGCGGAAAATTCCACATCCAGATCTTCGCTCCCGGCGAAATCGTTCCCGGCGGAGCGGTGTTCGACGCCGTCAAGGATGGCACCGTGGAAATGGGGCACACCTGCTCGTACTACTACTACGGCAAGGATCCCACCTACGCCTTTGAAACCGCCGTTCCCTTCGGTATGACGAATCGGCAGATGGACGCCTGGTTCCGCTACGGCAACGGCGCCCGCCTGCTCGGCGAGCTTTTCGCCAAGTCCAACATCATGGTCATCCCGTTGGGCAACACCGGAACCCAGATGGGCGGATGGTTTCGCAAGGAAATCAAGACGGTCGCCGATCTCAAGGGATTGAAGATCCGCATCAGCGGTTTTGCCGGCGCCGTCCTCAGCAGGCTGGGCGCCGTGCCACAGCAGATCGGCGGCGCCGACATCTACCCGGCGCTGGAAAAGGGAACGATCGACGCGGCCGAGTTCGTCGGTCCGTACGACGACCAGAAGCTCGGATTCAACAAGGTAGCCAAGTATTACTACTACCCCGGCTGGTGGGAGGGTGGGCCGCAGGTGGCGGCCTACGTCAATACCAGGAAGTGGGCCGAACTGCCCAAGGAGTATCAGACGATTCTCCAGATTGCCTGTGCCGACGCGCACGTCGACATCATGGCCCGGTACGACGCCAAGAACCCCACGGCGCTCAAACAACTGGTCGGCTCCGGAACGCAGTTGAAGGCATTTCCGAAGGAAGTGATGGACGCTTCCTACAAGGCGGCGCTGGAAGTATATGCGGAGACTTCGGCCAAGAATCCCGAGTTCAAGAAGGTGTACGACGATTACAAGAAGTTCCAGGATGACCAGAACCTCTGGTTCCGCATCGCCGAGGGCGCCTACGCGAACTTCATGTACAGCAAGCGCTAGGCGGCCCAAGCTCGCCGCGCTGCCGCGAAAGAAGACGGAGGCGTGGCCTCCGTTTTTCTTGGCGCTTTCGTCGTGGCGTGCCTGGCCTGATCCCGCTTCATCGCATCGCAGCGGTGGATCGGCCGCCTGCCGCCTCGCGGTTGACCTGGATCAACGGCACGCCTGGCAAATTGCGTAGAGTTGTCCGTGTTGGTGGCAGCGGCGACCTGCTCACGACCGGCAGCGGCCGATCATTTCCCGACGGAGAGACCTACGATGACAACGGAAGACAGGCAGGAAGAGACGACGAAGGAAGAGACGACGAAGGCGGTGCCGATCGATAGCGAAGAGCAGAATTGCGCCCGACGCGATTTTCTCCTCAGCATCGGCAGGTGGTCGAAGGTGGTGGTAGCCGGCGCACTCTTCGGAGGAGCTCTGTTCGATCCGGGACAAAGTGCGACTGCCGGTACCGCGTGGGCCAATGGCGGACGGGCCTGGGCCAACCGTGGCGGCGCCTGGGCCAATCGCGGCGGGGCTTGGGCCAATGGCGGCGCCTGGGCCAACCATGGGTCTGCCTGGGCCAATCGCGGTGGCACTTGGGTGAACGGTGGCCGCGCGTGGGCCAACCGTGGTGGCGCCTGGGTCAACCGCTGATTCGACAGCGGTTCGCGTGTACCGCGGGTGATCGCCTATAGTGTGCCGTCGGCGCTTGTCGCAAGCTGGAATGATCGACCGCTGATCGTCCGTCTCCAACATCCCGGTCAGATCGGCGGGTTGATGTCACTCGTCCATCCGGGCGGTCTGTTGCACATCGAGCTGCCGCTGTCCCCGTCAACCGTCGAGGAAATCGCCGAGTGGCGGCAGCCGGTGCCATTACATCTGGTATTGTCCGAGCCTCGGGATTACCCGTTGCTTTACCGTTGTACGGCACTGCTCGACCATTGCCCGGTGCGGGTGGCGATACCACTGATCGCCGGATTCGCCCGAGCAGTGAGGCTTGCCGCCAGTCTGGACTTGCCGGTCAAGCTCGATCTAGTCCCGCCGCCTCCGCAACTGATCGACGAACTGGTGGATGTGCTCGATCTCTATCTGCACCGGTCCACCGTCGCGCAGCCGATCGAACCTTTCCACAGCAGTCTGTTGGCCTTCTTTCACCAGGAGCCGCTGACGCTGTGGTCGATTCAGGAAGAAGATCCGGCATTGTTTCGGGTGGTTGCCGAGAACGGCGATGAGCGTCTGCCGGGAAGGCTTGCCAGCGAGCGCTCGTCTCCGGGCAGTGGTGACTTTCTTGATGTCTGGCGGGGCGGGTTGCTCGCCGAGCAAGGCGAATGCGCATCGTGTCCGCATTTCGACTACTGCGGCGGCTACTTCAAGTGGCCGGATCGCTCTTTTTCCTGCATCGGCGTCCGCACGCTGTTTGACCGGCTGAGTCTTGCGGCCGCCGAGCTGCGCCACGACCTCGCCGCCTTTTCCAGCGAAGGCGTTGAGGATTCCCGCTGATGCCGACCCGCGAGCTTTCGCTGATCCTGCTGTCGACGCTGCAGTGCAACGCCTCCTGCGAGTACTGTTTCGAGCATCGCACCGCCGACCGGCTGACGATCGAACGCCTGGGCGTGCTCATCGGCAAGGTCCTCGATTTCCTGCAGAACCAGTCGATCGGCTCGCTGACGATCTACTGGCAGGGCGGAGAGGCGATGCTCCTGTCGCCCGACTGGTACGATCGCGCCTATGACCTGATTTCCGAAGCTGCCACGGAGCGCGGGGTCGCGATACGACATTGCCTGCAATCCAATCTGCTGGCCTACACCAAGGACTGGAATCCCGTGGTTGCGCGGATGTTCGGCAACAGCATCGGCACCTCGTTCGATTATCCGAATCTGCACCGCAAGCTTCCTGGCCGCAGCCCGGCGCACTACGACCAGCTGTGGCTGCGCAAGCTCCGCGAAGCGCAGGCGGCTGGAATTCGCATCGACGTAATTTCCCTGCCCAACCGGGCGACCCTCGAAATCGGCGCCGAACCTTTCTATGAGCACCTCGTTGACGAACTCGCTCTCACCGATCTGCAGATCAACACGCCGTTCCCCGGCGGAGAGAGCAACCCGGGCAGGCAGGAACGATCGACCATGAGCCAGGCGGAATTACTGCGCTTTCACCTCGACCTCGCAGTGATCTGGCTCGAGCGAGGGCTTGGTCGCGGCGTACGCATTGCTCCGTTCGACGCCCTGCTTGACCATTTTAGCCATCGCCATTCCGTACTGCCCTGTTTCTGGGGTGACAACTGCGTCGATCGCCTGATCGCAGTCGACGCACGCGGACACGTGGCGCAGTGCGACTGCTGGGTGACCAGCTATCCCGAGTACCGATTCGGCAACATTTTCTCCTCGGCAACGCTCGCGGAATTGCTCCGGGGCAGCGAAGCGCGCCGAAAGTTCATCGAACGACCGATGGTGCTGGCACAGCGGAAGTGCATCGATTGTGACTACCTCTCCCTGTGTCACGGAGGCTGTCCGATTCGTACTCATGCGCATCATGGCACCCTGTTCGAGACCGATCCCTACTGCGAGCTCTATCAGGAACTCTTCCGGCTTTTTGAGCAGGCGGCCGTGCGCCAGGCGCGGCAGGTTGTGAGGAGGCAGAGTGGAAGCACCGACGAAGCGATCACCGCCTGATCCCGAACGTGCCGGCTTACTGCCTGCAGGGCGCGACCCACTCCGCGGGGCGCCTCCGCGCCGATGCCCTTCCCGTGCCGCGGACAGTCAGGACAAGGAATCCGGCGAGAGCACGCGGCTTCTTGGCCACTCGTGATTCGGACCTTGACCTGAAATCATGCAGATTGCCCCGGAATCTCCCACCGAAGAACTCCTCTCGCTGCTGCTGGAGTGCGCATTGCCGATCGCCGACCTTTCGCCGACGTCTCCGGTGCAGTTCTTCGGCATTCGATCTGGTGGCACCCTGGTTGCAGTCGTGGGCCTCGAATTCCACGGCCCCTTCGCGTTGCTGCGTTCGCTCGCCGTCTCGCCGCGCTTCCGGGAGCGGGGTTTCGCTCGTTCCCTGGTTTCCTTCGCCGAATCGTTTGCTGCGTCCTGCGGGGTCGATACGCTGTTTCTCCTTACCACCACCGCGGAGCGCTTCTTTCTGGCGCTCGGCTACCAACCCGTTTCGCGCAGTGCCGCGCCCACGGTCATTCAGGCCACCGCGCAATTCGCCAGCCTTTGCCCGGTGTCGTCGGCGTTCCTGTCCCGGCGCGTCGCCGCTGCCGCCTGATTGCTGTGGCAGCGTTCGCTCCACCTGGCGCACGCGCACTGCCGACACACGGGGAACCCGGGAGCGACCGGTCAGCTGCACCAGCCCTGGCCCTGCCCCCTGGGTTTGAGCTGGATCAGGGCAGCCAGTCGCGGAAGTGCTAATCTGATCCCGACAGGAACGTGCTGCCGAGCACGGACAGGAGGTCGCAATGGCAGGCAAACGGGCGTGTCTCGCGCTTGCCGCTGTGTCACTGGCATTCGCCGGCTCGCTCTTCGCGCGCGGCCCATGGCGCGCCAGCGAAGGCAATACCAGCGGCTGGCACTTGATGACGCCGGAAGAACGCATCGAGCACCAGGCCAGGATCCGCGGATTCAAGAGCTACGACGACTGTCACGCCTACCAGTTGGCGCACCATGAGGTGATGGTCGCCCGCGCCAGCGCGCAGGGCCTGCAACTGCCAGCGCACCCCCGGGATTTTTGCGAGCAGTTGCGGTCGCAGCCGGTCGACCGATAGTCCGTCTTCCCCATGTCGATTGCCTCCCGCCTGTCGATTCCGCTGATTGCCGCCTTCCTGGTGGGTGCCCCCGTTTTCTGGGCGTTTCCCGACGAGCTTTCGGGATGGCGCAGCTTCGCCATCGTTGCCGGCTGGACCGGCTGCGGCCTGCTGCTCGCCAGCCTGCTGTTGATGATTCGCGAACCCTGGCTGGCCAGTCGGCTGGGGGGACTGGAGCGGATGTATGTCTGGCATCACCGGCTCGGAATGGCCGCCTATCTGGTGCTCCTGTGCCATCCGCTGGCGCTCGCCGCCGATGGCTGGGAAGAGCAGCCGGCCTTCGCCTGGGCCGAACTCGACCCCGGGCAGCAAGGCTGGCCCGGCTGGCTGGGCTGGGCCGCGCTGCTCGCCCTGATGGCGGGAATGGCGGCTGCCCTGGCGCCACGCCTGTCCTACTCGGCCTGGCGCGGGCTGCACGCTCTGCTGGCCGGCGCCGTCGTCCTCGCGTTCGCGCATCTGCTGCAGCTCGGGCTCGACTACCTGCTTCTGTGGACGCCGCTGCTGGCGATGAGCTTCATGCTGTGGCGGCTCGTCCGCGCCGACTACGGCGGGGCAGCCAGACCCTACGTCGTCCGCCAGGTGCACCGGCTCGCTCCGGACCTGGTCGAGGTCTCGCTGGCGCCCTTGTCGCAAGCCATCAGCGCCCAGCCCGGGCAGTTCGTGCTGGCGGCTTTCCTCGACGGCCCCCGATTCCGGGGCTGTCGCGAATTTCACCCGTTCACCATCAGTGCCCTGGCCGCCGACGGAAGGCTGTCGCTGGGCATCAAGGCCCTGGGCGACTGCACCCGCCATTTCCAGTCGGTGGAATGCGGTGTCGCCGCGCGCCTGCAGGGACCATTTGGCACCTTCCTCGCAGATCAGCCGCGCGGGCCGAGCCTCTGGATCGCCGGCGGCATCGGCATCACCCCCTTCCTTGCCGTCCTGCGGACGAGGCCGCTGCGGCAGCCGGTCCGGCTTGTCTACCTCCATCGGTCGTCGCGCGATGCCGGCTATCTCGACGAACTGCAGGCGCTGGCGGCCGCGCAGCCATCCCTGTCGCTGACGGCCATGGCCAACGCCGACGGAGTGCCGGACCTGCCGGCGATTCTTCCCGCCGCAGCCGATCTCGTCGGCGTACACTGTCATCTGTGTGGGCCACCGGGGCTGCTGACGGCGGCCGTCGCCCTCCTGCAGGCGCGAGGCGTGCCCCGGGAACGCATTCATTGCGAACGTTTCGATTTCCGATGACACGCAAACTCTTTCTGCTCGCCACTGGGCTCTTCTGGCTGGTCGTCCTCGGGGTCTGGGCGGCAAGCAGTCGGTCGCCCGCTCCCGGGGAAGCAACTCCGGTCCGTGCGATGAAACGTCTGCCGCTGACGGAAGTTGCCCGGCACAGCAGCGCCGGCGACTGCTGGATGGCCATCCACGGCAAGGTGTATGACCTGACGGCCTATCTGCCCGACCATCCGACGCGCCCCAGCGTCATTCTTCCCTGGTGCGGCAAGGAGGCCAGTGAAGCCTATCGCACCAAAACCAAAGGGCGGCCGCATTCCGCCGAGGCAGATCGCTTGCTGGCCGGCTATCAGATCGGCGTGCTCGAAGAGGGAAAGTGAGCTTGCGCCGTCGACGCGTCCGCTGCTGCCGGGAAGGAACGGTGCGGCGCCCGTCGCCGGCTCCTCGCTCGCCGCTGCTGCCGAGCACGTGCGAGCGCTGCGGGCGGACGCGGCGAGGACGGGCGATGTGCTCGATTCCCGGGGACGGCGGGTTCAACCGCTGTTGCGCAGGCCGGAGGCAATGCCGTTGATCGTCAGGTGGATCCCGCGGGCGACCCGCTCGTCGGTTTCGCCGGCCCGATAGCGCTTGAGCAGCTCGACCTGCAGGTGGTTCAAGGGGTCCATGTAGGGGAAGCGCTGCTGGATGGAGCGCCTGAGCAGCGGACTGTCGGCGAGGAAACCCTCCTGCTCCTCGATCGCCAGGAGGTGGCGACGGGTCAGTTCCCATTCGCCACGAATGAGGGCGAAAACGCGGTCGCGCAGGGCCGTGTCCGTGACCAGTTCGGCGTAGCGCGAGGCAATGGCGAGGTCGGTCTTGGCCAGTACCATGTCGATGTTCGACAGGAGAGTGCGGAAGAAGGGCCACGCCCGGAACATGCGGCGCAAGGTGGCGAGGCCGTCCGGGTGGTCGCTCAGCCAGGCGTCGACGGCGGAACCGAAACCGTACCAGCCCGGAAGCATCAGCCGGCACTGGGCCCAGCTGAAGACCCAGGGAATGGCGCGCAGGTCCTCGATGCGGTCGGTCGCCTTGCGTGATGCCGGCCGGCTGCCGATGTTCAGCCTGGCGATTTCGGAAACCACCGTGGACTGGCGGAAATACTGCGTGAAGCCCTCGGTTTCATAGACCAGGCGACGATAGGCGCGGAAGGCCAGATCGGACAGGCGATCCATCACCGGGTGGAAGGCCTCGGCCGACTCGACGCGGTTTTCATGGTCGGTGAGGCTGGCTTCGAGGGTGGCGGCGAGCAGCACTTCCAGGTTGCGGCGGCCGGTGCCCGGATTGCCGTACTTGGAGGAAATCACCTCGCCCTGTTCGGTCAGACGGATCTGGCCCGAAACCGCCCCGGCCGGCTGGGCGAGGATCGCCTGATAGCTCGGGCCGCCGCCGCGGCCGACCGAGCCGCCGCGGCCGTGAAAAATGCGCAGGCGCATGCCGTGCTCGCGGCAGACGCGAGCCAGCTCGATCTCGGCCCGGTACAGCTCCCAGCAGGAAGTGAGAAAGCCGCCATCCTTGTTGCTGTCGGAATAGCCGAGCATGATCTCCTGCTCGCAGCCGCGTGCGGCAAGCAACTCGCGGTAGACGGGCAGGCGAAACAGCGTGTCCATGATGGTGGCAGCCTGCTGCAGGTCGGCGATCGTTTCGAACAGCGGGATGACGTTCATCTCCAGGCGCGGATCGGCACCGGGTCGCAGCAGGCCCGACTCCTTCAGCAGCAGGGCGACTTCGAGCAGATCCGAGACGCCGTCGGTCTTGGAAATGATGCAATTGGGCAGGGCGGCGGCGCCATAGCGCAGGCGCAGCTCGCGCGCGGCGAAAAAGATGGCGAGCTCGCCCCGGGTTTCCTCCGAGTAGGCGAGATAGGGCGAATACAGGGGTCGCGGCGTTCCCAGTTCCTGCAGCAGCAGCGCGATACGTGCCGGTTCTTCGAGCGCCGAGTAGTCGGCACAGCGCCCGGCAGCAGTCAGCAGGTCGGCAACGGTGCGGGCATGGACTTCGGAGTTCTGACGCAGGTCGATTGGCGCAAGGTGGAAACCAAAGATCTGAATTGCCCGGAGCAGCCGACGCAGGCGGCCACCGGCGAGCAGCGCGCTGCCATTGGCCTGGAGCGAACCGGCGAGGATCTTGAGATCGTCGCGCAGGTCTCCGGCGCAGGCGTAGGGTTCGGCGTCCGCCACCGCATGCCGCAAGGGTTCCAGGTGATCGAAGGAGCGCGAAGTTGCGGCGAGACGGGCGTAGATGCCGGTGAGCGCGCGCCGGTAGGGCTCGTCCGCACGCTGCGGCGAACGGTCGGGAGAGGCTTCGTCCAGCGCCTCGAGTTCGCGGGAGACCTTGACCAGCAGACTCGACATGGGCAACTCGGCGCCGAGCGCATGGATTTCGCCGAGGTAGAAATCCAGGGTGGCCGTCGATTGCAGGCGCAGCGTCTCGTGCAGGATTTCGGCCGTAACGAAGGGGTTGCCATCGCGGTCGCCGCCGATCCAGCTGCCGACGCGGAGGAAAGGCGGCAGGACCCAGCGATCGCCGGGATAGCGGGCTTCGAGTTGCTCGGCTGCCTGAATGTAGAGATTCGGCAATTCGGTGAAGAAGGTCGATGCGAAATAGCCGATGCCGCTCTTCACCTCGTCGATCACCTTCAGGCGCACCGGTCGCAGCATGCGCGTCTGCCAAAGCGTCAGGACGGCGCGGGCGAGGCCGGCGGCGTTCTCTGCCTGCTCCTCGGGCGTGAGTCGTTGCCGGTCGCGCACGTCGAGCAGGCGCTCGATCTCGCGCTGGCTTTGCAGCGTGCTCTGGCGCTGCACCTCGGTGGGATGGGCGGTGAGTACCGGCGAGATCAGCGCCCGGGAGAAGAAGTCGGCCACGTCCGCCCGCTCGACGCCGGCTTCGGCCAGGCGGTCGAGCGCGTAGGGCAGGCTGCCCTCGCGCGGGGGAGATCCGGCCAGGTCATAGGCGCGGCGTCGCCGGATATGGTGCTGGTCCTCGGCGATGTTTGCCAGCTGCAGGAAGTAGCTGAAAGCGCGGACGACGACCTGCGTCGTGTCCCGGGAAAGCGGGTCGAGGATCGCGGCGAGTTCCGCGCGTGCTGCCGGGTCGCCGTTCCGGGCGAAGCGAATGGCGGTTTGGCGAACGCGCTCGACGATGTCGAAGATCGCCTCGCCTTCCTGTTCACGCACGGTGTCGCCGAGAATTCGGCCGAGAAGCCGGATGTCGGCACGCAAGGGTTCGTCCTTGGTTTCGTCCTGGGTGGTGTCTGTCATGAGTGTCTTCTGAGCGGGAGGATCGATTCTCGGGAACGCCGGATGCAGAGGGCGGCCACCGGGCCCTGGCCATGGTCGCCGCTTCCTGGAGCGTGCACCGCAAACTTTCGCTATCGTCGACGGCAACGACGCCATCGGCGTAGATGAGTCTTCCGACGCGGATTGAGTCCGGCCGCGGATCGGCCACGTGTTCAGACGGTTATCGCAACGAAAGATTCCGCACCCGCCATGCGCGGCAAGCACCACAAAAGTTCCTGCCGATACCCGGTTCGCGCCGGCTGGCGACAGGCCGGGCGGACGCCCTGTCTCCACAGTCGCTGCCAAGGCACCGCAGCGCATCGAAAAAATTCGCGCACGCCAGCGGCCTGACGCCGCGCGCGACATCGCCAGCGGTACCCGGCGCATTTGGCCCCGTTTCCGGTGGAGTGGAAGAGGCAGAGGGTGCGGTTTGGTGTGGGTAGGTCATCGAAAGGGGAACGCGGTGGTGCGTAGTTCCTCTGTGTTTTGCCCGGCGCTCGTTAGAGTACAAGAATGTCGCAGCAGATTGCTCCGCCAACCCCGCAGATCAATCGCCTCAGAGCCGCCGCAGCCCTGATCCCCATCATCGAATCTGGCTTGTGAATGCAACCCGTCGTACCGGCGCAGGCCGGTGCCCAGGCGCTGCCGCACTGGATTCCGGCCTGCGCCGGAATGACGGGGTTCTGGCGGCCCGTTGTTTCACATCACGGGGATTGAGACAGCTCGCGCACTCTATCCAACAACGACCTCTTCTGCGCTTCCAGTTCCCGGTAACGCGCGTAAAGACCCTCCAGTTCCACCGTGTACCGCTGCAGTTGTTCCTCCACTCGCTTGTGCTGGCGAGCCTGCTCGTCATAACTGGGCAGATCGTCGACGCCAATCACCGCGGGCGGTGGCGGCGGCGTGTTTTGTTGCATCAGCGAGCGGCGCAATTCCTGAACCATGCCGAATTCCTGGTACGTCGACTGCTGCTCCTGCTGGATGCGGCTGATGGCCCGTTCCATGCGCTGCAACTGGGCGTCCCTTTCGGCATCGCCGCCTGCCGCATGCACCGCCTGGAGCAGGAGCATGCCTGTCAGGAAAGGTTTGATGGTCCCCATGGTTTTCCCCCTTCACGTTTGTCCTGGCCGGCAGCCCCTGCTTGGCGTGGACATCACGCGGCGCGGGGCCGGAGTTCTTCTCGCAATCACAGTTCCGCTCCGGACAAGGGAGACGGGGTCGTGGTCATTGCCGCCGCCGCAACACGACCCGGATAGCAACACGACCCGGATACCGTGTGGCCGCGGCAGCAGCCAACTGGCGAGCGTACTCGCCTCACACCTCAATGCAAAGCGGCCGGAGCGTCGCCCGCTCCGCAGCACTTCTTGAATTTCCTGCCACTGCCACAAGGACACGGGTCGTTGCGGCCGACCTTTGGCCCGCCACGAACTACCGGCGCAACCTCCTTCTGGCCGCCAAGGCGATATTCGTGCTGAACGACTCCACCAGGTTGGTTGACGCGCTTGTCTTTCCAGTAGGCGTGAATCTTCACGACCGATAGTGTGATTTCGTTCATCCATCTCTCGGCATCGCCGAGTTTCCGGGTCATGCGGATGCCGTCGTCAGTGCCCAGACGCAGGAAAGGAGTGAACCATGTCGGTTGCCCAACAGCCAGCAGGCTCCAGGCCTCGTCACTGAACTGAAAACCAAGAAGGAAGCCCTCGCACCACTCAGCGGCACCCCATTGGTTGCGGAATTGGAAAACAGGTTCGAAGGACGCTGGATCATCCAGGAACGCATGGACCACCGTGTTGTAGTGCCGCATAAGCAGCAACATGATTCGATTGGCCTGTTCCCTGTTCTCGAACTTGGCCTCTGCCTGGCCTTCGTGTATGTCCCACACCCAGGGTAGCCACTCTGGTGGGTGTACGGGCCGTGGGCCGATGACAATCGCGGTCAGGAAGCCTTCCAGCGTCGAGACATCCATTGACGTATCCTCAATGGACGCGTCGGCCAGAAACTCGTCCAGTTCGTTGAGTTCGGCTCGGGATAAGGGCTGATTCAGACCCGTCGGCTTCTGCGCACCCGCTGGCGGACCAATCAGCGAATCAATTCCATCCTCATCGATAGTCTTCAGCACTTCGTCGAGCGCCTCGCGGTCGCTTGGGAACGAGTCATCCCAAACGGTGGAGTTCCCATGGTGATCGAACACTTCCAATATCCAGCCACCTTCTCCGTCTTCGTGGATGTCGATTCGAACCGTCTTACCCTCTCGCGTCACCGACTGGGCGAGCGGGGACAGGTTGGGGGTTTGGTGTTCTCGCGTCATGTGATGCCCTGAAGGAGTGGAGTTTAGCTGCCGCCAAGAGGACACTGAGACTACCTCTCGCGTCTTGCGTGGGGAGCGACATCGACGAACAAGAGCAGCAGAAAGGCGACTTTAGAGGATTGTACACGACGGTCAAGCTACCGCTCGCGGTGCATGGAACGGTGTCCCCGCCTCGGTTCTTCATGACTGACGAAGGGGCTTCAGAGAAAGCATTGAGAAAGAGCATTGAGAAAGTGGGAAAGGGGCCACCCATTAGCCGGCCCGTGTCAAGTATGCAAACAAGACTCTCGCG
>NZ_JAMTDV010000072.1 GCF_023806565.1 Accumulibacter sp. | reverse complement strand
ATCCTCGCGCTCGACGGCGGAGGCTTGCGCGGCATCCTCACGCTGGGCATCCTCGAACGCATCGAACGCATGCTCGGCGAGCGGCACCGCGCCGGCGACGACTTTCGCCTGGCGCACTACTTCGATCTGATCGCCGGCACGTCCACGGGCGCGATCATCGCCGCCGCGCTGGCCAAGGGAATGCGCGTCGCCGAAGTGCTCGCCGAGTACCGTCAGCTCGGCAGCAAGGTCTTCGCGAAGAGCCTGTTTCGTCAGGGCGTGCTGCGCGCCAAGTACGAAGCCGGCACGCTGAGCAAGGAACTGCAGCGCGTCTATGGCGCCGAAACGACGCTGGGCAGCGATTGCCTGCTGACCGGCCTCGTCGTCGTCACCAAACGCCTCGACACCGGCAGCCCGTGGCCGCTGCTGAACAATCCGCGTGGCCGCTATTTCCACGGCGACGCCAAAGGACGCGTCGGTAATGGCGACTACCCGCTGTGGCAGGTCGTTCGCGCCTCGACCGCGGCGCCGTCGTACTTCGACCCCGAGCGGCTGACGATCGCCGCTGGCCAGGGCAACCCCGGGCAGGAAGGCCTTTTCGTCGATGGCGGCGTCAGCCCGTACAACAACCCGGCGCTGCAGGCACTGATGGTCGCCACGCTCGACGGCTACCGCATCGGCTGGCCGAGCGGCGCCGACAGGCTGCTGCTCGTCTCGCTCGGCACCGGCAGGCCCGACCCTGCCGTCGCCGAGGTCGGAATCGCCGCGGGCCAGGCGATCCAGTCGTTGCTGGGAATGATGGAGGACGTCGCGACGATGCAGCAGACGCTGCTGCAGTGGCTCAGCTCGAGCCCGACCGCGCGCACGATCGACCGGGAAGTCGGCGACCTGCGCCACGACCTGCTGGCTGGCGCGCCGCTGCTGACCTATCTGCGCTACGACCTCGAGCTGACCGCCGAACAGGTGCGCGCGCTTGCCCCCGAACTGCGCGACGACAGGCTCGTCGCCTCGCTCAGCGAGATGGACTCGCCGGAGAACATGGATGCGCTGCACCTGCTCGGAGCGCGCGTCGGCGCACGCGATGTCCAGGCGCACGACTTCCCCGCGCACTTCGACCTGCCGGCAGCATAGTTTTCGTCTGCCCCGCGCTCTTCCACCCCGCGCCCGACGCTCACCGCCCCTCATCACCCGCCTGCCGCTTCCTGCCGATGAACGCCCTTTTCACCCGTCGCCGCTATCGCCGCCGCGCCGACCAGGCCGTCGCCGCCGTCCAGATCAAACTCGAAACGACGGGACTGCACTACCACAAGTGGGGAAACGAGCAGTTCGCCAAGCCCGGCGACTGGCTCGTCGACAATGGTGGCGACGTCTACACCATCGACGCGGAAACCTTTGCCCGCACCTACCGGCGCGTCGGTTGCGGCGCGTACGTCAAGAGCACGCCGGTCTGGGCCAAGCAGGCCGCGGGTGCCGGCAGCGTCGCCACCCAGGAAGGCCGCACTGCGTACGCAGCCGGCGACTGGCTGGTCAGCAACCGCGAGGACGGCGGTGACGCGTACGCGATCAGCGCCGAAAAGTTCGCTCTCCTCTACGAACCCGACGAATAACCGGCCCACAGGCAGGAGGGTGCCATGCGCTACTTCGTCATTCGCGGCTTCGGCGTCAAGCGCGACGGCTCCGGGAACCCATTCGACTTCGACCGCGTAGACCGCGAGCTGATCGCGCCGGCGCTGGCGCAATGCGACTTCGAGGGCGGCACGACCGGCGAGATACCCGACTCGGGAAGCATCCACGAAGACATGTACCGGCTGATCCTGCAGGCCGACCTCGTCGTCTGCGACATCAGCGTGCATAACGCCAACGTCTTCTACGAACTCGGCGCGCGGCACGCGCTGCGCAGGAAGCGCACGGTGCTCCTCAAGTGCAGCGAATCGGCCGACCGCACACCCTTCGATCTCGGCGACTTCCGCTACCTGCCGTACTCGTGCGAGCGCCCGGCCGACACCGTGCCAGCTCTGATCGCCGCGATCCGCCACGGCACCACGAGCGAACGCGAAACCGACAGCCCGATTTTTCGTGCGCTGCGCGACTTGCCCGAAGCGCCATCGGACGCCGCCGTGCCGAACGACTTCGTGCAGGAAGTCCAGCGCGCGAAAGTCGCGCGCGACCGCGGCTGGCTCCTGATGCTCGCCGACGAGGTAGGCAACCTGCCTTTCGAGCGCCCCGGCCTGCGCCTCGTCGCCTTCGCCCAGCAGGCGATCGAAGACTTCGACGCCGCGCGCGACAGCCTCCAACGTCTGCTGCGCCTCGGCGACCGCCAAACCGGAGTGCGCTTCGCGCTGGCCAACATCTACGAGCGCAGCTACCGGCGCAGCGGCAAGCCCGAGCTGATGGATCGCGCCGAACGCGCGCTCGACGAAGTTCTGCAGCGCTCCGACCTGCGGGCAAGCGAACACGCGGAAGCGCTCGCGCTGCGCGGACGCAACCTCAAGACGCTGTGGCGCAAGGGTTTCGAGGGAATCGCAGACGCCGCCGAGCGGCGCGCGCGCGCATGCAAGCGCCAACTGCTCGACAGCTGGCAGGCCTACCGCGAGTCATTCCGGCGCGATCTCAACTCGTTCTACTGCGGGATCGCCTGTCTGCAGGTTGGCCACGCGCTGCTCGCGCTCTCCCGCGAACCGCGCTGGACGGCCATGTTCAGGAGCGCACGCGAGGCGGCGCGGCAGCGCAGCGAGCTGTGGGACGAGCTGCGCACGCTGCGCCACGTCGTCGCCGCGGCGATCGAGCACGGCCTTGCGCACGGCAGCGAGAGCGACCGCTGCTGGGCGCGCATCAGCCGCGCCGACCTGCGCTTCCTGACCGATGACGAAGCCCGGCTGCACGCCGACCCGTCGATCCTGCTCGACGACTACGAGCACGCATTGCTCGGCCTCGAACCGTTCTACCGCGGCGCGGCGATCGGCCAGTTGCAACTGTTCGCCGCGATCGGCGTGCGCGCGGCGATCGCAGAGGCGCTGATCGCCGCGCTGCACCGCGACGAGCAGCCGGCAGCCGCGCCGCCGCATCTCGTGCTCTTCGCTGGCCATCAGATCGACGAGCCCGGCCGCACGCCGCCGCGCTTCCCGGCGCGTGCCGAGCAAGCCGCGCGCGAGCTGCTGCGCGAACACCTCGTGCGCCTGCGCGAGCAACACGGATCGCTGCTGCTGCTCGCTTCGGCCGCTCCCGGCGCCGACATCCTGGCACACGAAGTCTGCGCCGAACTCGGCGTCCCGACGCTGCTCTGCCTGCCGATGCCGCTCGAAAACGTTGCCGCGCTGGCTTTCGGCACGCGCGATGCCTGGCGCAACCGCCTGCTCGCGCTTGCGCGCCAGCACGGCGAAGCAATCCGCGTGCTGCAGGACGGTCCCGAGCTGCCGCGCTGGCGCAACGAAGGCAAGCCCGAACTGTGGCAGCGCGGAATCCGCTGGATCGTCCACTCGGCGCAGGCGTGGCACTGCAGCACGCGCACACTGCTCGCCCTGTGGGACGGCGACGACCACGATGCCTCGACCGGTGGCGTCGCCGAAGTCGTGCGCCAGGTGCGCGAAACCGGCGCGTTTGCGATCGAGCTGATCGACAGCCGGCAACTGCTCGATCGGACCGCATGATCGTGCGCACCCAGAGCTCGGTGCGCGGGACGCTTATCACCGGAACAACCAAGCA
>NZ_JAMTDV010000071.1 GCF_023806565.1 Accumulibacter sp. | reverse complement strand
TGGTGCCCAGGAAGGGAATCGAACCCCCACGCCTTGCGGCGGCAGGACCTAAACCTGCTGCGTCTACCAATTTCGCCACCTGGGCGGCACGCCAGCGCGTCATCCAGGGCGGAATTCTAACCGCGACGCCCTATACTGTCAGCCCTTCCCGCCTGCGTTCGCGCTTCCGGGCCGCACCGACCAGTCCGTTCCGCAACATGTCCGTCGACCACTACGAGAACTTCCCGGTTGCCTCGTTGCTGCTGCCCCGCCGGCTGCGGCGGCCGATCGAGGCGATCTATCGTTTCGCCCGTGCCGCCGACGACATCGCCGACGAAGGCGAAGCCAGTGACGCAGAGCGCCTGCAGCATCTGGCTGCCTACCGCGGCGAACTCGCTCGCATGGCAAGCGGCGAGCCTGCAGCCCCCGCTTTCGCGGAACTGGCGACGGTCGTGCGCGAATGGCGCCTGCCCGTGCAACTACTGGGCGACCTGCTCGACGCCTTTGCGCAGGATGTCGTCAAGAAGCGCTACGCCGACTACCCGGAGCTGCTCGATTACTGCCGCCGTTCGGCCAATCCGGTCGGCCGCCTGCTGCTGCACCTCTTCGCGCGCGCCAGCGAGACCAATCTGCGCCGCTCAGACTGCATCTGCACCGCTCTGCAACTGACCAATTTCTGGCAGGACATTGCCATCGACTGGCAGAAGGGCCGCGTGTATCTGCCACAGGCCGACCTCGCGAACTTCGCCATCAGTGAGACGCAGATCGCTGCCGGCCGCTGGAGCGCCGAGTGGCAGGCCTTGCTCGACTTCCAGGTCGAGCGCACCGAGCGCCTGATGAACCAGGGCGCGGCGCTGGTGCATCAGCTTCCCGGCCGCATCGGCTGGGAGATCCGGCTTACGGTGCAGAGCGGGCTGCGCATACTCGAACAGATTCGACTTGCCCGGGGCGACGTCTTCCGGCATCGTCCCGTGCTTGGCGCGGGAGACTGGATGCGTGCCGCCGGCCGCGCCTTCCGCATGTAAGTCGTGGGAGAATGCAGCCCTGCCCCGTGGACACCCCCGAGATCGCGCATGACCCCCGACGAGTATTGTCAGCAGAAAGCCGCCCACAGCGGATCGAGCTTCTACTACAGCTTCCTTTTCCTGCCGCCCGACCGGCGGCGCGCGATCACGGCGCTCTACGCATTCTGCCGAGAAGTGGACGACGTCGTCGACGAATGCCAGGACCCCCAGATCGCGGCCGCCAAACTGGTCTGGTGGCGGCAGGAACTGGCCAGCCTGGCGGACGGCAGGCCACAGCATCCGGTCACGCAGGCGCTGCAGGCAGCCAGCAATGAATTCCATTTGCCCGAAGAGCAACTGGCGGAAATCGTCGACGGCATGGAGATGGATCTGCGACAGACCCGCTACCTCGATTTCAAGGCGCTCTCGCTCTATTGCTATCGCGTCGCCGGCGTCGTCGGCCTGCTGGCCGCGCAGATTTTTGGCTATCAGGACCGCCGGACGCAGAAGTACGCGCACGACCTCGGCATCGCTTTCCAGCTCACGAACATCATTCGCGACGTCGGCGAGGACGCGCGCCGGGGCCGCATCTATCTGCCGATCGAGGACCTGCAGCGCTTCGGGGTGACCGCCGCGGACATCCTCAACGCCCGCCACTCGCACGACTTCCGGCGCCTGATGGAGTTTCAGATCGAACGCGCCGAGAGCTACTACACGCAGGCCATTGGTGCGCTGCCGGCGGTCGACCGCAAGGCACAACGCCCGGGACTGGTGATGGCGGCGATCTACCGCACCCTGCTCGAGGAAATCCGGCGCGACGGCTGTCAGGTGCTCAGCCAGCGCACCTCGCTGACACCGATCCGCAAGCTGTGGATCGCCTGGCGGACCTGGGCGCGCGGGTGAGGGCAGCAGTCGTCGGCGGAGGCTGGGCAGGTCTTGCCGCAGCCGTCGAACTGGCAAGGGCAGGATTCAGCGTCACTCTCTTCGAAGCCGCCAGGCAACTCGGCGGACGCGCCCGCAGCGTCGAATTGCCGGGGCAACGGCTCGACAACGGACAGCACATCCTGCTCGGCGCCTATCGGGAAACGTTGCGCCTGATGCGCGCCGTCGGCGCCGACCCGGAGCGGCTGCTCCGACGTCTGCCGCTCGAGCTCTGCTATCCGGCCGGGCAGACCCCCCTCTTCCACCTGCGCCTGCCGCGCCTGCCCGCACCCTGGCACCTGCTCGCCGGCCTGCTGGCGGCACGCGGCCCGAGCCTCGGCGAGAAGTTCGCCGCCGTTCGCTTCCTGCGCGATCTGCAACGCGCCGGCTACCGGATCGGTGACGACTGCACGGTGTCTTCGCTTCTCTCCCGCCATCGTCAGCCGGCAAGCCTCTGCCGCTACCTGTGGGAACCGCTCTGCCTGGCGGCGCTCAACACTCGCCCGCAGCAGGCGTCGGCGCAGATTTTCGTGAATACGCTGCGCGACAGCCTGGGCAGCGGCCGCGCGGCGGCCGACCTGCTGCTGCCGACTGCCGACCTCGATCGCGTCTTTCCGGCGAAGGCCGCCGACTTCCTGCGTTTCCACGGCGGCGACATCCGTCTGCGCAGCCGCGTGCAGGCCATCGGCCAAGGACCCAGCGTCGACGGCGAGCGCTTCGACTTCGTCGTCGTCGCCGTCGCCCCGCAGCATGCGGCGGCCTTGCTCGCTCCGCGCGAGGAAACGCTGGCCATCGCGCAGACGCTGGCCGAGTACCGATTCGAGCCGATCGCCACCGCCTACTGCGGCTATCCGCCAGAGCTTCGTCTGCCCTTGCCGATGCTCGGTCTTGCCGTCGGCGGGCACGGACAGATCGGTCAGTGGGTGTTCGATCGCGGCCTCCTGTGCGGCACCGCCGGGGTGCTGGCGTTCGTGCTCAGTGGCCATGGCCTTTGGGAAGCGCTCGACAACGAGGCTCTGGTCGCGACCCTGCAGAAGGAACTCGCCGTCGCGCTCGGCACAACGCTGCCGGCGCCGCTCTGGCAGCGGGTCATCCGCGAGCGGCGCGCGACCTTCCGTTGCCGCCCGCATCTGCGCCGGCCAGCAGCGCGCACGGCGCTGGCGGGTTGCTGGCTGGCGGGTGATTACGTCTGCGCCGACTACCCGGCAACGCTCGAGGCGGCGGTGCGCAGCGGCGTCGCCGCCGCGCGCGAAATCGTGCTCAGCGCATCTCCTGCAGCGAGCCCGCGTGCATCCGCAGCCGGCGCGAACAGCGCGCCGCGATTTCCTCGTCGTGGGTAACGAGCAGCAGCGTGGTGCCCCGTTCGGCGTTGAGCTCGAACATCAGTTCGATCACCTGATGGCCGGTTACCGCGTCGAGATTGCCGGTAGGCTCGTCGGCAAGGACCAGTCGGGGTCTCGGCGCGAAGGCGCGCGCCAGGGCGACCCGCTGTTGCTCGCCGCCTGACAGGTGTTTCGGGTAGTGCCGCAGGCGATGCGCCAGGCCCACCCGCTGCAGCCAGTAGCCGGCCTCGGCGCGTGCGTTGGCGGCGCCCGCGAGTTCGAGCGGCAGCATCACGTTCTCGATTGCGTTCAGCGACGGCAGCAACTGGAAAGTCTGGAAGACGAATCCCAGGAGGCGGCCACGCAGGACGGCGCGCGCGTCCTCGTCGAGGCCACCGAGATCCTCGCCGGCGAGCCGCACCGAACCACTGCTCGGCAGATCCAGCCCGGCCAGCAGACCGAGCAGGGTGGACTTGCCGGAACCGGAAGCGCCGACGATCGCCACCGTTTCGCCAGCGACCACTGCGAACGAAATGTCGTGCAGAATGGTCAACGGCTCGCCACCGCTATCCACCCACTTGGCGAGATCCCTGACCTCAATGACCGTCGATTGCTCTTGCCCCATGATCCGCTTTCCGAACTGCCGCCGTATGCTGCTCGCCAGCCTGCTGCTGCTCGCCCCGCTGGCACAGGCCGCACAAACCATTCTCGTCTTCGGCGATTCGCTGTCGGCAGGCTACGGCATCCGGCAGGACGCCGCCTGGCCGGCCTTGCTGGCCAGACGCTTGCAGGAGAAGGGGCTCGATTATAACGTCGTCAATGCCAGCATCTCGGGGGAAACCAGCAGTGGCGGCCGCAGCCGGATCGACGCGGCGCTGGCGACCCATTCGCCACGGGTGGTGATCGTCGCCCTAGGCGCCAACGACGGTCTGCGCGGTCTGCCGATCGCGCAACTACGCGACAATCTGACCGAGATCGTCGCCAGTGCCCAGAAGGCGAACGCGCGCGTGCTGCTGGTCGGACAGCGGGTTCCGCCCAACTACGGCAGCTACGCGCTGCAGTTCCACAAGGCCTTCGGCGAAGTGGCGCGAGTCCGCAAGACCGCACTCGTGGACTTCCTCCTCGAAGGCGTGGCGACCGAACCCCAACTGTTCCAGGCCGACAATCTGCATCCGACCGCGGCCGCGCAGCCCCTGCTGCTCAACAACGTCTGGCGCGGGCTGGCGCCGCTGCTACAATAGCCGTCGGCAAGGTGCATCCTGCGCATGAAACATGACATCGCCACCATCGGGCGACTCGACGAACTGGCTTCGTTCGACGAAATCATCGACGTGCGCTCGCCCGCCGAATTTGCCGAGGACCATATCCCGGGTTCGGTCAACTGCCCGGTGCTCGACAATCGGCAACGGATCGAGGTCGGCACCCTCTACAAGCAGGTCTCCCCCTTCGCCGCCCGCAAGGTCGGCGCCGCCCACGTCGCTGAGAACATTGCTCGCCATCTGCGCGAGCGCTTTTTCGACCGCCCGAAAAACTGGCAACCACTCGTCGTCTGCTGGCGCGGCGGCCAGCGCAGTGGTTCGCTGACGCACGTCCTGCGGCGCATCGGCTGGGACGCGCAGCAGCTCGAAGGCGGCTACAAGACGTATCGCCGGCTGGTCATCGAGCAATTGTCGGAACTGCCCGGCAAACTGCGGCTCAAGGTGCTCTGTGGTGCGACCGGCAGCGGCAAGAGCCGCGTTCTGCAGGCCATCGGCCGGCTCGGCGAACAGGTGCTCGATCTCGAGGAACTCGCCTGTCACAAGGGCTCGGTACTGGGCGCGCTGCCCGACTGCCCGCAGCCTTCGCAGAAGAGCTTCGAGTCTCGCCTGCTTGCCGCGCTGCAGGGCCTCGACCCGGCCCGCCTGGTGCATGTCGAGGCGGAAAGCCGCAAGATCGGATCGCTGCAACTCCCCACCGCGCTGATCGAGGGGATGCGTGCCGGCGAGTGCGTGAACATCGAGGCCTCCCTCGCCGCCCGTGTCGATTTCCTGCTGCGCGATTACGCCTACTTCCTGACCGCGCCCGATTGGCTGATCGCCCGCCTGCAAGCGCTGCGGCAATTGCAGAGCAACGAAACCGTGCTCCGCTGGCGCGAGCAGATCGGCGAAGGGCGCTGGCGCGAACTGGTCGGCGAACTGCTGACCCTGCACTACGACCCGCTGTACCAGCGTTCGCAACAGAAAAACTACGCCGGCTTCGCCACACCACTAACCTTCGCCACCGACGACCTGACGCCCGCCGGCATCGAGGCTCTGGCACGCCGGATCTGCAGCAAATAGCCGGCAATCGGCGTCGCCGCGCGCCGCGCACAGGCGCTGCACCATTGCCGGCCGGGGAAGCGCCAGCGCACCCTCCTCGAACGCCAGCACCCGCCAGCCGCGCCGCTGCACGCGGGCGAGCAGTTCCTGCGAGCGCAGCAGGAAGTCGGGATTGGACGGCTTGCCGAAACGCTCGTTGCCAATCATGAAGGTTTCGTAGATCAGCAAGCCCGGATCGGCCAGCGAGTCCAGCAAGTCGTCAAGGCGCGGGCGGAAGAGGTAGTTGGTCACGACGATTCCGGCAAACGAACGGCCAGCGTAGGGCCAGGCGCCGCTTTCCAGGTCGGCCTGGCGGCCCGTCACCCGTTCGACGTCGGCGAGCCGTGCCAGCGCCTGCGGGTCGCGATCGACCGCTTCGACGCGATGGCCGAGGCTGGCCAGCAGGCGGCTGTGCCGGCCGCTGCCGCAAGCCAGATCAAGCACCTCGCCATGCTCCGGAATGAGGCACGCGAAACGCGCCACCCACGCCGATGGTGACGGGGCGGCAAAAGAAACCATCATGGTGGAGCTTCCTTCCCCTATCATGCCGAGGTATTACGCGAGTGAGTGCCTGCGCGACACGCAACACGATACACCGGGTCATCTGCAAGACTGCGACTTTGCCAGCAGACGATCCGTTCCGGCAAGCATGGCGCGCTTGCCGATGAACCGGTCGTGTCACAATGGCGGCACTGGCCCGGGGTCGATCGATTGGCAGCGCCTTGCGGCATGGGCACGAACTTTCCACCCGTGCCAGAAGTCTCAGTTCGTCGCAATTAGAGCCTGCCGCCTAGAGACTTGATCGGTTGCCTGTAGTAGAATGATGCGGTGCAACAAAAACCTGCTCTGCGCCTCGCAAACCAGAGGTCAATCTCATCATGCTAGAACATCATTACCTCACGACGCTGTTCGAACCCAAGTCCGTCGCCGTCATCGGCGCTTCCGACGAGGAGAATTCGGTCGGCAATGTACTGTTCAGGAACATTCTCGACGCGGGCTACAAGGGGCGTCTCTACCCGATCAATCCGGGACACGAGGCGATCCAGGGAGTGCCGGCGTACAAGTCGATCGAGGAAATCAGTGCCCGCGTCGAACTCGCGATCGTCGTCACCCGGCCGCAGACGGTGCCGACGATCATCGAACAGTGCGGTCGCAGCGGGGTCAAGAACGCCATCGTGATCACTTCGGGCTTTGCCGAAGCCGGTCACTCGGGCGCCGCGCTCGAGCGCAAGATGATGGAGATCGCACGCAGCTACGGTGTCCGCCTGCTGGGTCCCAATTGCCTGGGAATCATCCGGCCGAATCTCGGACTCAACGCGACCTTCGCCAGCGTCCATGCCGACGCCGGCAATCTCGCCCTGGTTTCGCAATCCGGTGCCATCTGCTCGGCGGTGCTCGACTGGGCGACGACCAACCGCGTCGGCTTTTCCAGCGTCATCTCGCTGGGCGGCACCGCCGACGTCGACTTCGGCGAAATTCTCGATTACCTGATCTACGACAATCTCACGCACTACATCCTGCTCTACGTCGAAGCCATTCGTGACGCCCGCCGCTTCATGAGCGCGCTGCGTTCCGCGGCCCGCATCAAGCCGATCGTCCTGCTGAAGGCCGGTCGCCACGCCAGCGGTCTGGCGGCCGTCGAAACGCACTCGGGAATGCCCGGCGGCTCCGACATCGTCTTCGAGGCCGCGGTGCGCCGCGCTGGCGTCGTTCGCGTCAAGAACATCGGCCAATTGTTCTATGCCGCCAAGGCGCTCGCCTCGAAATTCCGTCCGCAGGGAAAGCGTCTGGCGATCATCACCAACGGCGGCGGACCGGGCGCGATGGCGGCCGACCGTGCGGGGGATCTGGAAATTCCGCTCGCCGAACTGTCGGCGAGCACCATCCAGACGCTCAATGCGAAACTGCCATCCACCTGGTCGCAGCGCAACCCGGTGGACATCGAAGGAGACGCCACACCCAAGCGGTATCATGACGCCATCCTCGCGGTCGCCGAGGATGAAGCCGTAGACGGCATTCTCGTGATGCTCTCGCCGCAGGCGATGACGCAGCCGATGGAAGTCGCCAAAGCGGTGATCGAAGTCGATCTGCTGACCGCCAAGCCGATTCTGACCTGCTGGATGGGTGAGGAGCACGTTCATGAAGCGCGCAGCGTGCTCGAGGATGCCGGCATCCCCTCGTTCCGCATGCCCGAAACTGCCATCGAACTGTACTACCACATTTCCACCTACTACTGGAACCAGAAACTGCTGCTGCAGACGCCGGCCCCCTTGTCGAAACATTCGCGACCGGAAACCGAAGGCGCCAGGATGTTGGTCGAAGCAGTCCTGCACGAGCGGCGCAAGGTGCTCTCCGAAATGGAATCGAAAGCGATCCTGCGCGCCTTCCGCATCCCGGTCGCGCAGACGATGGTCGCGCACACGCCCACCGAGTCGCTGCTGCTCGCCGAACAGATCGGTTTCCCGATCGCCATGAAGATCGACTCGCCCGACATCGTCCACAAGAGCGAGGTCGGCGGCGTGCGGCTGAACATCACCAATGCGCCGGCGGCGCGCAACGCCTACCACGACATCCTCGAAACGGTTCGCAAGAGGCACCCGACGGCACGCATCAACGGGGTCTCGATCGAACCGTACCTGGCACGCCCGAACGGCCGAGAACTGATGATCGGTGTCGCGCGTGACCGGATCTTCGGGCCGATCATCACTTTCGGCGCCGGCGGTACCGAGGTCGAAGTGTTCAGCGACCGCGCGGTCGCACTGCCGCCACTCAACCGCTTCCTGGCGCGCGACCTGATCGCGTCGACCCGCGCCTCGAAACTGCTCGGCGAATTTCGCAACATGCCGGCGGTCAACCTCGAAGCGCTCGAGGACGTGCTGCTGCACGTGTCGCAGATGATCTGTGAACTGCCCTGGCTGCAGGAACTGGATCTCAACCCGCTGATCGTGGACGAAAACGGCGGCATCGCGGCCGATGCGCGCATCGTCATCGACTACGCGGCGCCGTCAGGCGACCGCTATGCGCACATGGCGATCCACCCCTATCCGGTACACCTGATCCAGGAATGGGAGCTTCCCGACGGACGCACCGTCACCATCCGGCCGATCCGCCCGGAAGACGCCGAGCGCGAACGGCAGTTCGTCATCGGCATGTCGGACGAAAGCAAGTACTACCGTTTCATGGATACCATCCGCGAACTGACGCAGACGATGCTCGTGCGCTTCACGCAGATCGACTACGACCGCGAGATGGCGCTGGTGGCGACGCTGCCCGACGACGAGGGCAAGGAAACCCAGATCGGAGTCGCGCGCTACGTGACCAACCCGGACGGCGAATCGGTGGAGTTTGCGCTGGCCGTCGCCGACGACTGGCAGAAGCACGGCGTCGGGCGCAAGCTGATGAGCGCCCTGATCGACTGCGCGCGCGCCAAGGGCTACCGCACCGTGGTCGGCGACGTGCTGTCGATGAACACCAAGATGTTCAACCTGATGACCAAGCTCGGCTTCACGATTCACCCGCACCCCGAGGATCCGGCAGTCAAGCGCGTGATCAAGCCGTTGAACAATTAGGCAGACGGTTCAGGGGCCGGGGAGAAAGGCGACGCGTCCAGACCAGCGAAGCCGAAGTCTTCGGCCCCGCCAGCATCGGTGGTCGCGGCAGCAGTCCGCGAACCCTGCGTGAAAGATCGCGGTTGTTGCCTTACGGCTGTTCGAAATTCACGTCGTAGGGATACGCGCGATGCGCTTCGGCGGCTTCCCGGCGCGCCTTCTGCTCGTTCAGATCGACTTTCCTGTCCCACCAGATCGCCCGGCCGCGGCGCTGATCTTCGGCCCACTCGGGGTGCTCGGCCATCATTTCGCGCATGAACTTGGTGTGATCGGATTCGTACAACGCCATCTCGCCTACTCCCGGATAATTATTGCCTGTTCGCCGCCCGCCGGCCAGAAGCGATTATACGCCTGCTGACCAGCCTGCATCAGTGCAGGACGATCGGGCGTGCGGCACCGGCGCAGTATTCGTCGAGCAGCGCGTCGATCGTCTCTTCGCTGCGCTCTGCATCGGGAATCTCGTCGATCGCCCGGCGCAGATCGCGAGCGATCGATCCCTGTACGAAAAGGCTGCGGCTGGCAGCCTTGTCGACCAGTTCGAATCCCTGTTGCACCGGATAGGCGAGGATCGCGTAGAGCCGGCTGTTGTACACGATGTTCATCGTTGGCCCTCAGGTAGCGGAACCCTTGTCGAAACGCACGATGCCATTTTCCCAGAGCACGCGGATCGTATCACCGGCCACGAACCGCCCTTCGAGAATGGCTTTGGCCAAGGGATCCTCGATTTGCGACTGAATCGCGCGCTTCAAGGGGCGCGCGCCATAGACCGGATCGAAGCCGGTCGCCGCGACCGCCGACAGCGCAGCATCGGCGACTTCCAGCTTCATTTCGAGCTGCGCCAGCCGCTTTTCGAGGTAGGCGAGCTGAATCCTGGCGATCGACTTGATATGCTGCTCGTCGAGCGCGTGGAAGACCACCACCTCGTCGATCCGGTTGATGAACTCCGGCCGGAAATAAGTCTTCACTTCGCCCATCACCGCCAGCTTGATCAACTGGTAGTCGTCGCCGGCCATCTGCTGGATCATCTGGCTGCCTAGATTCGAAGTCATCACCACGACGGTGTTCTTGAAATCCACTGTGCGCCCGTGTCCGTCGGTCATGCGGCCGTCGTCGAGCACCTGCAGCAGCACGTTGAACACATCCTGGTGCGCCTTCTCGACCTCGTCGAGAAGGATCACCGAATACGGCTTGCGGCGCACGGCTTCGGTCAGATAACCACCTTCCTCGTAGCCGACGTAACCCGGGGGCGCGCCGATCAATCGGGAAACCGAGTGCTTCTCCATGAATTCGCTCATGTCGACGCGGATCAGGTGTTCCTCGGAGTCGAAGAGAAAACCGGCCAGCGCCTTGCACAACTCGGTCTTGCCGACTCCCGTCGGGCCGAGAAACAGAAACGAACCGTAGGGCCGATTGGGGTCGGCCAGGCCGGCGCGCGAACGGCGGATCGCGTTGGCGACCAGACGTACCGCCTCGTCCTGACCAACGACGCGCTGGTGCAGCCGATCTTCCATCAGCAGCAGCTTCTCGCGTTCGCCCTGCATCATTTTCGACACCGGGATGCCGGTCGCCCGGGACACCACTTCGGCGATTTCCTCGCTGGCGACTTCGGTACGCAGCAGCCTGTTGTGCAGGCCGCCATCACCCGATTTCTCGGCAACCGTAAGCTGCGCTTCCAGTTGCGGCAGCTTGCCGTACTGGATTTCGGCGACCTTGTCCCACCTGTTCTCGCGCTGCAGCTGCGCCAGATCGAGCTTCAGCCTGTCGATCTCCTCCTTGATGTGCGCGCTGCCCTGCACCTGCGCCTTTTCGCTCTTCCAGATTTCGTCGAGATCGTTGTATTCGCGTTCGAGCTTGAGCAATTCCTCCTCGATCAGATGCATGCGCTTCTTCGATGCTTCGTCGCGTTCCTTGCGCACCGCTTCGCGCTCGATCTTGAGCTGGATCATGCGCCGGTCGAGCTTGTCCATCGCCTCGGGTTTCGAGTCGATCTCCATCTTGATGCGAGCCGCGGCCTCGTCGATCAGATCGATCGCCTTGTCGGGCAGGAAGCGGTCGGTGATGTAGCGATGCGAGAGCTCGGCAGCGGCAACCAGTGCCGGATCGGTGATATCGACGCCGTGATGCAACTCGTATTTCTCGCGCAACCCGCGCAGGATGGCGATCGTCGACTCGACGCTGGGCTCCTCGATCAGAACCTTCTGGAAGCGGCGTTCGAGCGCGGCATCCTTTTCGATGTACCTGCGATACTCGTCGAGAGTCGTCGCCCCGACGCAGTGCAGTTCGCCGCGCGCCAGCGCCGGCTTCAGCATGTTGCCGGCGTCGATCGCACCCTCCGCCTTGCCGGCGCCGACCATCGTGTGCAGTTCGTCGATGAAGACGATGATCCGCCCTTCCTCCTGCGCGATCTCCTTGAGTACCGCTTTCAGGCGCTCCTCGAATTCGCCGCGGTACTTGGCGCCCGCGAGCAGCGCCGCCATGTCGAGACTCAGCACTTTCTTGTTCTTGAGCGTTTCCGGCACTTCGCCATTGACGATGCGCTGCGCCAGCCCCTCGACGATCGCCGTCTTGCCGACTCCCGGCTCGCCGATCAGCACCGGATTGTTCTTGGTGCGCCGCTGCAGAATCTGCACCGCCCGTCGAATTTCGTCATCGCGACCGATCACCGGATCGAGCTTGCCGAGGCGGGCGCGTTCGGTAAGATCGATGCAGTACTTGCTCAGGGACTGTCGCTGACCCTCGGCTTCCTGGCTGTCTACGGCCTGACCGCCGCGCACCGAAGCGACCGCCTGTTCCAGCGACTGCCGGACCAGACCATGTTGTTTCGCCAGCCGGCCGCACTCGCCCTTGTCGTCGCACAGGGCGAGCAGGAACATCTCCGAAGCGATGAACTGGTCGCCCCGCTTTTGCGCTTCCTTGTCGGTAAGATTCAGCAGATTGGTCAGATCGCGCCCGACCTGCACCTCGCCACCGTGCCCCTGCACCTTGGGCAAGCGGTTTATCGCCTGCGCCAGTGCCGTCTTCAGCGCCAGCACGTTGACCCCGGCGCGCGCCAGCAGCGATGAGCTCGCCCCGTCATCCTGCTGCAACAGCGCCAGCAGCAGATGTTGCGGCTCGATGATCTGGTTGTCATGGCCAACGGCAAGGCTTTGCGCATCGGCCAGGGCCTGTTGAAACTTGGTCGTCAGTTTGTCCAGACGCATGTGCTGCACTCCTCGGCAGAAATTCATTGATGCTCTGCAAATGGGGACGCGGGCGACCAATTCAAGAAGTCGGCGGATGGGCGCGCCCCCAGCGCCACCGGCAACCGCGAGGAAATGTGGTTCGCCTGGCGCGGCAGCAGGCGATTCTGCACGCGGGCGCGAGCCTGCGCGCCGGTCGGGAGGATTCGCCACGCTGCGAATACGTGATACAGTCGCCGCGGGAAATGACAAGCTTGACTTTCCGAATCGGCGGACGGTCGCTGGTACGCCGTCCGGCTTGTGACTGTTCTTCTTGTTGGGGAGAATCTGGCATGCGGGGAACCCTAGTTCGAGCAACCCTCTTCTGTGCGCTGCTGCTGTCCTTGGCACTCGGTGCGGCCGCGCAGGAGGGCAAGCGCGTGATCCCGGTCAAGTACACGGGCACTCTGAAGCAGATCAAGGACAGCGGCGTGATCCGCCTGGGCTATCGCCAGAACTCGCCACCGTTCGCCTTCCTCGATGGCAAGGGCAAGCCGGTCGGTTATTCGCTCGACCTGTGCGACGCCGTCGTCGACGAAATTTCCGCCGAACTCGAAATGGACATACGCGTCGAGTACGTGCCGGTGACCCCCGAGAACCGCCTCGACATGGTCACCTCGGGAGCAATCGATCTCGAGTGCGGCTCGACCACGAACAACTTCGAACGGCGCAAGCGCGTCGCCTTCTCGCCGACGATCTTCGTCACCGGGATCAAGCTAATGGTTCCCGCTGGCAGTCGTGCCCAGTCCTTGCGCGACCTGCAGGGCAAGACGGTGGTGCTCACGCGCGGCACCTATCACGCCGACGTGCTGCCGGCAATCGTCGAACGCCGCAAACTCGGCATCACTGTCCTCACCGGCGGCGACCACAACGAATCCTTCGCCATGCTGGCCAGCGGCAAGGCCGACGCCTTCGCCAACGACGACGTCCAGCTCTACGGCATGCTCGCCGAAACCGGGACCGGCGCCAAGTATCGGGTCATCGGCGATTTCCTTACCTATGCCGACTACGCGCTGATGTTTCGCAGGGACGATCCGGAGTTCGCCGAGGTCGTCGAACGCGCCTTCGCCAACCGGCTCTTCGCGAGTCGCGCGATCGTCGCGATCTATGACAAATGGTTCATGAAGCGGCTGCCGCACGGCGGCCGGCTCAATCTCCCGATGAGTCCGCACCTCGAGCAACTGTTCGGGGTGCAGAGCGCGCGCGGTGATTGACGCGACCGGATTTCCCCGTTAACCACGTTGTCAGGAACCAGCCCCAGACCATCAGAACAGGGGCATCCACAGGAGGAGTACACCATGGCGCACGAAATGCAGCAACCGGCCGCGGCCGAGCCCAGGAAAATCTATCACAGCCTGTATTTTCAGGTGGTGACGGCGATCATCATCGGCATCCTGCTCGGGCACTTCTACCCCGAGCTCGGCGCCCAGATGAAACCGCTCGGCGACGGTTTCATCAAGCTGATCAAGATGATCATCGCGCCGATCATTTTCTGCACCGTGGTGGTCGGCATCGCCGGCATGGAAAACATGAAGGCTGTCGGCAAGACCGGGGGGCTGGCGCTGCTCTATTTCGAAATGGTCAGCAGTATTGCGCTGGTCATCGGCCTGGTGATCGTGAACCTGGTCGCACCCGGAACGGGAATGAACGTCGACCCGGCAACGCTCGATACCAAATCGCTGGTCGCGTACACCGGCCCCGGCAAGATGCAGAGCACCACGGAGTTCCTGCTCAACGTCATTCCCAGCACGGTGGTCGACGCCTTTGCCAAGGGTGACATTCTGCAGGTCCTGCTCTTCGCCGTCTTCTTCGGCTTCGCTCTGCATGCGATGGGCGCGGCAGGCAAGCCCGTATTCGACTTCATCGACAGGATTTCGCACGTCTTCTTTCAGATCGTCGGTTACATCATGCGCGTCGCGCCGATCGGCGCGTTCGGCGCAATGGCCTTCACCATCGGCAAGTACGGTCTCGGCACGCTGCTCTCGCTGGGCAAGTTGATGGCCTGCTTCTACGCCACCTGCCTGCTGTTCATTTTTCTCGTCCTCGGCCTCATCGCCAAGCTGCATGGCTTCAACATCTGGAAGTTCATCAAGTACATCAAGGAAGAACTGCTGATCGTGCTGGGCACTTCGTCGTCCGAATCGGTGCTGCCGCGGATGATGGCAAAAATGGAGAACCTCGGCGTGCACAAGTCGGTCGCCGGCCTGGTGATTCCGACCGGCTACTCGTTCAATCTCGACGGCACCTCGATCTATCTCACGATGGCTGCGGTGTTCATTGCGCAGGCCACCAACACGCCGCTCGATCTTGGCCATCAACTGACGCTGATCGGAGTTCTCCTGCTCACTTCCAAAGGCGCCGCCGGCGTCACCGGCAGCGGCTTCATCGTTCTTGCGGCGACCCTCTCGGCCGTCGGCAATGTGCCTGTCGCCGGATTGGCGCTGATCCTCGGTATCGACCGCTTCATGTCGGAAGCGCGCGCGCTGACCAATCTGATCGGCAACGGCGTTGCCACCGTGGTCGTCGGCAGGTGGTGTCGGCAACTCGACGACGACAAGATGAACCGGACCTTCTCCGGGGAAACCGAAGAGCAGGCCGAGGAGCCGGAGGCGGTTCTGGTCGAAGCGGAAGAAGGCGCCAAACCGATTCCGGCGGCGCAACACCACGCCAGGCCCTGAAAACGCGGCAGCCGCGTTCGCAGGACTCAGCGATCGGGCCGCCGCCAGCGTTCGGCGGCCTGGTCATCGGCGGCGCGCGCGTCCACCCAGCGCGCGCCCTCTGCGGTCACTTCTCGTTTCCAGAACGGCGCCTGCGTTTTCAGGTAGTCCATGATGAACTCGCAGGCGGCAAAGGCTTCGCCGCGATGGGCGCTGCTGACCGCGACGAGTACGATCTGGTCGGTCGGCAGCAGACGGCCGACGCGGTGGATCACCAGCGCGTCGATGATCGCCCACCGCTCCCTTGCTTCGTCGACGATCGCCGCGAGCGCTGTCTCGGTCATTCCCGGATAGTGCTCGAGTGTCAGCTCGGAAACGTCGCTGCCCTCGTTTGCGTCGCGGACGATGCCGACGAACGACGCCACCGCGCCGACCCGAGGATTCTCCCGGCGCAGCGCTGCGAGTTCGACACCGACATCGAAATCGGCTTCCTGGATGCGCACCATCCGTTCAGCCCCCGGTCACCGGCGGGAAGAAGGCGACTTCGTCACCGGGCCGGACCGGCGCAGCGCGCGTCACTACCTGCTGATTGACCGCGTAGCGAAGATTCCTGGCCGTTGCCAGACTTTCCCATGCACCACCACGACCGGCCAGAAAGGCGATCAACCCGGCAACGTCCGCGACCCCGGCGGGCAGTTCCAGTTCCTCGCCAGCCTGCCCGATCCTTTCCCGCAGGCTGGCAAAGTACAAGATCTTCAGCATCGTCACCCCATCACGTCAGCAAGGCCGAAAACGGCAGGAAGCGCAGCAGATCACCTCGCCGGATGACCTGCTGCGGCGGATTGTCGATCAGACCGTCACCCCACACCGCCGAGCTCAGGACACCGGCACCCTGGTTGGGAAAGATGTCCACACCGCCGTCGGCCGTACTGCGGGCGCGCAGAAACTCGCGCCGCGCGTCGGGTTGCAACCAGTCGAATTCGGCACGCAGAGGAAGGCTTGCCGGCGCGGTCCGGCGCACCCCCTGCAGCTTGAGGAGAAACGGTCGCACCAGCATCAGGAAAGTCACGAAGCTGGATACGGGATTACCGGGCAGGCCGATGAACGGCACCTGCCTGCCGGCCAGGAGGATCTCGCCGAAGGCCAGCGGTTTGCCGGGCTTGACGGCGATCTTCCACATTTCGAGACGGCCCGCCAGTTCGACGGCAGCCTTGACGTGATCCTCCTCGCCGACCGAAACACCGCCCGAGGAAAGCACCAGGTCGTTGTCGATCGCCGCCGCGTGCAAGGCCTGCCGGGTAGCCGGCAGATCGTCGGGCACCTGGCCGAGGTCGCGCACGACGCAACCGAGACCCTCGAGCAGGGCACTGAGCAGGAAGCGGTTGGCGTTGTAGATCGCTCCCGGCGGCAGCGGTTCGCCAGGCATCCGCAATTCGTCGCCGGTGGACAGGAGCGCGACTCGCAAACGGCGAAAAACGGGCAACTGCGCAATGCCGACCGATGCCGCGAGGGCAATGTCCTGCGCTCGCAGGCGCTGACCGGCAGGGAGGATCTCGCTGCCGGCGGCGATGTCGCTGCCCGCACGGCGAACGTGTTCTCCGATTTGCGGCAGATGCCGGATCAGCACCGCGTCGCCGGCGTGCCCGCAGAGTTCCTGCATGACCACCGCGTCGGCGCCGGCAGGAATCGGCGCGCCGGTGAAGATGCGGGCAGCAGTTCCCCGTTGCAGCCTGCTGCCGATGCTTCCGGCAGCAATGCGTTGCGCCACGGGCAGACGCGTCGGCAGGCAGGCCACGTCGGCGATGGCAACGGCATAGCCGTCCATTGCCGAGTTGTCGAGTGGCGGTGCGTCGACCGTGGCCAGTTGTGGCTGTGCCAGTACCCGCCCGGCCGCGGCACGCAACGGCAGCCAGCGCACCTCGCCGACTGTCTGTGCGCGATCCAGCAGGCGCGTCAGCGCCTCATCGAAGGACAGCATGCTTCTCCCCCCCAAGGTGGACGGTATCGAGGATGAAACCGGCGATCGCGTCGACATCGTTCAGGTCCAGGTGGACGAGATGCGCCGGCAGCGCCAGCGACACGTCGGCGGCGACCGCGACGATATGCGGATTTTCCGGCCACAGCGGCGGCGTACCATTGGCCAGCCGATATACTTCGAGCTTGGCGATCGCTTCCTGCTTGAAGCCCTCGACGAGGACCAGGTCGCACGGTGAAAAATGCGCGACATACTCCGCCAGCGTCGGTTCCGGGCAACCGCGCAGTTCGTTCATCAGTACCCAGCGCGCACCGCCGGCGAGCAGCACCTCGCTGGCGCCGGCCTCGCGGTGGCGGAAGGAATCCTTGCCCGGCCGGTCGATATCGAAATCGTGATGCGTATGCTTGAGCACGGACACGCGCAGCCCGCGCCCGGTCAGGCGCGGCAGCAGCTTCTCCAGCAGCGTCGTCTTGCCCGAGCCGGAGCGGCCGGCAATACCAAACAATCTCATCCGCAAGCTCCCTCCGGGCCTCGACACGGAACCGGAAAAACCGCAGCAAATCCGCCGCCAGGCGTACGGAAATTGGTTGTCTGACCGCGGTAGAGGCGGGCCGCAACCAGTTGCACCGTACCACGATAGACGTAGTTGCGCAGGTCGATCTTGAAATCCTGCTCGACCCCATCTACCAGCAGGCGCCGCTGCGACGGGGCGACCACCGCCTGCGCCACATACGCACCCCGCGCGACCTCGGCGAAAACACGCCGCGTCAGCTTGTCGCCGCGGTAGGCCGCCCTGCTGCCGTACCCTGCCGTCGGCTTGAAGAACCACTGCCGGCGACTGCGCCAATAGAAGTCGGCATTCTCCGGATGCACTTCCTCGGTACGCGGAATGCTTTCCGACAGGAGTTGCCGATCTTCGCCACCCACTCCGATCGCTTGCAGCCAGTCGTCATCGCGCAGGGCCACCAGATTGCGCTTGTCGGCAAACAGGGCATGCACCTGCGGATGCGGCGTGAGCACCACGGCGTCGGCCAGATAGGCATCGCGCAGTACCGCGTGCTGCGGCTGCTCGAGGGCAAAGTCGGTCAGGCGATTGTAAAGCAGATCGACGACCTCGCCGCGGCAACGCAGGCAGTCGCCGTCGAAAGCGAGTTCGCCCGGTTCGGCAACCGTCGCGGCGAACCCATGCGCCTCGAACAGACGACGGAACAGTTCGAACTCGGCGGCGAGATACTGCTCTGCGGGGCGCTCATCGACGATGGCGATGCGCGCCAGCGGCCGCGCCGAAACGCCGCCGCGAGCCAGGCGCCACTCCTCGCGGAACATCGCCACGAAATCCTCCTCCAGTGCTGCCGGCGCCGGCATCATTTTCGCCACCGACGCGCAGCACGCCTGCTGCGCACGCAAGAGACGGGCGTTGAGCAGCGCCCCGCCGGCATTCGAATTGATTTCGATCAGCTGCGGGCCGTCGGGACCGAGATGGAAATCGTAGCCCAGGAAGACGCCGGCCGCTCCCGGCGAATGACGCGCCAGTGGCGGCGCGTGGGCGAGCACGCGCTGTCGATAGGCAGGCTGTGCGACGATCCGTTCGACCACCGCGATCGTTCGCGCCATGCGCGCGAGATGTGCATGGCTGACGAAGACCATGCTGTCGGAGAACAGGTGCGGACGCGGCGCCAACGCTTCGCCGCGCGACAGGCTGCCTGCGCCGGTTTCGAGGGCTTGCTGCAGCGACCGGTGATCGACCGAGAGGCACGCGCAGCCGCGATTGAGCGCCTCCGCCGCCGCCCGGCAGTCGTCCGGCAAGGCCTCGGCAAGAGACGACGGGAGAGCCCTGTTCATCCGCTTCAGGGCGCTGGCGGGCTGGCAAAGAAAGCCAGCGCTTCGGCAAGTTCGCGCGTCCGTTTCATCGGCGGCAGGCTGCGCCAGATTCGCTTGCCGTACGGCTTGCTCAACAGGCGTGGATCGCAGATCATCAGCACCCCCCGGTCGGCTTCGTCGCGAATCAGGCGACCGGCACCCTGCTTGACGTTGATCACCGCGCGCGGCAACTGGTATTCGAGGAAGGCATTGTGACCCTGGCTGCGCAGCCTCTCGATGCGTGCCGAGAGCACCGGATCGTCCGGCGGCGCAAACGGCAGCTTGTCGATGACCACCAGCGAAAGCGCTTCCCCGCGAACATCGACGCCCTCCCAGAAACTCTGGCTGCCGATCAGGATGGCGTTGCCGAAATGACGGAAGCGTTCGAGCAGATCGTTCTTGCTGCGTTCGCCCTGCAGCAGCAAAGGCAGCTCGAGCCGCTCGTGTTCCAGCCGCTGCGCGAGCAACTCGTGCGTCCGGCGCATCGCGCGCAGCGAAGTGCAGAGAAAGAATGCCCGACCACCGCTCGCCTTGAGCACCGGCCATGCGGCCTGCACGACTGCCTCCGGATAGCCCGGACTGTTTGGATCGGGCAGGTCGCGCGGCGCATAGAGCAAGGCTTGCCGCTGGTAGTCGAACGGGCTCTCCCAGCGCGCGGAAGCGGCGTCGGTCAATCCCATCTCGGCACGGTAGTGCGTGAAATCGTTCTGCACCGCGAGCGTCGCCGAAGTGAAGATCCACGCCCGTGGATGCCCGCTCATCTGCTTCTGCATGACCTCGGAGATCGCCAGGGGTGTCACGTTGAGTTGCAGCGACTGGCTATGGGTCTCTGCCCAGCGTACGGAATCGGCATCGGCTCCCGTCTGCCAGGCTTGCAGGCGCGCGAGCAGTTCGCTCGCCCGCCGCCAGCAGTTCTCGATGCCCTCGGCGCGCTGCGCCTGCGTTTCGAGCACGGCCGCGAGTTCCGCGAGGGCAGCGAGCAAGTCATGCAGGCGAGCCGGGAAAGCTGCGCGCGCCTCGAGTTGCGGCAGCGCGTAGCGAGCCGGTTCGAGGGGCAGTGCCAGACGCAATTCGCGCGCTGCCTTTTCGAGCGCCGCACAGCGCCTGGGCAAATCCAGGCAGTCACGCGCCGCCGCGAGACCTTCGACCTGGCTGTCTCGCCCCAGTTCGAGGATCTGTGCGGTCGACACGCTCTCGCCGAAAAACAGGCTGGCGATTTCGGGCAACTGATGTGCTTCGTCGAAGATCACTGCGTTGCAGGCCGGCAGGAGTTCTGCCGTACCTTCGTCGCGCAGCATGACATCGGCGAAGAACAGGTGATGATTGACCACCACCAGGTCAGCCGCCAATGCCTCGCGGCGAGCGGCGAGGACGAAACATTCCTTGTGGTGGGGGCAGTCCTGTCCCAGGCAGTTGTCGCGGGTGGAGGTGACCATCGCCCACACCGTCGCGTTCTCGGGAACGTCGGTGCATTCCGCTCGGTCGCCGCTGCGCGTCTTTCTCGCGAAGCGCGCGATGCGCCGCGCGTACGCGGCATCATCACGCGACAGGAAGCGACCGTCCGCCAGCGCACGTTCGAGGTGGTAGTGGCACAGGTAATTGGCCCGTCCCTTGAGCAGCGCGACCTTGACCGGCGACCTCAGTGCCTTGCGAACGGTCGGGATGTCGCGCAAAAAGAGCTGGTCCTGCAGATTGCGCGTGCCCGTCGAAACGATCACCTTGCCACCCGCCAGCAGGGCGGGCACCAGATAGGCGTAGGTCTTGCCTGTCCCGGTGCCGGCCTCGACGATCAGCACCCGATTGGCAGCCATTGCCGCCGCAATGTGCTCGGCCAGTTCGACCTGCTGGGCACGCGCGCGATAACCGGGAACGGCCGCCGCCAGCGGACCATCGGCGGAAAAGACTTCGGAGAGCAAGGCGGTCATGGACGGTTCGTCGGGAGCAGCGCGAATCGTAACAGAAGCAGCCAACGCCGGCCCGTTCGCTTTCGCCGCGCCGGACACCAACCGAATACTTCGGCGAATTGGCAAGGTGGATTGGGCACCGCCACGATCTATCCTAATCGTTGGGCGCTGACACTGCCGGACCGCTGCAACTAATAAGTGGCTCAATCGACTATCGTCCGAATCCGCAACTGCGTTCGTTCGCTGAACTACGTTGTGTCCATCCACGCTGCAGAGGAACTTGACGATGACAACCTTACGATCCTCGATCTCGAAATTACCCTTCTCACAAGCGAAATCGTCGAACGCCAGCACGATCGCAAGACGGACGAGCGCAAGTTCGTGGTCCGCGGCGCCACAGTCGGCGGACTCCAGGCCGAGGCAGTCGTCAAGTTCGGCCCGCTCGGCAATCTCTTCATCATCACAGTCCACCTTGTCTGAAATGCTCTGTGCCTCATGCGGCGATCCAGGCGTGCAACTGCGGAGGGTGACTCGCAGTTCCGGTCGAGGTTCTTCGCTTCTGGTGATAGAGAACATCCCCATGTGGTCGTGTCCTCACTGCGGAGAGTCCTACTTCTCGGCTCAGACACTGCACGAAATCGAACGCATCAAGGCTCTTCGGAAGTCTGTTGCTGTCGACCGCTCGGTTCCGGTTGCAGTGTTTCAAGAAGCACACGCCCAACCCGGCACTTCGTTGCCGCCCAAGGTTGCCGGGTGACGTACACCATGGAAACGGATGAAGGCACGAAGCCAGTGGACATAAGCATGTTCGGCTCGTAAACTGGAATGCACGTAGCGTATGCGCTCACGCAGTTGGTCGAGAACCTTGTCCGAACGCAGCGCGGATAGCGGTGCAGCGCTGGATTTCATGACCTGTTACGCCGGTTCTTTTGTACGGTATATGCGATGGCTATCCAAGCAGCAAGCACGTTACGTCGCAGGTCGATGTTCGATGTTATGCAGCTGTAACAATGTTATACCGCAGGGCAGTCGCCCTAAAACAAAGTTGAACTAAAGCGCTCCGCACTGGAGTAGGCACCCCGGCGCCTCCCTATCCTCCCTCATTCGCTTCCGGTTTTCGCTCTCGCGGTCGAGAGGTCGAGAGCCTCGACGCCTCGTTCCGGAACTTTTCCGACTCACACCCAAATCCTCGATCCTCCACGTTGCGGGGGACGTCCCCGCAGCCATCGAGGAGAGAGTCATGAGTGAGTTACGTGAACGCATGAGCAACGCCATGTGCCTGCGGGGAATGGCGGCCCGGACGCAAGAAGCCTATCTCGGCGCGGTGACGGAACTGGCGATGTTCTACCATCGATCGCCGGCAGAGCTGCGCGTCGAGGAAGTCCAGGCCTATCTGCTGCATCTGATCCGCGACCGGAAGCTCGCCTACGCGAGCGTCCATCAAGCCGCGTGCGCGTTTCGCTTCCTCTATCGGCGGGTGCTGGGTCGGCCGGAAGCCGGTTTCGACCTCCCGATGGCCAAGGTGCCCAAACGTCTGCCGCAGATCCTCTCGCGTGAAGAAGTCGCGCGGCTGATCGACTCGGCGCGAACCCTGCGCGCACGCACGCTGCTGATGACCACCTACGCCGCCGGCTTGCGGGTGTCCGAAGTCTGCGCCCTGCAGGTAGGCGACATCGAGAGCGCTGCCGATCGCATGTGCCTCAAAGTGTGCCACGGCAAAGGCGGCAAGGATCGGTACACGCTGCTCTCGCCGCGTCTGCTCGCCGCACTGCGCACGTACTGGCGCGACACCCGACCGCAGCGATGGCTGTTCCCGAACCGGACCGGCACAGGTCCGATCGAGATCCAGACCGCGCAACGGATCTACTACGCGGCGCGCAACGCCGCCGGCATCGCGCCCGAAGGCGGCATCCACGGTCTGCGCCACGCCTTCGCCACGCACCTGCTCGAAGCCGGTGTCGATCTCTACAGCATCGGCCGACTCCTCGGCCATGGCCATCTGTCGACCACCTCGCGCTACCTCCATCTCGCCCGCTCGACGCTGACCGGCAACACCTCGCCCCTGGAGCTGCTCGCCCCGCTCGGTTGAGTTCGCACCCGTGACCCTGGCCGAGGTCTTCCGCCGGCACGGGCCAGCGTACCTCGCCCAGCACGTCCTGTCGTCGGCCAGGGCCAAGGTCTGGCGGGCGATTCAAGCCTGTCGAACCGCCGTCCTCGGTGGCCACGTCGAGACCCTGTGACTGCTGCGGGGTGACCCGCCACGTGTATCACTCGTGCCGCAACCGCCACTGCCCCCAGTGCCAGACCCGGGCCAAGGAGCAGTGGCTGGCGAAACGGCGCCAGGAGCTGTTGCCGGTGCCGTATTTCCATCTGGTGT